>DASZGT010000353.1:0-24268 GCA_035938575.1 Acidimicrobiales bacterium
TGGCCTTTCCCAGGAGGGCTGTGCCGGTGAGGACGCCGAGGAAGGCGACACCGAGCTCCTGTATCCGGGCATCGTGCTCACGGACCCACAGCAATCCGAACAGCGTGATCGGGACCAGGATGTGATCACCCGGGTCGACAAGCTCAGCCGTCGTGGCGCCGACGACATAGCCCAGGAGGAGCGCAATGGGCAGGGGGAAGGCCTGGCGGAACCAGTGAATGAGCAGCGAGAAGGTGGCGACGGTCACGAGGAACAGGTAGACCGTTGCCAGCACCGCGGTCGACTCGAAGAACAGCACTCGTTGGCTGAGGAAGCCCAGCGGTCCGTACGTGAAGTTCATGTTCGTGCCCCAGGCCAGATGGTGCACGAACGCCATGGACAGCCCGGCACCCCAGGAGGGATCGAGGCCGCTGATCGGGGCGAGACTGGCGGGGACCCAGGTGGCGACAGTGAACAACAGGGCACATGCGACCGTCTGGGCCCTCGGTCGCCGCTCCAGTGGGCGCCACCACCTCCGAGGAGGTGCGGATCGTCGGTGGGACGGCACAGGTCGACCCATCGATGTCACCGGTCGTGTTGCGACTGCGGATGTGATGCCAGTGCTCCTTTGGATCCCGGTTTGTCCTCCGCTGAGGTGCCGCGTGAAGGCTCGGCTGGGTGGCGAGACGTGAGTTCAGCGATGGGGCGCCGGTCAGGTCATGGGTGACGCCAGGCCTGATCGTAGAGACCGTTCGCCGACCATACCAACCGCGAATGTCTGCCCTTGACCGTGAAGTGACCCATATTGTCCCCGAATCGGCTGCGTAGGACGGGGACCCTGGTCGGTGTGATGACGACAGGGGCGGAGGGGTCCCCGGGGGTTGGGTCAACAGACCTGCTTCAGCGGTCGCCCGCTCGATTCACAGGCAATTTCGGGGTGTCGTTCTGGTGTCGGTCGCTGGCCTACGATTCGATGGTGGGATTTGCGGATGAGGGTCTATCCATGAGGACGTCGCCGGACCGTTCGTTGGCCGCGCCGAGGCCGGCAGTGGACCCCGGCGGTGGGAAGCCACCAGAGCACCCTAGGAAGCCGGAAAGGTTCGAGAGGCGATGAGTCCGAGTCTTCGAACACCGGTGGTTCGATCCCTTGAACTGCCCGGATGGCGGATCCGGCTGGCCACATTGGTCGAGAGCGACTACGAGGCATGGCTGGCCGTTCGCACGCGCTGCCGGTCGTGGCTCGTCCCGTGGGAGCCCCGGTCGAAGGGCGCCCCGTTGGCTCCCGAGGACGGCGCCAGTTTCAGTGCTCGTTGCGGGATGCGCGAGCGGGAGCGCCAGCTGGGGAGCGGCTTCGGCTTCGGCATCTTCGCCGAGGGACGGTTTGCCGGTGAGATCACCCTCTCCTCGATTCAACGCGGGCCATTTCAGAATGGCTCCATCGGGTACTGGATCGACGAGGAGCTGGCGGGCTCGGGACTCATCCCCGAGGCCGTCGTGGTGGTCCTCCAGTTCGCGTTCGAGACCCTGCGGTTGCACCGGGTGGAGGTGGCCATCATTCCTCGCAACGAAGCGAGTCGGCGCGTGGTGGAGAAGCTCGGATTGCGGAACGAGGGAGTTGCTCTCGGATTTCTGGAGATCAACGGCGAATGGGAGGACCACGTCCGGTACGCCATGACTGCGGAGGAGTGGGCCGTCCGGGGGCCTGAGCTCCGGGTCACATGGTTGAAGAGGAGCTGATCGCCACCCCTCCTTCCTCACCCCTGACGGGACGCCGCCAATCGACGGAGCAGATCGCAACAGGGGGCCAGCTGGCTCGACTGGAGCCGTGGCTGCCATCCGGCCTCAGCCGTCGATACCTCGGACCACGGCGGGGGAGTGCCGGAAGAACTGCTCGACGTCCTGCTCGTAGCGGTACTCCGGTTCGCCCGACCCGGTCGATCGGCGCAGATTGTTGGCCCGGGCGAAGCTCTCCACCGCACCGGCACTGGTGTACCGGTACTGGAACCCGGCCCCGACCAGCCGCGAGGTGTCCACGCCGCGGCCGTAGCGAATCAGGCCCTCCATCTCCGGCGGGAACTGGACGGCTCCCACCTGGCGCAGGGGGGCGACGAAGGCGCGGGGTTGAAAAGGTGGCAGGGGCAGCAGAAAAGCCCCGCCGATCGAGGCCACCTCGCTCCAAGGCAGCTTGCCCGCCCCGGCCACGTTGAACACACCGGGGATCTGCTGACCGGTGACGTACTCGAGCGCTCGCACCACGTCGTCCTCCTCCACGAACTGGACGAGGGGGTCGAACCCGGCGATGCACGGGAGCAACCTGCGACGGAGGTTGAAGCTGACCGGGGTGATGATGTCGGTGCCCAGCACGTTGGCGAAGCGCAGCACGGACACCACCAGGTGGGGGTTGTCCTCGGTGAAGTCCCGGACCAATGACTCCACCTCGATGAGCGACCGCTCCAGCCGGGTGCGGACGGGGCTCGTACGCTGGCTGTCCTCGCGGAACCAGGCGGGGTCGGTCTCGGCGGAGCCGTACACGTGGGTGGAGGACTTGACCACCACTTGTCGGACCGACGAGCCCGCCGACCCGGCTGCAGCCAGAAGGTTCAGGGTGCCGATGACGTTGATCTCGTGCAGGAGGCGGCTGGGGATGTTGACCGAGTTGGTCTCGAGGAAGGTGTGCACGATGGTGTCGACCTGGGTGGCGCGCACGATTCGGCTGAGGATCGAATACTTCTGGTCCGAGCGTACGAACTCGGTGCGCTCGAGGGGGACCCGGGGCTCGTTGGCTCCCAATCCGAGGATCATCTCGACATCGGACTCGGACTCGAGGGCCTGAGCCATGCGCCCACCCCAGAACGTGTCGAGCCCGGTGATCAGTACGCGTCGCCCCATCCGATCAGCCGAACCAGATGCTGCGCCGCTCGCGCAGCATGTCATGGAGTGAATCCTGCAGCTTGGCCCGGATGGTCTCCGCCTCGTCCATGACCCGGCTCCGTGAGTAGCGCTCCAGTCCGGACTCGATGTCGAAGGTGATGGGATCGAGGACGCGCAGCTTGATCTTGACCGGAAAGTACGTCACGTAGCCGATCGGTCCCATCAGCAGGGCGTTGGCGGTGACCGGAAAGTACGGGAGCTTGAGCGCCTTGGCCAACCCGCCGATTCTGAACAGGATGGGCATGGACTCCTCGGCACCCACCACGGCGATGGGGATCACCGGCACGCCGGCCCTCATGGCGATCTCCACGAACCCGCCCCGCCCGAACCGTCGGAGCCGGTACCGGTCCGTGTAGGTCTTGGAGGTGGCCTTTGTCCCTTCGGGGAACACCAGTGCCAGTTGCTGCTGGTCGTGGAGGAGTCGATAGGCGTTGTCGGGATGGGCCGGAACGCCACCGGTCCGTGACCACATGGTGCCCACGAACGGGATGGTCCGGAAGAAGTAGTCGGCGAGGCCGTAGACGGGCCGGCCGATCTCTTCCTCGATCCCGTGCATGATGGCCGGGGCGTCCGAGGGAATGGCTCCCGCGTGATTGGCGATCAACAGGGCCCCGCCGTGGTGGGGGATCTTTTCCAACCCCTCCCACTCCACCCGGAACCAGTAGCGGTACATGGGGTCGTAGACCCGCCGCAGGATGGACCGCATGTTCTCTGAGCGACCCCATTCGTCCACGTCCGAGCGTCTTGGGTCGTGCGGTGCACCGTCCATCGGCTGGGGACTGGCGACCGGTAGGACCGACATCCGCGGAGGGGCGGGCTTCGACCCGCCATCATCCTTCTCGGGCTCGGTCCTGTCGTCGTCGACAAGAGGAGCGGACGTGCGCTCAGCGGTGGCATCGATGGGTTCACCGTCGCGGGAATGACGCGATCGGGACGCAGTCCGGGTGGCGTCCGATGGTTCCGTGCTCACCTGAAGCATCGTACTGCTGCCGGGCCGGGCCCCGATTGGCCCCCTGGAGGCAGCCGCAGAACGATCGCTCGGCGGACCGCTCAACGCCGGCTCAGGCCGTCCCACCCGGAGCCGGAGGAGCCTGGAGCCGGCCGGACAGGGCCCCGAGGGCGACCAGGCCTTCGAGGGAGAGGCTCCGTCGGTAGACACTCATCGGCTCGAACTCGGCCCGCAATGCCGACAGCACGGCTGTCGTGGCCGCAGTGTCGACGAGGGGCAGGAGGACCATGGCCGAGGACGAGTCGCCCACCACGGGAACCGGCTCACCTCCGAGGGACCCCGCCACCACGGCACGGACCTCGTCGGCGAGGCCGCCGTCCCGGTGGTCGCCCGTGGCGTCGAGCACCACGATGGCGGGGACGGGAGGCGTGGCCAGCAGGCCGAACCTCGAGCGATAGACGTCGGCGAGCATGCTGAGCGGGTCCTGGAGCGGATGGATGGTGCTGCCCGCCACGTGCTTCCACTGCACGGGGATCTCTGTGATGCGCAGGCCGAGGCGCCGGGCCCGGGCGAGCACCTCGACATCGAAGGCAAACCGGTCGATCCGCACCAGGTGGAAGAGCAGCCGGGCGGCGGGGGTCCGGAAGGACTTGAAGCCACACTGTGTGTCGAGCAGGCCGAGCCCGGTGCCGGCGGTCACCAGTCGGTTGAAGAGCCGGCCCATGACCGCCCGTACGGCATAGGTGCCGTCAACCATCGAGTCCGGCAACGCCCGCGATCCGATGGCCAGATCACTGGTCTGCAGGGCGTCGAGCAACTGCGGGATGGCTCGCGGATCGATGGCCATGTCGGCGTCCATGTACGCCGTATAGGCCCCTCGGGCCAGGGACACCCCGGTGCGGACGGCCGCTCCCTTTCCCGCATTGCCGGGGAGGCTGATGACCTGGTGATGGGGGAGGTCGGCCAGCAGGGAGCGTGCGGTCGCCGCCGTCTGGTCGGTGCTGCCGTCGTCGATGAGCAGCACCTCGGCCCGCTCGAGGTCGACGGCACCGTCGGCCACCGCGGCCCTGAATCGCTTCATCCCCTCACCGAGGCGGTTGGCCTCATTGAAGGCGGGGACGATGATGGTGAGTTCGAGTGTCATGGTCCTGGGGGAAGTGACCCTATCGGCGATGACTCGGCCGGTTCCGGCAGGTCGCTCCCCGAGCCGTCCTCGGGCGAGGATCGGGCCCGGGTCGGGCGCCGGGCGCGGGCGCGGACGCGGACGCGGACGCGGACCGGCCTAGGGGCGGCCCGCCCCGACCAGTCCCGACGACCAGTAGGGGTCGAAGCTGACCACGGTGCCGGTGTGCGCGGCCTGGATGATGGTGTCGGCCCCGTAGGGGGTGGCTCGGCCGTTCAGCACGGGGCCGACGTACATGACGACGTGGTCGATGATGGCGCTGCCGTCGAACTTGTAGAACAGCAGGTCGCCGGGCTCGAGGGCGCTCATGCTCACGTGGCGCGACACCGAGTACTGATCCGCCGCCGAATGCGGGAGCGAGACCCCGGCCTGGGCCCAGGCCAGGGCGGTGAGGCCGGAACAGTCGACACCCACGGAGCTCATCCCTCCGTATTGATAGGGGACGCCCAGGTATCTGATGGCACCGGCCACGGCAGCCAGGCCGGCGGTCTGGGGAGGGCTTCCCCCGGAGATGGTCACGGGCGCGCCGCCAGACGATCCACTGCTCCCGGCCGCCGATCCGGCCGCCTGGTTCGCGGCCGTGGTCGCATTGACCGCCGCTGCGGTTCCGCTCCCCACGCTGGTAGCCACCTGTGCCGCCTGGGCGGCCTGCGACGCGGCGGCCTGGGCCAGCGCCGGGGTGGTCGCGGTTGCCGCGGCCCGGGCCGCGGCAACCGCCTGGGTGGCGGCCTGTTGGGCCACCTGTTGGGCCAGGGTTCCCCTCACCTGGGCCAGGGTCGCCTCCGACTGCGCACTGGCCGCCGCTGCGCTCGCCCGGGTCTGGCTCTCCAGGGCCAGTTGCGCAGTCTGCGCCTGCTGCTCGGCCAGCAGCGTGGACTGGGTGGCGGCCAGCTCCCGTTGGCCCGCCTTCAACGCGGCCACGTCGGCGGCCACTTTGGCGGTGCCGAGGGTCTGGTACAGCCTGCGTATCTGCGAGGCGGCGGTGGGTGCGGCGAAGACGGCGGCGACGGCGGAGGAGGAGGTGCCCTCTATGTAGGTGGCGAGGGCGTCGTCGCGCAACTGGGCGCGCTCACGGGCAATCTTGGAGGTGGCCGCGGTGATCGATGCGGTGGTGGCCCGGAGCGAGGCTTGGGTGGCCGTCAGGTTGACCACGGCCTGGTTGTACTGCTCGTCAGCCTGCGCCAGCACGGCCTGCTGTTGGGAGATCTGTGTCGCCAATGCGGCAACGAGGGCTTCGGTCGAATCGATCTGGGATGGCAAGGCGGCGGGGCTCGAGGTGGTCGAGGTCGTCGAGGTCGTCGAGGTTGTCGAACGGTTGGGGGCAGTCGAGCCTGTCGCACCGGTGGTTCCGGTCGCGCTGGCCAGGCCGGGCGACAACGCCGCGCTCAACGTGCTGACGGAGAAGACCAGCGCCGCCGCCATGGCGACGCGTCTGATCCTGACCCGCGTCATGCGCCCAGCCTCGGTTCCCGTTCGGCCCAATGGGCCACGTGGGCGCGGACGTGCTCGTCCACCGGTGGCCCTTGCCCCTTCTTCACCCCAACTGCTCCCTTCTGCGAGGCGCACTGCGCTGAGCCGTGTCCTATGAACCGATCCGTTCCGCCCTCCGGCGCGGTACACGATCCGGCCAGGTGGAACGGCGGATTCGGGTGTATGGCCGGATTGTCTCCCTGTGTGGCCGTACAGTTGCCCGGTGCGTCGTTCGGGCGCCACGGCCAGTGGTCACGTCATACCGGTCGGTAGGTTGTCTGATGTATATCGGCAGCTGGGCCGGCGAACTGGAGGTCTCACGATGGACGGTGTGGTGGAGGTCCAGGGTGGCCGAGTCCGAGGAGTACGGCGGCGCGGGCTGTGGTCGTATTCGGGCATTCCCTACGCCGCCTCTCCGGAAGGGCCTGGTCGCTGGCGGCCCCCCGCTCCTCCCGAGCCGTGGACGGGGATCAGGGACTGCAAGGCGTTCGGTCCGATCGCCCCCCAGTCGCCGGGCGTACTCGAGATGTCCCTCGGCGGCGAGCCGGAGGAGCAGTCGGAGGATTGCCTGAGCCTCAACGTGTGGACGCCCGGGCTCGACGGGGGCCGCAGGCCGGTGATGGTGTGGGTCCACGGCGGGTCGTTCGTCTCGGGCTCCGGAGCCGGAAGCCTCTATCGCGGTGGCATGCTGGCTCGCGGGGGCGACGTCGTGGTGGTCACCTTCAACTATCGATTGGGGATGCTCGGTTTCCTGGCCCATCCTGCGCTGGAGGATGAGGGCCAGACCTGGCTGCACGGCGCGGAGTGGTCGGGCTTCGGCAACTGGGGCCTGGCCGATCAGGTGGCCGTCCTCCAGTGGGTTCGTGACCACATCGCCGGGTTCGGGGGCGATCCCGGCAACGTGACCCTGTTCGGTGAGTCAGCCGGAGGAATGAGCGTGGCCGCGCTCCTCGGTGTGCCGGCGGCCCGGGGCCTGTTCCACCGGGCCATCGTCGAGAGCGGTCCGCCCAACGTCCACTCCGCCGAGCAGGCCTCGAAAAGAGCCGAGGAGCTCGTTGACGACCTCGGCGTACCCATGACCCGGGAGGCATTGGAGCGAGTTCCTGCCGAAGAGCTCGTACGTGCCGCCGCCGACCTCGGGCTCCAGGCCACCAGGGATCTGTCGGGTCTGCTGGTGATGCCCGTGGTCGACGGCGGACTCCTTTCGGCCCCGCCGGATGTGGACGTGGCGTCCGGCTCGGCGTCCCGTGTGCCTCTACTGATCGGGACGACGCGCGACGAGGCCGCGTTCTTCGCAGCAGGCAACGCCAAGTTGAGCGCACTGGATGACGAAGGGTTGCGCCGCTGGGTTATGCGGTTCGTTCCCGAGCCCGACGCGACCGACACGTTGATCGCTGCCGTGCGAGCGGCGCGCCTCGGCCGAGGCGAGCCGGCGACCCCCCGTGATCTGTGGGTGGCCATCTCGACCGATGCGCTCTTCCGCATGCCCACCGTTCGTCTTGCCAACGCCCATGCCGCGGCTGCCGACCCGGGCGTCGGCACCTACTGCTATCTCTTCACGTGGGAGTCTCCGGCTTTCGGGGGCGTCTTGGGCTCGTGCCATGCCCTCGAGATCCCCTTCGTGTTCGGATCGGTCCACAATCCTGGCGTGCAGGGATTCTCCGGAGGCGGCGAGGCGGCCTTCGCCCTGTCTGACGCCATGCGACGGGACTGGGTCGCCTTCGCCCGGTCCGGTGCACCGGAGGGCTGGCCGGCGTGGGATGAGGAGAGCCGCCCGACCAAGGTGTTCGGGCCGTGGTCGGGGTCTGTTGCCATGGAGCACGTGGTCGAGCGTCCGCGGGACGAGGAACTCGAGGCGCTGGAACCCATCGTGTCCCTGGTGGTCACCCGTTAGGACTCCGCCGCCGACGGATGGTGGGTGGAGGCGTCAGGCGCTCCAGCCGCCGCTATAGCTGAAGAACTGGCCGGTCTGAAAGCGGGTGCGGCCTTCGAGGAGGACGGCGGCGAACGCGGCCAGTTCGGCCATCCCGCCGAGGCGGCGAGCCGGTACCTGCGCTTCGATCTTCCGTCTACGTTCGGGATCCGAGCCCGCCCCGCTGGCCTTGAGGAACCCGGGGAAGTCCATGAAGTTGGTCCCGATGGCGTTGATGCACAGGCCGTTGCGGGCGTGTTCCTGACCGACGGCGCGGACCAGGGCGTTGGCACCGGCCCGGGTGGCCGCGTAGGTGGAGACGCCGGGTTCCGGCCGGGCCCCGGTGGCGCTGGTGAACATCACGATGTCGCCCGATCCCTGCTCCACCATCGGCGGGATCAGGGCCTGCAGCCCGTAGAAGACCATGTCGAGGTTTCCGGCCTTGGTCCGATCCCAGCTCTCGGGGGAGATCTCGAGGAATCGCCCCGTGATGATGCCGGAACCGGTGACGAAGGCGGCCGCGTCGACGCGCCCGAATCGGGCCAGGGCCCTACCGACCAACACCCGATTGCCCTCGGCCGTGCGCAGATCGACGTCTGCGGCCGGCACCACCTCGACCTGCCCTCCGAGGGAGTGAAGCTCATCCACCAGTGACTCGGTTGGTGCATGGAGGACCAGGTGGTGCCCGTCGACGAGTCGCCGGGCCAACTCCGGTCCCACGTAGTCGGCCGTCTGGGTGAGTAGTGCCACTCGTCGGTCCATGCCGACCCACGGTACTGCTGACGACGCCGGGATGAGGCCCGAGGGCTAGCGCGCCCCGGCGGCCACCGCCGCGGCCCAGGAGTAGCTCAGCGCTGGCATCGGGCCGGAGGCCAACACCATGAGCGCGGCGTCGGACGCCCAGTTGTTGGAGAAGGTCCCGTAGGCCTCGCCGGCCCCCATCAGCAGGATCCCTCCATAGGTCGCCTGGTAGTCGGCCAGCCCGAGGACGTTCTTGCGGTGTGCCCAGCACCCGGCCTGGTTCGAGGGTGTGCAGTCGACGTTGCCGCTGTTGATGCCGTCGTCGTACATCCAGAAGTAGTTGGAGCCGAGAGGGTTGCCGTTTTCCGCCCAGTTGCTGGCCCAGGCGGTGATCCCGAGCCCGGGCGGCACCTGGCTCGGGATCGGGTCGGAGTTTCCCTGTGCCCCTGCCTGTGCATCGGCATTGAATGCGTCCACCAGTCCCACGAACGGCGGCAGTCCGCGATCCACGCGTTCGATGTCCGTGGTCACGAACTCCTGCTCCGCCGGAGTGAGGAAGGCAAAGTTCGACGGCAGGGTCATCGGCCCGAGCCCCTCGGCGGCGCGGGCATTGGTCGTGGCCTGCTCAACCTGGGACATGCAGGCTTGACCGGTGTTGTGGGGATAGCAGGCCGCCAAGAAGTTGGGCGACGGGGGGATGTTGGCTGCCAGGACGCCCGACGCAGGGCTGCTGGAAGGAGTGGAGTTGGCCAGCGATCCCAAGGACGGGGCGTCGCCGAAGTTGGAGACCTTCCCCAGGCTGGTCGTGGTCCAGTAGCCCGTCCCGGGGTGGTGGGACGCCATCGCCACCGTCACCCCTCCGAAGGGGGCTCCTCCGGTAGAGCCGGCGAACCCGGCGCTCCCGAAGGTGAAGATGCCGCCGTCCGAGGCCACCAGCCAGTAGCCGCGGCCGTCGGGGGTGGAGGCCATGCCCACGATGGGCTGGTTGAGGCGGATGGACCCGGTCGAGCCGTAGAACCCGGCGCTCCCGAAGGTGAAGATGCCGCCGTCCGAGGCCACCAGCCAGTAGCCGCGGCCGTCGGGGGTGGAGGCCATGCCCACGATGGGCTGGTTGAGGGCGACGCCACCGGTCGAGCCGTAGAACGCGGCGCTGCCGAAGGCAAAGATGCCGCCGTCGGAGGCCACCAACCAGTAGCCGCGGCCGTCAGGGGTTGGGGCCATGCCCACGATGGGCTGGTTGAGGCGTATGGCCCCGGTCGAGCCGTAGAACGCAGCGCTCCCGAAGGTGAAGATCCCGCCGTCCGCCGCCACCAGCCAGTAGCCGCGGCCGTCGGGGGTTGCGGCCAAGCCCACGATGGGCTGGTTGAGAACGAGGCTGCCGGTCGAGCCGTAGTACGCGGCGCTGCCGAAGGTGAAGATCCCGCCGTCCGCGCCCACCAGCCAGTAGCCCCGAGCATCGGCGGTCTGGACCAGTCCCACGATGGGGGCTCTGAGGCCGGCACCGCTGCTCTGGCGCACCTGGTGAACTGCCGCTGCGCCCGAGGACGCTCTGGCGGCGCCAGGAGGGTTCGCCGCGGCCAGGATGGCAAGGATGGTGCACGCGGCGACAACCGCAGCGGCCGCCCGCATTGACCCTGCCCACACTGTGCGACGCTTGACCACGGACTGCACGACTCCTGACCACTCGGCAACGGTCGGGTCTCACATCCTGGTATCGAGTCACCCTTGGGATGCGCGCCCCGCCTGATCCTGATCGGCGTGCCCGCCTGGCGGCGAACAGCCTCGTTTCCGTTTGGTGACCATCGACCGATCGCCGTTGGTTCTTTAGGGCAGCGCTCGGATTCCGACGCCTGCCGGGCAGTATGCGCCTATGGTTTCCTTGGGATTCACGGCGGGGAGGCTCTACGAGCGAGGGTCGCCGCGAGCCCGTCGGGGACGTAGCCCAATGGCAGAGGCAGGGCGCTTAAACCGCCTCCAGTGAGGGTTCGACTCCCTCCGTCCCCACTGACGTTGTCGGTGGTCGAACCACGCGATCGACCCCGTCCGTGTCGGCGCAGGTTCAGGTGTGGGGGCGGACGACGACTTCCGCGTCGTGGAGCAACTGCAGGACGCGGTTCTCCCGCCCGTAGCCGAGCGGTGTGAAGAAGATCGTGTCCAGCGGGTACCACAACCCGACCCATGCCAACACCCAACCCCCGGTGTCCAGGACGAGTCCCGAATCGGTGGATGGGTTGAGAACCTTGGCGCCCAGGACTGCGATGACGAACCCGAGGGCCGCAATGGGCAGCCCGACCCGGAGAGATGACACGCCGTCGTACCGCACCGCGACTTGCTCACGGTCGTTGTACGACATCTTGTGATCGCAGTAGCGACCGAGGGTACGGCTGATCCGGTCGGCCATACCGGGTTCGATCTCGGAGGGAGGCAAGGAGATCTCGAGCCGGACGACGCTCCGGGACCGTCGGCTGCGCAGCTCGCTCACGCAGTAGTCCACACCGGTCAAGAAGTTCCGGTACTCCGAGAACAGGTCGGACTGGGGCATCTCGAACATCTCGCTGGCCTGGGCGAGCCCGAGGTGGATGACCTGCGGCTCGTCGGTGACCACACCAGAGTTCTAGCCGCCGAACCGCCACGGCGCGCGGAACCCGCTGTTCGCACACGATCGCACGACCAGCGACCGTCGCCGCACTCAGACCCACTGGCTGCCCAGGGTGGCGGACTGGCCACCCACTGGCACGAGGCCGGAATCGATCGGCGGCCACGGAACAGGGAGGCCGCGCCCGGTCCACTCGTAGGCGTGGTCCCCAGACCAGTAGCCTGTGCCGGATGGAGCAGGTCTATTTCCTCGACTATTCGGAATGGGAGCGCCTTGGCCTGAAACATCGGGACGATTTCGCGTCGGCGCGCCCGTTCCCCCACGTCGTCATCGACAACGCCCTGCCGGCAGACGTCTTGAAGCAGGTGGTCGACGAGCTTCCGAGCCCCGAGGACTGGGAGGAGCATGACGATTGGACCTACGCCAACCGTGCTGATGCCATCAAACGCTCCATCCCCAACGACTGGGACCTCGGTCCCGTCACCCGACATCTCCTGAACCAGTTCAACTCGGCCGTCTTCGTCAACTTCCTCGAAAAGCTCACCGGCATCGAGGGTCTCCTGCCTGACCCCTACTACTTCGGCGGCGGAGTGCACCAGATCGAACGGGGTGGATTTCTCAAGATCCATGCCGATTTCAACGTGCACCACCGGCTGAAGGTGGACCGGCGGCTCAATGCTCTCCTCTACCTGAATGAGGGCTGGCAGGACGAGTGGGGAGGCAATCTCGAGTTGTGGGATGCCTCCATGGAGAATGCCGTGGAGAGGATCCCGCCGATCTTCAACCGACTCGTGGTCTTCGCCACCACGGATACCTCATTCCACGGCCATCCCGACCCGTTGACATGTCCCGTCGGTGTGCGCCGGCGGTCGTTGGCGCTGTACTACTACACCAATGGTCGACCGGAACAGGAGCGATCGGAGCCGCACAGCACGTTGCACCAGGTGCGACCCGGCGAGGATTTCGATCCTTACCCGACGCAGGCGCCGGAGCCGGAACCCGCGCCGGCGCCCGCAACGTCGATGTCGGCAGACCCACCTTCGGGACCATCGGCGCCGTCGAGCTCGCCCAACCCTCGGCGCAAGCCGATCACCTGGAGGGATTTCGTCCCTCCGATAGCCACGCGAGCAAAGAGGTATCTCACCCCGACGACTCGGCGGTGAGCGACCGGCAGCTCTGCGGGGGGCACGGATCGACTCCGGGGGAGAGGTCGCTCCCGAGGTCGAGCCGTTCGAGCCGGACGAGGTTGTGATCGGTCGCGGTGGTCGGTGCCGGCGCACGGCGGGCGACAACGGTGTCGCCATGGGCTACGTGGACACAGGCGAAGGATGTCGTCCACCGGCCTGGTCTCCGGCGGCCGGGCCGTTGCCGTAATGCGGCTCCAATGGGAGGGTCGGAGTACCATTTCGCCATGCCGGAGCCGGTCTCGGTGAGCGGCGGGCGGGGTCCGACCGACCGGCCCAAAGCCCGGCCCACCCGAACCCATCGGACCTCCATCGCCGCGGAAGGGAAGCTCATCGGTACCGTGCACGACGTTAAGCCAGTCGCAGAATCACAGGACGTCCCCACAGCACCGACCGAAACTCCTGTATCACCGGATCCGATAGCACTGCGCAGGGTCTGGAACATCGGCATGGCGGTCTTCGCCCTGCAGTTCGTCGCCCTCTTGTTCTGGAGCTGGCACCTGTGGACGCGGTTCGATCTCACGAACGACATGGCCACCTTCGGGCAGGCCTTCTCGCAGATCGGGACCGGCCACCTCAATCCGTACGAGACCACGTTCCCCCACGACTACCCGCACTGGGGCTACCCGTTCTACCAGAGCCATTTCGAACTACTGATGTGGCCGCTGGCATCGCTCTACACGGTGACCCGCAGCCTCTTCGTCCTTCTGGTGGTTCAAGACCTGGCGCTGGCGGTGGCGGGTCTGGCCGCGTTCAGGTGGGGGCTCGATCTCCTGAGGCGCGGTTGGCCGCACGGCCGGAGGGGGGCATCGCTCGTCGCCGCCGGGCTGATCATCGTGCTGGCGGTGAACCCGTGGACGATCTGGACGGTCTCGTTCGACTTCCATTTCCAGACCATCGCCACGTGCTTTGCCGTCCTGGCCGCCCGTGACGCATGGAACGGTCGGCAACGCGCCTGGTTGTGGGTGGCGCTCGTACTGGCGTGCGGGGATGTGGCCGCGACCTACGTCATTGCCGTCGGCCTGATTGCCATCCTGACCAACCGGAAGATGCGGTGGACCGGTGTCGGATTCATCGGAACCGCGCTGGTGTGGCTGATGCTGATCGGTGTCCTGCACGCCGCCAAGGGATCGAGCCTGAGCGCCGGATACGGGTACCTCGCCGGCCACAACGTGAAAGACGGTCTGCCGGGCATGGCGGCCATTCTCGCTGGCCTGGGAACGCACCCGCACCGGGCCATTTCGGTCGTCGACGGGCGGTGGCACCAGATGTACCAGTACCTGGCCGGTTCGGGCCTCATCGGGATCGCGTCCTTCATCGGTTTGGTCCCGGTGCTCTCCGTGTTGGTGGTGAACGGTCTCAATTCGAATTCGATCTACGTGAGCCACATTGCCGCCTTCCAGAACGTCTTCATCGTCTTCTTCATGGGGGTCGGTGCTGTGAGCGTCCTCACGTGGCTGGCCCGTCGCCGGCGGCGTGGTGCCCTGGCGCTGACCGTCGTCGTCGGCCTGGCCGCGCTGGTCCAGGCGTGTGTGGTCAGCAGTCTCGTCGCCCCTCAGGCGCGCACGACGTTCGCCGCCGTCAGCGCTCCCACCGCGGCTGCGGTGGCCAGCGTCCGCGGCCAGATCCCCCCGACGGCCGAGGGCGTCGTGTCGATAGGGGTGATCGGCCGATTCGCCGAACGCCCATACCTGTATCCCTATGGATACACGTTCCCGGGCGGACAGTCCGTCCCCATCCACACCAGGACCGTCTACTTCGTGTTCACGCGGGTAACTGGTGTACAGAGTGCCTCCGTCGAGGTCACGGACAGGGCCGTGCAGCAGCTCGTGCAACTGGGAGCGCGCATCATCGTCGACTCCAACGAGCTCGTGGCCCTGGTGTGGAACCCGCCCTCCCAGGTCAAGGAGCTCCAGCTCGCCGACACCTGAGTCTTTCGATCTCCTGGCGTCCGCTTCGGCCACAACCAGGAGCCGGCTTCACCACGTCCTCACGGTCGGGCGACCTGTGCGCTAGAAAGACTGCCAACGGTTTGGGCCGTCTGGCTGGGGGAGTGTCATGCGTGGTCTGCGGTTGGTGGGAGCGGCGGTGGCCGCGGCGGCAGCGCTGCTGGCCGCCGGTTGCGGCTCATCCGCTACGAGCCCTCCGATCGCCGCAGCTCGACCCACCACCAGCTCCACCCCCGCCTATCAGATGGCGGGTCCCGATCCGGTCGGGGTGACCACTCTGGATCTCGGGTCGGCCGGTACGATCCTGGGTGAGCGGCTGGCAACGGTGTACTACCCGGCGAACCCGGCCGCGCTCTCGAACCTCACGCAGTTCAGTTACACCGAGGCCTCGACCTTGCCCGGCTCCCTGCAAGGCATCCTGCCTCCTCAATTCGACTCGACCACCACGATCAATGCCTCTCGCGACGCACCTGGTTCGCCCTCGGGCCCGTATCCCGTGGTGCTGTTCAGCCATGGCTTCGGAGGGGAGCGGCTCTACTACTCGAACCTCCTGGCCGGCATTGCATCATGGGGCTACGTGGTGGTGAGCGCCGACTACCTCGAGCGAGGCCTGGCCGCCCAAGCGCTGCGGCTCACGGTTCGACCCAGTGCCACCTTGGACCGGTCGATCATGCTCGACTCCCTGGGCGCCGTCGAGAGGGCCTCGGGTGATCCCTCGTCGGTGATCCACGGCGTCGTCAACCCGTCCAAGGTGGCGGCTGTCGGACACTCGGCCGGCGGGGGCACCGCCTTCGACGCCCTGGACAGCCCGCAGGTGGCCACGGCGGTCGGCTGGGCCCCGGTCCCGCCCACCGGCACCCCCTCGTCCAAGCCGGTGATGCTGATCGGGGCCGAGGGTGACCAGGCTGTGCTCCCGTCCAGTGTGGCCAAGACGTACGCCTCCTTCCACGGCCCGAAAGCCTCGGTGGAGATCTCCGGCGAGGGCCACAACACCTACACCGACATCTGCGTCGGCATCCGGCAGGGTGGTGGCCTCATCAACTACGCCGTGAGCAACCACTTCACCACGCCCCAACTGGCCCGGTTGGCCATCAACGGGTGCGAGGCCAAGGACCTCCCTCCGCAGCAGTTCTGGCCGATCGTGCAGTACTACACGGTGTTCCAGATCAAGGCGGTGCTCGGCCACGGCTCGACCACGGTGCCGGTGCCGGCGGCGGGGGCCTTCCCCGGATTCAAGGTGACAATCCACCAGCAGGGCTGACGTCAGGCGCCCGTTCAGTCTCCGGCCGGGTAATCGGGTCCGGATCGTCAGTGGTCGATGAGCCGACTCGGCGTGCCCCGGGCCCCCGCCGCCGCCAGGAGCCGGGGGTTCTGGTCGATGGAGGCAAGACACAGCTCGGCCTCGAGTTGTTCGGCTGCAGCCAGGGCTTCCAGGGACAGGAGGTTGAGCCGTACGCCGTCATCGAGAAGCCGTGCCATCGGCCAGGCCAGCTCGCGCAGCGACACGAGGCCCACGGTCTCCGGCAAACCGGTGACGGCCCGCACCACTGCCGCTCCGATCGACGGGCCGGCTCCGCTGATACGGCGGGAGAGGGCACCCGCCACCCGGGGATTGCTGATGGCTCGGCAGAGTCGGTGATACCAGAGACCGGTGGTGACCAGGCGGGCACCGCGGGGGCGGAGACCAGCCGGTTCGTCGTCGAGCAGGACCCGCAGGAGGAGGTGGTCGTCGACCACCACGGTCCGTCTGCTCAAGCCAAGTCCGGCTCGTCGGCCGCGACCTCGGCGGCCAACTGGCCGTAGCCGCCGGCGTCCAGGATGGAGTCACGGAGCAGGGCACGTAGTCCACCGTGGCCGGAGGGGACGATCAGCAGGGCGTCGCCCAGGTCAGCCACCTCCACGGTGCCACCCCGGCCCATCTCCCAGCGACGGCGTGCCTCGGCGGGCAACGCCATCTGGCCACGATCCGACACCCGGAACTGTGCGGTGCTCATCGCTCCATTCTACATGTATACAAGGCACTGGCACAAGATCACCTTGTAAGGATGGCGGTGGCACCGTGCCCGTGACAACGGCGTGGTTGACGATCGGCCTTCGCCTTATCGGCCGAGGTCGACTCCAGATCGAGCCGGCTCTTCTCGCCGGCGACGACTGCGTGTACCTGCCCCATCGCGACAGGAGCGCACAGGTGGAGATGCGAGAGGGTCACCGATCCATCGCGCTCGCCGGATGAGCAGCAGGCGACCGAGGGCTCCAATCGCTGACGAGTGTAGCCACGGGGCATAGAGTCTCAGGTGTGCTGCACCTGAGCGTGGGCCAGTGGATCGTGTACGGGATCCTGGCGGTGTTCTGGGCCGTGCTGGGCTATCGCCTCTCGGAGATTGACCGCAAGCGACTGGGCCGCACGCCGTGGGGGCTCCCGTCCGCGGTATGGGCTGTCTTCTGGTTCCTGTCGTTGCTGTTGGGCCTGGTCCTCTATCTCATTGCTCACTCCGGCGAGGTCCGTCGGGCGCAACAGAACCACACCGGGGTCGGTGACCCGGCTGCCGGACCGACGAATTCGATGGACATCAGGCCGACCCGCACGCGCACCCCGAGTGTGGCTGAGCAGTTTCCGGCCTATCCCCAGCCCGCCAACGTGCAGGTGGAGGCGGCCCCGCCCCAGGTTGCGGTACCGACGGACCGACCGACACCCCCCGACCACGGGCTCCAAGGGCAGCCGGGCGAACCTGACACGCCAACGAGTTGGCCGCACTCACCGCCGGCGTGGCATCCCGACCCCAGTGGACGCTTCCATTTTCGATGGTGGGACGGCTACCAGTGGACGAGCCAGGTGGCGACCGACGGCCACCATCTGATCGACACCAACCCGGACCAACGGATCGGACCCTATTGAGCGTCCGGCACTGACCCTGCCGTCGGCTTCGGCCGGGACGGGCTGGGATTCCACGCTCCTGGTCACTGAGCAGGTCGGGTCGGGCTGGTCAGGCGGGCCGTAGAGTCTTGGGGCACGCGCCCAGCCGTCGCAAGCAATGGAGTGCTGAGAGGTCGACGTGGGAGCGCACCGGGAGGGAGACCGCATGGCCGTCGCAGGCGTTTCATCGATTGTCGGAGCGTGGCATGGGGGAGCATCCGATGGCTGAGACGGAGTCCCTCGATCTGACCGCGCCATTGCTGGATCCCGACTTCTACGCCGGTGACCCCTTCCCGCTCTATGCCCGATTGCGTCGGGAGTCGCCACTGGCCTGGAACGGGACGGCCGGCTTCTGGGTGGCCAGCCGTCACGCCGATGTCGTGGCCATCTCCCGTGACACCGAGACGTTCAGCTCGGCCAAAGGGATCATGGTCTTCGAGATCGGCAGCGAGTACGCCACCCCGCCCACCATGATGCACACCGATCCCCCCGCCCACACCCGTTACCGGAACCTGGTGCAGCCCGGTTTCCGGCCGTCGTTCATGCGGGCCCTGGAGGACGGGGTGCGGGCGCGCACCGTGGCCCTAGTCGATCGGATCGAGCCGGGCCGGCCGGTGGACTTCGTGTCGGACGTGGCCGTTCCGCTGCCCTTGCAGGTCATCAGCGATCTGCTCGGCGTCCCTGAAGAAGAATGGCCGCGCTTCTTCCGGTGGTCCGAAGCCGTGATTCCGGGAGCCACCGATTGGTCCGAGGAGGAGCGCGCCGCCCTGAGCGCGGAGATGGTGGAGTATCTGCTGGCGGCGGCGGCGGATCGTCGGGCGAACCCGGGTGAGGACATCATCTCGGAGCTCGGGGCTGCCGTTGTGGACGGGGATCGGCTGAGCGACGCCGAGTTGGCCATGTTCCTGGTGCAGCTCCTGGTGGCCGGCAACGAGACCACCCGCAACATGATGTCGGGTGGGATGCTCGCCATCGCCGAGCACCCGGGGCAGTGGTCAACCCTCCGGGATCGGGTGAATGCGTCGACGCCCCGGGCCGTGTCCCTGGCCATCGAGGAGATGCTCCGATGGACCACGCCGGTGGTGGCGTTCATGCGTACCACCACCAGTCCGACCGAGCTGGCCGGCTGCCGGCTGGGTGCCGATCAGCCCATTCTCATGCTGTACGCGTCGGCCAACCGGGACGAATCGGTGTTCGGCCCGACGGCCGATCGCTTCGAGGTCGCTCGCGATCCGAATCCGCACGTGGCGTTCGGGTTCGGCCCCCACTTCTGCATCGGGGCGGTCCTGGCCCGGCTCGAAGGTCGGATCCTCGTGGAGGAGCTGCTGTCCCGGTTCGGATCCGTCGAGTCGGCCGGGCCGGTGGTGCGGACGGCATCGCCGGTCATCGCCGGCGTGCGCTCGGCCCCGCTGGTGTTCGGTTCGGCCTAGCTGCCCGGGTGGCGGTGGCGGCTGCCGCCCCGACGGCGGCATCGTTCGCTGACGCGGACCGGAGTCCGGGATCCTCGGGGTGACCGGGGCCCGGGTCAGGTCTTCTGTATGGTCATCCGATGAATTCCCGTCAGCGGCAACCGGCATCTGCATGGCTGACCACAAAAGGGGCCCTCCGGGTACCCGAGATCACCGTCGCCTTCTGGGTCATCAAGGGCCTGTCCACCGGGTTGGGCGAGGCCACCTCGGACTACCTGGTCCACGTGATGGCACCGGCGCTGGCGGTGGTCCTCGGCTTCACCGGGTTCGTCCTGGCCCTGGTGTTCCAGTTCAGGATGGCGCGGTATGTCCCCTGGACCTACTGGTTCGCCGTGGTCATGGTGGGGACCTTCGGGACCATGGCCGCGGATGTCCTCCACGTGGGGCTGGGTGTGCCCTACACGGCCTCCACCATCTTCTACGCCCTCACCCTGGCCACCGTGTTCATCGCCTGGCAGCGGACCGAGCGCACCCTGTCCATTCACACCATCGACACGCCGCGCCGGGAGGCCTTCTACTGGGCCACCGTGGTGGCCACCTTCGCCATGGGGACGGCGCTCGGCGATTTCACCGCCTACACGCTCCACCTCGGGTACTTCACGTCGGCACTCCTCTTCGCCGGCATCATCGCCATCCCGGCCGTCGGCTTCCGCTGGTTGCGGTGGAATGCCGTGTTCTCGTTCTGGTTCGCCTACGTGATCACCCGGCCGCTCGGGGCCTCCATCGCCGACGCCTTGGGGAAGCCGAAGACCTCAGGCGGGCTCGGCCTCGGGGCCGGCCCCGTCGTCCTCGTGCTCGGCGCCCTGATCTTCGGAATGGTCGCCTATCTGGCCATCACCGGCTCCGACGTCCAACGCGACCGGGCACCCGAGGCGGGACCCTCGGCATCGGGCTGACCCGCGAGGAGGGACGGGCGCGACCGCAAGGTCTCGTGATCGCCGTCGAACCGTGCGGTCCCGCTGGGCTGTCGCCGTCGAGCGGCCGGTCGACCACCGCTCGCCTAGGCGGTGGTGAGGGAATCCATCTGATCGTCGCTCAGTTCCAAGGTGGCGGCGCCGCAGTTCTCCTCGACGTGGGTCACGGATTTGGTGCCGGGGATCGGGAGCATGACCGGCGACCGGTGCAGGAGCCAGGCCAGCGCCACCTGAGACGGGGTGGCGCCGCTCTCCCGGGCGATGGCGTCCACCGGACCACCCGGCTGGGCCAACGCCCCGGCGGCGATCGGATTCCACGGGATGAACCCGAGCCCTTCCGCCCCGCAGTAGTCGAGCACGTCCTCCGACGAGCGGTCGGTCAGGTTGTACAGGTTCTGGACGCTGAGGATGGGAACGACTCGCCGGGCTGCCTCGATCTCGCGGATGGAGACCTGGGAGAGGCCGACGTGTCGCACCTTGCCCTCGGACACCAGGTCCGCCAGCAAACCGAATTGCTCCTCGGCCGGCACTGCTGCGTCGATCCGGTGCAGCTGGAACAGGTCGATCTCCTCGAGGCCGAGGCGCCGCAGGCTCATCTCGCACTGCTGGCGCAGGTACTCGGGTCGCCCGACCGCATCCCAGCGGCCGGGCCCCGAGCGGGTCAGGCCCGCTTTGGTGGCGATGACCAGTCCGTCAGGGTAGGGATGGAGCGCCTCGAAGATGAGGTTCTCGCTGACCTCCGGACCGTAGGAGTCGGCGGTGTCGATGAGATCGACCCCCAACTCGACGGCTCGACGGAGAACCCTCACACACTCGGCCCGGTCGGCCGGCTCACCCCAGATGCCGGGGCCGGTGATCCTCATGGCTCCGAACCCCAACCGGTGCACCGTCGAATCTCCCAGTCGGAACGTCCCGCTGGCGAGCACTGGGCGGCTCGACGTGACAGTGGTGGTCGATGTCTCGGTCATGGTCACCCCTTGGAGATTTCGCGCGCCACGGCCACGAAGGGTCCAAGGACGCGCACTCGGCTGGTCCCCCCGTTCTACCGTGAAAGCCCCTGGGTCGTACCGGCCGGACGAGACGAACGAGGTTGCGCTCCTCGTCGTTCAGCTCGGGTCATGGGCTCGTTCCTCTCGGTGGGCCGGCGCTCTCCCCGAACGGCGGTCGGTTGAGCTGCTCCCGGATCGAGGTGAACGGCGGTTGCACGGTGTGCCGCCGCTGCCAGTTGGCCCCGTCCACCACCAACGAGTGGCCGCTGATGTAGGCGGCGAAGGGCGAGCACAGATAGGTGGCGGCCCAGGCCAACTCGCGGGGGAAGCCCACCCGCCCGGCCGGGACCCGGGAGTCCTGGCCTTCGTACTTGCCGGGCACGGCGGCTATGGCCGCGGTCTCGTCCTCATGGGGCATGAGGCCGGGGACCAGGCCGTTGACCCGGATGCCGTAGGGACCCCACTCCACTGCCAGGGTCTCGGTCAGGTTCTTCACCCCGGCCTTGGCCGCCGCCGAATGGGCGAAGCCGGGGCCTCCCGTCCAGGCGTAGGAGGCACCCACATTGACGATGGCTCCGTCCCGCTCCGCCGGGATGAGCCGGCGAGCGAAATCGCGACAGCACAGATAGGTGCCGTTGAGCACGATGTCCACCACCGTCCGCCAGGCGTTCGGGCTCATGTCCTCCGCCGGCACCGGGAAGTTGCCGGCGGCGTTGTTGACCAGCACGTCGATCGGTCCCAGCTCCGACTCCACGGCGTCGAACGCGGTAGCGATCGACTGCGGCTCCCGAATGTCGCACGCTGCCGCCAGGGCCCGTCCCCCGGCCCCTTCGACGGCGGCCACGCCGGCCGCCCGGTGCTCGGCACCGCGGCTGACGATCCCCACCGACGCCCCCAGCCGGGCGAACTCGGTGGCGATCGACTTGCCCAGTCCGGTCCCCCCGCCGGTGACGACGACCACCTGTCCCTCGTAACACCCCTGGGTCAGGGCCGAGCTGCCGACGGGTGGGGGAGGGCGGAGCCCGGGGGGTGCCATGGGTGGGGAGCCTATCGACGCCGGCTGGACCGTTCCGGCCCGAGCGGGGCGGTGCCCGATCGTCCCGGGGGTAGCCTGTACGACCGGTGAGCAGGTACGAGGAGCTGGGACTCGAGGAGGCCGAACCGAACGCATCGGGCCGGCGCGTCTTCAGGAGCCCGAAGGTTGTGGTGGCCACCGCCCTGGTGGTGGTGATCGCCGCCGTGTCCGCCTTCTTCCTGCTCCACGGTTCTCCGGATCCGGCCTGTGCCGGTTCGGGTACGGCGGGCAACACCCCGAGCTGCGTGGATTCCGGGGCCAGCGGCACCATCGGAGGCTGATGTCGGTCGACCAACGCCTCCACCGTGAGTGAGACGGTCGGCGTCAGCGAATTGCGTCAACGGAGCAGGGCCCTCCTGCGCCGGGCACCCGACCCAGTCGTCCCTATTTGGCGGCTTTGACCGTCAGGGAGAGCGTGGCGCTGGCCGTCTCGATCGGGCTCCATGAGTCGGACAGCCCGACCCCAAAGGTGAAGGTGCCGGACACGGTCGGGGTGCCGCTGATGGTCCCGCCGGCCGACAGGGTGAGGCCGGCCGGCAGCGCCCCGCTGGCCAGCGACCACTGATAGGGGGCGACGCCACCGGAGGCGTCGAGGGTCGCCGAGTAGGCCTTGTTCTGACGCGCCGTCTTCAGCACGGCGGTGATGATGCTGGGCGGGTTGCTGGGGGCGATGGTGACGGAGAGGGCCTGGCTGCCCGACGAGCCGTTGGAGTCGGTCACCTGGACCGTGAAGTCGAAGGTGCCGGCCCCCTTGGGCGTGCCGGTGATCGTTCCCGTCGACGACTTGAGCCGGAGCCCCTTGGGCAGGGCACCGGAGATGATCCTGTAGGTGTACTTGGCGTCCCCGCCGCCGGCGTAGACGGCGTCGGAGTAGACGGTGCCCTGCTTGCCGTTGCCGGGTGACTGGGCGACGACACTGACCGGATAGGTGACCTTGGGCATGTATGCGTTGCAGGACACCGAGCTGTCGGGATTCCGCACCCACGAGTCACAGGTAGGGCCGGTCTGCAGCAACCGGTCGGGCAGGATCGAGTGCATGCTGGACATCTGGGTGGTCAGCTCGGGGTAGGGCTGGTCGGCCACGTTGACCAGGCCGAAGTTGTTGTTCTCCCCGTTGCCGGTGCGCCCGCCTACCGGTTCGTCGGTGTACTCGAACCATTCGTCCCCGACCATCCAGGGCGCGTCCTGGTAGAGGGGGGCGAGAAAGGCTCCGGTGGCCGCCGCCCGGGCCGGCTGGTTGGGCGAGACCAGGTAGATGCCGGGGTCGGTGTTGGGGTCCTGGGGCCCGGTGGCGATCTCGGCTTCCTCGCCGATCATGATCGGCTTGTTGGCGTACTTGAAGAAGTTGGCCAGATTGGGTTGTACGGGCAGGTACTGCGGCCAGAGGTTGGCAACCGCCCCGGCGAATCCGGCCAGCAGCTGGTAGTCCTCGACGCTGAACACGTCGACGTAGGGCCGGGCCGCCTCCAGCAGTGCCGGGTCGACCTCCTGCCCCTCGGCCTTGACCCCCAGATTGAGGTGGTGGGTGTCGTACATCTTGAGGGCGGCCGATGTCACCTCGAAGTAGCGGGTGGCCAGGGCGGTGACGAACCCCTCGGGGTTGCCGATGTACTGCTGGGCCACGGTCCGGCCCGGCGAGCCGGCCGGAAGGGCCAGGTAGTCATCGAGCGCATTGTTGACCGGGGGACCCCAGTTGAGCTCGCTGTTGGTGAAGTAGCCGATCACATTGGGGTTGGTGGCCCACTGCGGGATGGCGGCGGCGGCATTGGCGTCGACCTGGGTGACGAAGGAGGGCGCGAAGAAATCGTTGCCGCTGCTGACGATGTCCCCGTTGGCCAGGGACAACTCGACGGTGAAGGGGATCTGGGTTCCGATGGTGCTGTTGTCCGAGTAGGGGCCGAGGCTGTTGAAGCCCCACGAGCGCAACCGGGCCAGGGTGGCGGTTTGCCAGGCCGCGGTGCTCGGGTAGTTGGCGGCGATGGCCTGGCAGTAGGGGCACTGGTGGGTCACCTT
>DASZGT010000354.1:0-4714 GCA_035938575.1 Acidimicrobiales bacterium
TCCGAGTACCAGGTCTCGATCCCCGAGCTCGGCACGGTGCGGGCCACCCGGATACCGCTGGTGTTCCTCACCTCCAACAACACCCGCGAGCTCTCGGAGGCCCTCAAGCGCCGGTGCCTGTACCTGCACATCGACTACCCCCAACTCGACCGCGAGCGGGCCATCATCGAGACGCGGGTGCCCGGCATCAGCCAGTCGCTGGCCGACCAGGTGGCCCGCATCGTCCGCTCGATCCGGACCCTCGACCTGAAGAAGGACCCCTCGGTGTCCGAGACCCTCGACTGGGCCCGGACCCTGGTGGTCCTGGGGGTCGAGGCCATCGACGCCGAGCAGGCCAAGGACACGCTCCACATCCTCCTCAAGTACCAGTCGGACATCGACCGGGCGGCCAAGGAGTTGGCCGGGGTGGAGCCTCCCGACTGAGGTCGAGGGGACGCCCGCCATGCTCGACCTCCTCACCGGCTTCGTCGCCGAGCTCCGCGCCGCCGGCATCCCCGTCTCCCTCACCGAGCACCTCGACGCGGCCGAGGCCCTGCGCCACGTGCCCATGGAGGACCGCGAAGCCATCAAGTACACCCTCGGGGCCAGCCTGGTGAAGTCCTCGTCCCACTGGCGGGCCTACGAGACCGCCTTCGAGATCTACTTCTCACTGCGCGGGCCCGACTACCGGATCGACGACGAGCCCGATTCGCCGGGCGAGTCCGGTGACGACGACGACCGGCTCAAGGGAGCCGGTGACCGACGCGGCCAGGGAAGAGGCGGTGGGACCGGCGCCGGCGAAGGGATGACCCCCGAGGAGCTGGCCGACCTGCTCTACAAGGCGCTGCTCAGCTCCAACGACGCCATGGTGGCGGCGGTGGCTCGGCAGGCGGTCACGCGCTATGCGGGCATGGAGGCCGGTCGTCCTGTGGGCGGGACCTACTACTTGTACCGGACCCTACGGAATCTCGACCTCGAGCGGGTCCTCGATCGACTGGTGGACCAGGCCCGAGCGGCCACCTCGTCGCTCAATCGCCGGGCCCCACAGGATCCAGAGGCGCCGGAGACGACGTTGACCGCCTTGGAGGAGCGGTTGTTGCGCGACGAATACCAGGCGCGGATCGATCAGCTCCGCAAGGAGATCGAGGACGAGATCCGGCGGCGGCTGGTGGCCGACCGCGGCAGCGAGGCCCTGGCCAAGTCGTTGCGCAAACCGCTGCCCGAGGACATCGACGTCATGCACGCCACCCGCGAGGAGCTGGTCGCTCTGCGCAAGTCCCTGCAGCCGCTGTCCCGCAAGCTGGCTGTGCGCCTGGCGCGCAAGCGGCGTCACGGCCGAAAGGGCCCGCTGGACTTCCGGTCCACGGTCCGCCACTCCCTCTCGACGGGGGGGGTGCCGGTGGATCCCAAGTTCCGATACCCTCGTCCGTCCAAGCCGGAGATCGTGGTCATCGCAGACATCTCCGGTTCGGTGGCCTCCTTCGCCCGATTCACCCTCCACCTGGTCCATGCCATCAGCTCCCAGTTCTCCAAGGTGCGCAGCTTCGTGTTCATCGACGGGATCGACGAGGTGAGCCGCTTCTTCGAGGGGTCCGACGACCCTTCCGAGGCCGTGCACCGCATCAATACCGAGGCCGACGTGATCTGGGTTGACGGCCATTCGGACTACGGCCACGCCCTGACCGTGTTCTGGGAGCGGTGGGGCGAGGAGATCACACCGAGGTCGAGCGTGCTCCTGCTGGGCGACGCCCGCAACAACTACCACGCCTCCCAGGCGTGGGTGGTCAAGGAGCTCCAGGGTCGCGCCCGCCACGTCTACTGGCTCAATCCCGAACCTCGGGCCTACTGGAACTCGGGCGACTCGATCGTCGGGGAGTACGCCATCCACTGCGACGAGGTGGTCGAGTGCCGCACCCTGCGCCAGCTCGAGCAGTTCGTCGGGGAGCTGGCATGACCGCCGAGGGCGGTGGCTTCGACACCCTGGCCGGTGCGGGCCACCAGGCCGTGCCGGCATCGACCGTGCCCGCCGGTATCCGCACGGTGCCTCCCCGCTCGGCCACGGCCACTCGCCTGGTGCTGATCCGTCACGGGGAGGCCGTGTGCAACGTGTCCGGAGTCTGCGGCGGGCCGATCGGATGCGGCGGCCTCACCGGCTTCGGCCGTCAACAGGTGGGCGCCCTCCGCGACCGGTTGATGATCACGGGCGAGCTGGCCGGTGCCGGCGCCCTCTATGCCAGCGTGCTGCCTCGGGCCATCGAGACCGCCGAGTTGGTCGCTCCGGTCCTGGCGGGGGCGGATTCCGACGGCCGACGGCGACCTTCGCTGTCCATCGAGACCGACTGCCTGCTGTGCGAGCTCCACCCCGGCGAGGCCGACGGGCTGACCTGGGCCGAGTTCACCGAGCGATTCGGAGACTTGGACTGGGACGCCGATCCGGACCGACCGATCGCCCCGGGCGGGGAGAGCTGGCGCGGCTTCGTCAATCGCGTGGCCGGGGCCCTTGACACCATCGTGGCCAGGCATGTCGGCGAGCTGGTGGTGATTGCCTGTCACGCCGGGGTCATCGAGGCATCGCTGCTGGCCAAGATGCCCGTGGCCGGTGGCCTGGCCGGGGCCCGCATGCAGCTGAGGACCCAGCATGCCTCGATGACGACCTGGGAGATCGAGGGCGGCCGGTGGCGGCTGCTCGGCTACAACGACGCCGCCCACGCCCTCGGTCCCGGGTAGGGTCACGGCGACACCGGCTCCGGCATTGCCCCCGTTCAGCAGGCGTAGTCGTTGTCGTACGAAGTGTCCATCCCGCCGGCTGAGAGGGGAAACGACGGTGAGCTGTACTGCACGATCTGCACGGGACCGTTGGGGAGCCCGGAGTACAGCGAGTGCACGTTTCCACATGTGGTGGCGGGGTTGATGCCCCAATCCGCGGCCCAGTAGGGCACGGCCGGTTGATAGTTGCCCACGATGCCGCCCCAGTTTCCAGGGCTGGCGTAGATGCCGACCCCGTTGAGCCCTTCCAGGTGGAGCCCGTCGATGGCCCCTTGGATCAGGGCGGCGTTCGCACCCTGGTTCGCCGACCACGAACCCGGCTCGACGTCGAGCCACCACCCTACGGCCGTGTTGACTCCGGCATTGGCGGCCTTCTGGAAGGCGTCCAGGGCTGCGTTGAACCCGTAGTTGCACGCGGCCTGTGACGCGCTGGCGGCGCACGCAGGATCACTGGAGCTGGCGGCTTCGCCGTACGTCAGGAACACGTAGAGGTTGAGACCCCCGCCGGCCCACTGGCGCGCCTGGTTCGCCAGGTCTGAATTGAGCCCGAATGACGCCCCGGCCACTTCGACGATCCCGATGGTGTGAGGTGCGGGAGGGTAGTTGCCGGCTTGGAAGTTGGAGATGTCGTAGCCGTAGGTCCCGGACGGGTACGAGGAGCCGCTGAAGCTGCCATTGCCCGTGGCTTCGGCCATGCCCACCACCGGTCGGGCCAGCACCTGGGGGGCCGAGCCCCAGTAGATGGCGTCGCCGTACGAGCTCACCAACCCGTTGTTGTTGGTGAACC
The DNA here is from genome assembly GCA_035938575.1 of Acidimicrobiales bacterium. GTDB lineage: Bacteria > Actinomycetota > Acidimicrobiia > Acidimicrobiales > RAAP-2 > Bog-756. The sequence goes on from DASZGT010000354.1 coordinate 3,533, forward strand.
AGTAGCCGCCGCCGTCACTGCTGCTGGTGATGGCCACGATGGGCCGGCTCTGGGGCACACTGCCGAGCGATCCGTAGAAGGCGGCGTCGCCGAAGGCGAAGACTCCGCCGTCGGACGCCGTGAACCAGTAGCCGTGACCACTGGGGGTCGCGGTCATGCCCACGATGGGCTTGTTCAGATGCATGCTGCCCGTCGACCCGTAGAAGGGCGCGTCGCCGAAGGAGAAGATCCCACCGTCGGCGGCGACCAGCCAGTACCCACCGCCGTCCGGTGTCGGGGCCATCCCGACCACCGGCTGGTTCAGGTGGATGCTGCCCGTCGACCCGTAGAAGGGCGCGTCGCCGAAGGAGAAGATCCCGCCGTCGGAGGCCACCATCCAGTAGCCGGCCCCGCTGTGCGTGGCGGCCATGCCCACCACCGGCTGGTTCAGGCGGAGGTTTCCGGTCGACCCGAGGAAGGGTGCATCGCCGAAGGAGAAGATCCCGCCATCAGATGCCACCAGCCAGTAACCCCGACTGTCCATGGTCCCGGCCATTCCCACGACGGGCCGGTTGAGGGCGATGCCGCCGGTGGAACCGTAGAACGGCGCACCGCCGAAGGAGAAGATCCCACCGTCCGAGGCGACCAGCCAATAGGCCGACACCAGACGGACGGCATTGGGCGCCGGGGCGGCGGCTGTGGCGCGGACGGGGAGTGCCATCGAGCTGAGCACGCAGAGCAGACACGCCAAGGTGGAGATCGCCACCCACCGGGGACCTCGGGCCCGGCCTCCCGCCGAACGAGACGATATTGGGCGCTGAGGACGTGGGAACGGCATGGTGAATAGAGACTCCATTGGTCGGATGTGAGGTGGCCCCTGGCAACGGCACGGCCATTGCTGGCCGGAGGCGCGATATGCCCGCACTCCGGAACCAAATGAGTCTTGTTGCTCGGCTGCGTTGGGTCAATGACCCCCTGACGACCGGTCGGCCTGCGGTCCGTCGACCTGATCGGTCACCGTGCGCGGCCTGAGGGCGCCTCGCCGGTCGGCTTGGTCAGCCGCGCAGCAACTCGGCGATGCCGAAGGCCAGGTCAAGGGACTGCCTGCCGTTGAGCCGGGGATCGCAGGTCGTCGTGTAGCGCTGGTGCAACTGGCTCTCGAGGATGTCCTCGACGCCGCCGAGGCATTCGGTGACGTCATCG
>DASZGT010000355.1:0-1611 GCA_035938575.1 Acidimicrobiales bacterium
CCGGGCAGCGCCAGGTGGGCGGCCTGCCCCGTCCGCACCAGCACCACATCGCCCGGATGGATGGTCAGGCCGCCCAGGGCGCAGGCCGCATCGAGGTCCGCCGGCGTGATCGGGTACCCGGGCTCGAGGATCTCGATGCCCTTGGCCCGGGGGACGTCGAGCAGCACGCCCCGCGACACCAGCGAGGTGATCAGGTGGATTCCCAGGCTGCTGGCACCGGCCCCGGTGACCGACGAGGCGGGGAAGCCGTTGTAGAGCGTTCCTCCGTCGGGGCCGGCTCCGTAGGAGGCGTGGGCCAGTCCGTCCCAGTGGGTGGCGCACTGCAGGGCGAACGTCACCGCGTCCTCGGACGTGGCGATCCACCCGGGGTCCCGGCTCAGAGGCTCGTTGACGCTGATCATCGTGCGCTCGGGGTTGATCCTGCCCTTCACGAACCCCATCTGGATCCCCTCCTCGGCCGACATGGGCAGGCCGAGGGCGAAGGCCTTCCCCTCGTGGACGGCGGCTGCGCCCCGCAGGCGGGCCGCCTCGTCGACGAGGTTGAGGGTGCCGATCTGATCGTCTGGTCCCCACCGTCCCCAATTGGAGACGCGGGCAGCGATGTCGGTGAATGAGGTGGGGGTCGACGGCGGGACCGGCACGGGCACGGACCTGTTGTACCCCATCGGGCAACGGGATCTCCGCCTTCGGCCCGGAGACCCCCTGCCGGCGACGTGCCCGCCTCTGCGAGAGGAGCCCCAGTACGACCCACGGACGGCGGGGTCTTCCCCTGCGACGACGCCGCCTACCGGGGCAGCGCCAGAGGGACGGCGCTGGCGGCGCCGGTGGTGGGGATGGCCGCAGACCGCGTCACCGGGGACTAGTGGCTGGTCGGCGCCGACGGCGGGTTCTTCACCTTCAACCCACCGTTCTGCGGCGCCCGGTGACGGCGGGCGCCGGCTCCGGGCGCCGGGAGGGCGGCCCGGGTCGCCTCAGCCGGCCCAGATGATCGACTGCATCTCCGAGTAGGCCTCGAGGCCGTAGTCGCCACCGTCCCGACCGATGCCGCTCATCTTGAAGCCGCCGAAGGGCGCGTCCATGTTGCGCTGGGCCGTATTGATCCCCACGTGACCGGCCCGCAGCAGCTTGGCCACCCGGAAGGCGCGGGAGGTGTCGCCGGAGAAGACGTAGTCGTAGAGCCCGAACTCCGAGTCGTTGGCGATGGCGATGCCCTCTTCCTCGTCGTCGAAGGGGATGGCCACCACGACGGGACCGAAGATCTCCTCGCGGGCCGCCGTCATGTCGTTCGATCCGGTGATGAGGGTGGGTTGCACGTAGTAGCCGGTGTCGAGGTGCTCGGGGCAGCCGCCGCCGGCGACCACCTCTCCCTGCTGGCGCCCGCTGGCGATGTAGTCGAGCACCCGCTGGCGCTGGGCCGCCGAGATCAACGGACCGACCACCGTCTCCGGCTCAGTCGGATCACCCACCCTGAGGACGCCGGCGAATTTGGCCAGGCTGTCGACGACCTGGTCGAAGATGCTGCGGTGGACGACGGCCCGGGTGGGGGCGGTGCAGATCTGGCCGGAGTGGAAGGCCCAGGTCGAGCCGATGGCGGTGATGGCCCCTTTGATG
>DASZGT010000356.1:0-7384 GCA_035938575.1 Acidimicrobiales bacterium
CTGCGAGAACACGTCCCACAACTGGCCCGGTGGGATCACCGTGCCGCTGTGCTCGGTGATGGCCTGGACCTCTTTGGAGAACTCCACCTGAAGTCGTCGGGGGAGGTCGAGCCCGTGCTCGGCGTCCATCACGTAGGCGACCCCGCCCTTGCCGGACTGGCTGTTCACCTGGATGATGGCCTCGTAGGTCCGACCGGTGTGGCTGGGATCGATGGGCAGATAGGGCACCTCCCAGTGGTCGTAGTCCTCGCCGATGGCGGCGAATCCCTTCTTGATGGCGTCCTGGTGGGAACCGGAGAAGGCGGTGTACACCAGGTCGCCGGCGTAGGGGTGGCGAGGGTGGACGGGCATGCGGGTGGCGTACTCGGCCACCCGCCGGACGCGGTCGATGTCGCTGAAGTCCAGGGCGGGATCGATGCCCTGCGAGAACAGGTTCATGGCCAGGGTCACGATGTCCACGTTGCCGGTCCGCTCACCGTTGCCGAAGAGCGTCCCCTCCACCCGGTCGGCTCCGGCCAGCACGGCCAGCTCGGCCGCGGCCACCGCCGTGCCCCGATCGTTGTGGGGATGAAGGCTGAGGATGATCGAGTCGCGGTTCGTGATGGTCCGGCCGAACCACTCGATGACGTCGGCATACACATTGGGCCCGTACATCTCGACCGTGTTGGGAAGGTTGAGGATGATGGGTCGGTCGGGCGTGGGCTCGATGACCGCCATCACCGCCTCGCAGATCTCGACGGCGAAGTCGGGCTCGGTCCCGGTGAAGCTCTCGGGCGAGTACTCGTAGCGGATCTCGGTCGCGGGCAGGGTCGCCTCCAGCTTCTTGCACAGACGGGCGGCGCTGACGGCGATGTCGACGATGCCGGCCCGGTCGAGGCCGAACACCACCCGACGTTGCAGCTCGGAGGTCGAGTTGTAGAAGTGCACGATGGCGCGGGGTGCGCCGACCAGGGACTCGAAGGTGCGCTCGATCAGCTCCTGGCGGCACTGGACCAGCACCTGGATGGTGACGTCCTCAGGGATCAGCCCGTCGTCGACGATCTGGCGCTGGAAGTCGTAGTCCGTCTGGGAGGCCGAGGGGAAGCCCACCTCGATCTCCTTGAACCCGATGTCCACCAGGGTCCGGAACAGCTTCAGCTTGCGCTCGGGGTCCATGGGATCGACCAGGGCCTGGTTTCCGTCCCGCAGGTCCACGCTGGCCCAGCGGGGGGCGCGGGTGAACTGGCGGTCGGGCCAGGTCCGATCGGGGAGGGTGAGGGGGAGATGGGGCCGGTAGAGATGGAACGGCATGGGGGAGACGTCACAGGGCATGTCCAGGCGATGGGGGGTCCCACTGTCGCCGGGGCCTGACGGGTCTGGATTGTCGGGTTCGGTGTTCACTGGCAATGCTCCCTTGATGCTTGGACTGTTGGTGAGGCCGTCGTGATTCCGGTTGACCGGTCCGGAGGTCCGAGTCGGTGCAACAAAAAACCCCCTGGCCGGTTCGGGCTCAGGAGGTTGCGGGCGAACGCGATGTGGCGTTCGCCGTCAGGTGAGAAGCAGCTCGGAGGTTGTGGCGGTGTGCATGATCCATCAATGGTGGCAGGCGGCCCTTGATTCGTCAAGCACCACCTGTGTGCCAGCCCAGGGCCACCCCGGCAGCGGACACCACCGCGGACCGGTCGGCCAGCAGGGAGGTGCGCAGTGGGCCCCGGTGACGCGCCAGCCGGAGGCCCTCGAGGGCGCCGCCCATGCGGCGGATCCGTTCGATCATCCGGATGGTCAGGTAGCCGCAGGCCGGGGCGCACAGTGCCGCCACGAGCCCGACCGTCGGACCGAAGGCCACCCCGAGGATCACGCCGAGCGCGGCGTAGACGACGGTGAAGGAGGAGAGGCATCCCAGCAGCTTGACGGTGGCTCGCATCCCCTCGTTGCCGGGTATCCGGCTCAGGCGCCTGACCAACTCGTAGGGGACCACGTGCACCATCGCTCCCACGGCGGCGAAGGGTGCGGCGCCGATCACCTTGGCCAGGCTCCACAGGAGCGCCCGGCGGAGCCGACCCGATCGGTAATCGGCCATCACCTGGGCATCGCTGAATCCGAGCAGGGCGAGGTGCCGTCCGTAGGTGTCATGGGCCGTGCGTAGGGCGGCCAAGGGCGCAACCAGATGCGGCAGGGTCTCGGCGTGGGTGAGCGCCTCCGCCAGCTGTTGGCGCCGGGCCAGGCCGACTTCGCGGGGAAGCGCCGTTTCCTGTCGGGCCACGATGTCGGCGATGTCGGCCAGGGCGTCGGCCTCGGCCCAGGACGAGTAGTCGGGCACCAGGCGGCGGAGCCGTGCCGCCAGGTCATCGGTGAGCGAGCGAACGGCGCCGTGATCGTCGACCCGATACTCGTCCATCCAACGGCTGACGGGTTCGGGGACACCCACTCGGACCAACGCCCGCGAACGGAATCTCTGCTTGGCGTCGTAGATGAGGCCGACGGCCACCGTCTCGACCTGGTCCAACCCCGCGGCGGTGGCGCCGAGGGCGATGCGGGCCGCCCCCGTACGGAGCGGCTGCAGTCCCGGTTCGTCGTGGCTGATCCCCTCGGGGAAGAGGGCCACCATCCCGCCCCGGGCCAGCAGCCGGTCGGACACGGCGAACGCACCGGAGTTCCGCGCCGTGGACACCCCGTCCTGGGCCCGGTGGATGGGCACCACCCCCCCGAGTTTGAGGAACGGCCACAGCACCGGATTGCGAAAGAGGGGGGCCTTGCCCAGAAACCTCGGATAGCGATCCAGGGCGGCCATCAGCAGCAGGCCGTCCACCAGGCCGTTCCGATGGTTGGCGACCAGGACAGTGGGGCGCCCCGACCCCAGGCGCTCGGCGTTTTCGACCTGCACGTGACGAAAGAAGATGCGGATGAGGATTCTCGCCAGGCCGGCCATAGCCAGGTCCGCCGCCGACCGCATGCGGCCGTCGGGAGCCCGATCGGGCACGGCCCGAAGGCGTTCCGGCGCCGTGGATGCCCGCATCACACCCAGTATTCGGAGCCACGCACCCCTTGGTTGATGGCCGGTGGTTGATGGCCGGCCGAGGGCCGGGGGTCAGATGCGTTCGAAGTTGCGGGCCAGCTCCCAGTCGGTGACCACCCGGTTGGAGGTGGCCCACTCCTGTCTGGCCGTGTTCAACAGGTGATAGTGGACCTCGGGACCGAAGGCCTCGGCGGCCACTTCGCTCGAGGCCAGGCCGTCGATGGCCTCGGCCAAGGTGGAGGGGATACGGGGCACGTCTACCGCCTTGTAGGCGTTGCCGCTGAATGCCGGCTCGAGTTCCAGTTCGTGCTCGATGCCCCAGAGACCGCCGGCGATGGCCGCCGCCAGGGCCAGGTACGGGTTGACGTCGGCACCCGGGATGCGGCTCTCGACCCGGCGGCTGGCTCCGGACCCCACCGTACGGAACCCGCAGGTCCGGTTGTCCTCGCCCCAGACCACGGCGGTCGGCGCCCACGAGTCCGGGACGTAGCGACGGTAGGAGTTCACATACGGGGCGAAGCACCAGGCCAGCTGTTGGGCGGCGAAGAGCTGGCCGGCCACGAACTGCTGGCCGATGGTGGACAACCCCGACGGAGCGGAATCACCGTCGGCCGGAGCCATCAGCGGGCTCCCGGTGGTGACATCCCACAGGCTGGTATGGATGTGGCAGGACGAGCCGGCGCTGCCCATCGACCACTTGGCCATGAACGTGGCGGCCCGGCCGAAGCTCGAGGCGATCTCCTTCACGCCGCTCTTGAACACCAGATGGCGGTCGGCGACCTCGAGCGCGTCGCCGTAGGTGATGTTGATCTCGTGCTGCCCCATCCCCGCCTCACCCTTGGAGAACTCGATGGGGATGCCGGCTTCGACCATCTGATTGCGGATGCGCCCGATGATGTACTCCTCGCGCGATGTCTGCAACAGCTGGTAGTCCTCGATGGTGTCGGCATGGGGGGCCAACTGTTGCCAGTGCTTGCCCGCCGCCTCCGCGAACGAGTCGAGGAAGAGGTAGAACTCGAGCTCGGTGGCGCACTTGACTTCGAGGCCGTGACCCGCGGCCCGCTCGAGCTGGCGGCGCAGGATGCGCCGAGGTGACACCTCGACCGGTTCGCCCTCCAGGGTGAGGAGGTCGCAGAGGACCATGGCGCTGCCCGGTGCCCACGGCAGCGGTCGCACCGTGTGGGGGTCGATCACCGCGTTGAGGTCGCCGTAGCCCGTCTCCCAGTCGGCGAAGCGGTAGCCGGGCATCGGCTCCATGTCGACGTCGCAGGCCATGAGGTAGTCGCACACCTCGATCCCGTGGTGCAGCACGTGCTCCAGAAAGAACGTCCCGGTCACCCGCTTGCCGACCGGTCGACCCTGGAGATCGGGAAATGCCACCACCACCGTGTCGATATCGCCCGCTTGGATCTGGTGAGGGAGGGTTTCGAGGGTCAGCATCCCAGCACTCTGGCCCAGCCACGAAGCGCCCGTCCAGCGTTACTCCGGTGTGACGTAGGCCGCGGTGATGCCTCCGTCGACCACCAAGGCCGATCCGGTGACGAACGACGCGTCATCCGAGGCCAGGAAGAGCGCCGCCTTGGCGACCTCCTCGGGACGGCCGAAACGGCCGATGGGGATGTGGACCAGGCGGCGCTGGCGGCGGGCCGGATCGGCCAGGAGCTCCGCCAGCAGCGGCGTCTCGATGGGCCCGGGGCAGATCGAGTTGGCCCTGATCCCCCTGCGGGCGTACTCGACGGCCAGCTCGCGGGTCATGGCCAGCACACCGCCCTTGGACGCGGTGTAGGCGATCTGGGCCGTGGCCGCTCCCATCAGGGCGACGAACGAGGCCACATTGACGATGGAGCCGCCGCCCGAGTCGAGCATGGCCGGTAGTGCGGCCCGACAGCCCAGCCAGACGCCCAGCAGGTTGACCTCCATCACCTTCTGCCAGGTGGCCGGCGGGGTGTCGAGGACCCCACCGTCGTCGTCGGGGAAGATGCCCGCATTGTTGAACAGCACATGGAGGCCGCCGTAGGTGTCGACCGCAGCGGCGACCATGGCCTCGACCTGGGACTCGTCGGAGACGTCGACCGTGACCGCGGTGGCCGCCCCACCGGCGGCGACGATGTCGGCGACGGCCGACTCGGCCTGCCCGGCCACGACGTCGGCTACCACCACCTTGGCCCCTTCGGCCGCGAAGAGCGAGGCCGCCACCCGTCCGATCCCGCTACCGGCTCCGGTGATCACTGCAACCTTGCCGTCGAGTCGTGCCATCGATTGCCTCCATCGGGTGCGGAATCGGGCGGGAACCGCCTGCGGATCCGGTGCGGGACCCAGGCGACCCGCTCGATCCCGGCCAACACGTTGACGTCGGGGTCGCTCCCGGGTGTCGCACTTTATCGGGACGGCGCGGGCCCGGTGGAATACTGACCCCTGTGCCGCCGACCTCGACCCGTCCCCTCATCGGGGTGTCGACGTACCGACAGATCACCTCCTGGTGGTCGTGGGAACGCGACGCCGCCCTGGTGCCCGGGGTCTATCTGGACATGGTCGAGGCCGCCGGCGGCCAATCCCTCCTCATCCCGCCGGCCCGGGCCTTGGCCGACCCCGGGATGGCCGACGGAACTGCGAGCAGGGGAGTCCCCCAATTCGAACGGCTGGTGGCCGCGCTGGACGGTCTGGTGCTGATCGGCGGCGGAGATGTGGGCGCCGTCCGCTACGGGCAGGATCCCGACCCCCGCAACGGCGGGACCAGCCATCAACGCGACGAACTCGAGCTCGGGATCCTGCGAGAGGCGCTCCGACGTGACCTCCCGGTACTGGCCGTGTGCCGGGGGATGCAGGTGCTGAACGTGGCCCTGGGCGGCGACCTCGTCCAACAGCTGTCCGACCTGCTCGGCTCGAATCGCCACCAGCCGGAAGCCGGTGCCTTCGGTGCGGTCACGGTCCATACCGAAGAGGGCAGCACGGTGCGTCGCATCCTGGGCGAGCGCACCGAGGTCCTGTGCAGCCACCACCAGGCCATCTCCAGGTTGGGTCGCGACCTCGTGGTCACCGCCATGAGCGACGACGGCATCATCGAGGCGGTCGAGTTGCCTGGTCACCCCTTCGTCGTCGGCGTGCAGTGGCATCCCGAGGAGTCCGGCGACACAAGGCTCTTCGCCGCCCTGGTGGACATGGCGCGCGCCCGGTCCGATCCCGGACCGGCGATGTCCGGCGCCGAGGAACAGACAGGAGCGAAATGACCAGCGTCGTGAACCCGGCCACCGAGGCCACCATCGCAGAGATCCCCGTGCAAGGGGTCGAGGAGGCGGATGCCGCCGTGGCCCGGTCCCTCGACGCCGGCCCGGCCTGGCGGGCGGTGGCGCCGGCCGACCGCGCCCGCCTCCTGCGGCGGTTCGCCGCGCAGGTCGAGGAGCACGGCGAGGAGCTGGCCCAGCTGGAGACGGCCAACGTGGGCAAGCCCATCGGCGAGAGTCGCGACGAGGTCGGCATGGTCGCCGAGGTCATGTACTTCTACGCCGGGGCGGTGGACAAGCACCGGGGGGCCACGGTTCCCGTCGCCGGGGGAGTGGACATGACCTTCCACGAGCCACTGGGAGTCGTGGCCGCCATCGTGCCGTGGAATTTCCCGATGGCCATCACCTCGTGGAAGGTCGGCCCCGCCCTCGCCACGGGCAACACCATCGTGGTCAAGCCGGCGGAGATCACCCCGTTGACCGCCCTCCGCCTGGCCGAGCTGGCCCTCGATGCCGGCATCCCCGAAGGGGTGTTCCAAGTGGTGGCGGGACGTGGTTCGGTGGCCGGGACCCGACTGGTTGAGCACCCCGACGTGGCCAAGGTCGCCTTCACCGGCTCGACCGAAGTGGGCCGCGAGGTGATGGCCCGCGCATCGGGCACCATCAAGCGGGTCACCCTCGAGTTGGGGGGCAAGTCTGCCTCGATCGTCTTCGCCGACGCCGATCTCGAGCGGGCGGCGGCGGCCACGCCGGGCGGAGTGTTCGCCAACGCCGGGCAGGATTGCTGCGCCCGCAGCCGGGTGCTGGTGGAGCGATCGGTCTTCGACCGGTACGCCACGCTCCTGTCCGACGCCGTCGGTGCATGGACGGTCGGGGACCCCACCGACCCGGCCACCAAGATGGGGCCGCTCGTGACCGCCGCCCATCGCCGGGTGGTGGCGTCCTTTCTTGCCCCGGGGATGGGTGATCCGGCGGGCGGCTCGGTCCCCACTCATACCGTGGGTGCCGTGCCCGCCGGGCCGGGGTTCTGGTTCCCGCCCACGGTGGTCGCTCCGGCCGCCGCCGAGTGGAGGATGGCCCGCGAGGAGATCTTCGGGCCGGTGGTGGCGGTCATCCCCTTCGACGACGAGGAGGATGCCGTCCGACTGGCCAACGACACCCCCTACGG
>DASZGT010000357.1:0-3494 GCA_035938575.1 Acidimicrobiales bacterium
GTCGCGTCAGTGCCCATGTGGCGGAGGCGGTGGGATTTGAACCCACGGTGAGTTTCCCCACACACGATTTCCAGTCGTGCCGATTCGGCCGCTCTCGCACGCCTCCGGGTGCCCGACCCCCACCGGAAGGTACGGAGGGCGCCAACAGGCTACCCCGGCTCCTGAAGGGCGAGGCGGCCGGACCAGCCGGCCGGCACCGGCACTTCCGTTGGTCAACAGGCGGGCAGGTCGCGCCCAGGGTCGGACGGCTCGCGGTGCCGGGGGCACTAGCATCGCGTTGGTTCGTCCCGACGCTGTGTGCGGCGGCCGGGTCCTGCGCAACGTCCTTCTGTGAATCGAGTCAGGGTCGGAAGGCAGCAGCTCTCAGCAGGCCAGGCCGTGTGCCGCAGCCAACCTGGCCGTCGCACAGAACGTCGGGGCCCGCCGAGGTCCGGAGTCCGACCCCCCGGCTCCACCCGGTCCGTCGGACCTCACCGAGGGCCGGCGAGCCGCGGATCGGCCGGAAATCCGGACCCCGGTGGCCGGTAGGCTCCCTCGACATGGCCGAGGCACCCGACACCATCCCCTATCAGTCGCTGTATCGGCGATTCAGGCCCTCGACGTTCGCCGAGGTGCGCGGTCAGGACCACGTCGTCCGGGCGCTCCGCAATGCGGTCCGCGACCAGCGGGTCGCCCATGCCTATCTGTTCAGTGGGCCTCGGGGGACGGGTAAGACGTCGACCGCACGGATTCTGGCCAAGGCCCTCAACTGCACCGATCTGCACGACGGCGAGCCGTGCGGGGTGTGTTCCTCGTGCATCGAGATTGCCAAGGGGACCTCGCTCGACGTCCACGAGCTCGACGCCGCTTCCAACAACGGGGTGGAGGCCATGCGCGACCTGGTGTCGAGAGCTGCGCTGGGGACTCCCGGTCGCCAGAAGGTCTACATCGTCGACGAGGTCCACATGCTCTCCACCGCGGCGTCGAACGCCTTGTTGAAGACGCTCGAAGAGCCACCCGCCCATGTCGTCTTCGTGCTGGCCACCACCGACCCCCAGAAGGTGCTGCCCACCATTCGGAGCCGCACCCAGCACTTCGAGTTCCATCTCCTCGGACCCGCGACGCTGGTCGAACTGCTGGAGCAGGTCCGCCGGGACGCCGGTCTCTCCGTGCCCGACGAGGCGCTGGACCTGGCCGTCCGCCGTGGCCGGGGCTCGGCGCGGGACGCGCTCTCCGTACTCGACCAGGTCGTGGCCTCGGATTCGGTCGAGGACGATCACCCGGAGCTCGACGAGGTCGTCGAAGCCCTGGCTGAGCACGACACCGGCCGTGCCTTGGTGGCCGTCGCCCATCTCACCGCAGTGGGATACAGCCCGCAGCAGCTGACCGGCGACCTGATCGACCATCTCCGGCAGGGATTTCTGGCTCTGGTGGCCCCTGAGCTGGTGGGAGTCTCCGGGAGCGAACGACAGGCGCTCGCCGCCCAGGCGGATCGGGTGGGGTTGGCGGCCCTGGTCCGGGCCATGGAGGTCCTGGGCGAATCTCAGGTCGCCATGCGGGACGCCCCCGACCCACGGGTCAACCTCGAAGTGGCCCTGGTGCGACTGGCCCACCCCGAGGCGGACGACTCTCCCGAGGCGATCCTGGTCCGGATCGAACGGCTCGAGACCGCCGGCCGCTCGGCCTCCGGCGTCCCGCGCCCCCCGGTTGCTGTACGACCTGAGGGGGAGGAGGCCCCCGCCCCCGCCACTCACCGCCCGTCTGGGCCCGCATCCGGGTCGGGGCGAAAGACGCTCGGCGCAGTCCGTCGCCAGGCCGGGCCGGCTCCGATCGAGAAGCCACCGGCGACCCCGGAGCAGTCCGTCGCCGACGCGCCCACCGTTCCTGGGCCCGGCACCGCTGCCGGCGCCGGCGGGTCGGGATCCGAACCGGGGGCAGGATCGTTTCCCACCCGTGATGAGCTGGTCCAGGCCTGGGGGGACCACATCATCGGGCGCCTGCGGCCCAAGGCCAAAGCCCTGTTCCAAGCCGGTCGGTTCGTCGGGGTCGACGGGGACCGGGCGGTGTTCGGCCTCCCCAACGAGATCCACCGCACCCGCTGCGAGGAGGTCCGCGGCGAAATCGAGGCGGCGCTGACCGATCACTTCGGCCGGCCCGTGGGGCTGGCCCTCCTCGTGGACGCCGGTTCCGGCACAGGTGGGGGATCCGTTCCCGGCGCTGACGACCCGGCTCCGCCCGACCCCGGATCATCCACCACCTCGAATTCGAGGGCGGCGACGGCGCGCGCACCGAAGGCCGGCGTCGCCGGCACCGGTCCGCGGGAGGCCTCACCGGAACGACCGGAGCGGTTCAAGGCCCGGCCCGAGACGGGCCAGGGCGGTGAAGAGCCCGTCGACGGCGAGGATCTCTCGGTGTTCGACGAGTCCCAACTGGGCGAGGTCGCCGATGTCGACAACTCTGCCCAGGCCCGGGTCCTCCAAGCCTTCCCCGGCGCCGAAGAGGTCAACTAGATGGCCATCTTCTCGGGGCCGTTGCAGGCGCTGATCGACGAGCTGGGCCGCCTCCCGGGGATCGGACCGAAGTCGGCCCAGCGGATCACCTTCCACCTGCTCAAGGTGGCCCCCGAGGATGCCCTCCGCCTCGCCGAAGCAGTCATCGCCGTGAAGGAGCGCATCACGCTGTGCACCCGGTGCTTCAATGTCGCCGAAGGCGGCCTGTGCGCCATCTGCCTCGACGACCGGCGGGACGCCACCGCCGTCTGCGTGGTCGAGGATCCCCGCGACATCGTCTCCGTCGAGAAGACCGGGGAGTTCTCGGGGAAGTACCACGTGCTGCAGGGAGCCCTCAATCCGATCGAGGGCATCGGGCCCGATCAGCTGCGGGTCCGTGAGCTGCTGGCCAGAGTGGAGGCAGAGGGCATCACCGAGGTGATCCTCTGTACCAACCCGAACCTCGAGGGCGAGGCCACCGCCATGTACCTGGCCCGCCTGTTGAAGCCGATGGGGCTCTCGGTGACCCGTATCGCCAGCGGCCTCCCGGTGGGTGGCGACCTCGAGTACGCCGACGAGCTGACGCTCGGACGGGCCTTGGAGGGCCGACGAGAGGTGGAGGCATAGCCTCACCCGGCCCGGGGCGGACATCGACCCGGTCAGTTGGGGCACGATGAGGGGATGCCGAAGTCAGCGAGGGGTCCGGTTCGGTACCTGTGGCTGCTTCGGCACGGCAAGGCCGCATCGGATGCTCCCTGGGGGGGCAGTGACAAGGAGCGCCCGCTGACCGCTCGAGGCCGCCGCGACGCATCGGCCCTGGGCCAACGCATCCTCAAGGAGCAACCGGTCCTCGGGCTCAGGGGCGTGGTGGCGCCCGTCCTGGCCATCTGCTCGGCCGCGGTGCGCACCCGTCAGACCGCCGAGCTGGTTGTCAAGGCCATGGGCGGCCGCATCCCGATCGATTCGTACCGGTCCCTCTATGAGGCCGACACCGAGGTCGTGCTGCAGTACGTCCGGGAGATCGAC
>DASZGT010000358.1:0-9598 GCA_035938575.1 Acidimicrobiales bacterium
GTGGCCGGCCTGGTCGACGCGGTGGTGGCGCGGATGCCCGAGGGGCCCCGCTACTACCCCGAGGGGATGGTCACCGACGTGGCTGAGGCCTTCTGGGTGGCGGACCTGGTGCGCGAGGAGCTGCTCCACCGGGTGCAGGACGAGCTCCCGCACAGCATCGCCTGCCGGGTCACCGAGTGGGAGTGGCCCAGGGTCCGCTGCGAGATCCTGGTCGAGCGCGACTCGCAGAAGGGAATCGTCATCGGCAAGGGGGGGATCACCCTCAAGGAGGTCGGGACGGCGGTGCGTCGCCAGATGCCGCCCGGCGCCTATCTGGAGCTGTTCGTGCGGGTGGAGAAGCGGTGGCAGCACCGCGAGGACGCCCTCGACCGGCTCGGCTTCTGATCCCGCGGGGCTGGCCCGGGCCTCCGGCGCTCAACGGGCGGCGTTGGCCAGGCGGTCCTCGATGGCATCCACCATCGAGGATTTGGAGAAGTGTTGCCGGACGTGTTCCGTGCACGCCTCGGCCAACCCGTCATCCCGGGCCCGCCAGTCGAGGAGCTCGCCCAGTTTGCGGGTCAGTGCCGTGACGTCGCCCGCCGGGACGAGGAACCTGGCGAAGTCGCCGGTGAGGATCTCGGGAATGCCCCCGATCGAGGAGGCGATCACCGGGCGACCGGTGGACAGCGCTTCGATGACCACCCGCCCGAACGGCTCGGCGTAGACCGAAGGGACCACCACCACGTCGGCGGCGTGCAACGGGCCCACCACGTCGGAGCGCATGGGCAGCAGGCGGATCCGCACGTCAGGTGCTTCCGTCAACTGTCGGGCAAACGCCTCGTCGGGCTGCGGCCCCACGATGAGCAACTCGATGGGCCGCCGCCCGCCGCCGAGCCCCGAGACGGCCTCGACCAAGACGTCGACTCCCTTCTCGGGGTCGACGCGCCCGAAGAACAGGACGATGAACGGCTCGTCCGACAGCCCGAGGCCGACGCGTGCGGTTCGCATCTCGTCCGGACCTCCGGAGGGATACTCCTCGACGTCGATGCCGTTGTGGACGACGTCGGTGCGGCCTGGATCCCCGCCCAACGCCACGAACTGGTCGCGGACAAAGTGCGACACGCACAGGAACCGGTCCGTGAAGCGCCCGAGGATGCGGTTGACCGCGGGCTTCTCGAGGCCGATGAGACCGCGTAGGTGACAGACGACCGGGGCCCGGGCCAGCGTCCCCGTGGCCAATGCCCAGGGCAGCGGCCTGAATCGGTTGAGGTAGATCACGTCCGGGTGGGTGCGGACGCCGGCGCGCACGGCCGGCACCAGCCTGGGTGCGTCCCGGAGCACATGACGGACGCCGAGGTCCAGGGCCGGCACTGCCTGGACGGAGTCGCAGAATTCGGCGTACCGGGGCCGAAACTCTCCATCCCGGATGTAGAGGAGATCGAGGCGGTGCCCCCTCCGGGCCAGCTCCTCGGTCACCTGTAGGGTCGATATGGAGATCCCGGTGTTGGGGGAGAGGTCCGCCGCGTTGGCCAGGATTCTCATGGGCCGTCTCCTGATCGGGTCTGTTCGGCGATCCGATCATTCCCCATGGGTGGCTTTCCTCCCATCGACGTCAAGTCACGCCGAGTCACCCGAGGAATCAAGCGTTCTGTGGTCAGACTACTCAAGCACGTCCGGTCCACTCGGCCGTCGAGTCGGCCATGGGGCTCACCCGACCGCCGCCACCAGACTGGCCTCGACGGCGTCGACCATCGATTGCATGGAGAAGTTCCGGGCCACGTGGTCCGTGCACGCCTCAGCCAGACGGGGCTCCCGTACCCGCCAGTCGAGGACCTCGTCCAGTTTGCCGGCCAGTGCCGGGACGTCACCGGAAGGGACGAGGAATCGGGCGAAGTCTCCGGTGAGAACCTCGGGAACACCGCCGACGGCGGAAGCGACGACCGGCCGGCCAGTGGACATCGCCTCGATCACCGTCCGCCCGAACGCCTCGGCCACTTCGGACGGCACCGCCACCACGTCGGCCGCGTGCAACGGGGTCACCACGTCGCTGCGCATGGGGAGCTGATGGATCCTCACGCCGGGGGCGCTCTCGAAGATCCGCTTGGCGTAGGCATGGTCGGGTTGTGGCCCGACCACCAGCAACTCGACGGGTCTCGGTCCGCCTCCGAGACGGGCCATGGCCTCGACGAGCACGTCGACCCCCTTCTCGGGAACGACGCGGCCGAGGTACATCACGATGAGGGGCTCAAGGGGGAGCCCGAGGTCGGTGCGAGCCGCTCCTCGCTCTTCGACGCCGCCCACGGGGTACTCGTCGACGTCGATGCCGTTGTGGACCACGTCGGTCCGGTCAGGGTCCCCGCCCAACGCCACGAACTGGTCGCGGACAAAGTGCGACACGCAAAGGAACCGGGCCGTGAAGCGCCCGAGGAGGCGGTTGACCGCGGGCTTCTCGATGCCGATGAGCCCGTGCAGGTGGCACACGACCGGGGCCCGGGCCAGCGTCCCCGTGGCCAATGCCCAGGGCAGCGGCCTGAATCGGTTGAGGTAGATCACGTCAGGGTGGGTGCGGACCCCGGCGCGGACGGCCGGCACCAGCCTGGGTGCGTCCCGTAGGACATGGTGGGCGCCGAGGTCCAGGGCCGGCACCGCTCGGACGGAATCGCAGAACTCGGCATAACGCGGGCGGTAGTCGCCGTCCTGGATGTAGACGAGATCGAGACGGTGCCCCCGCCGGGCCAGCTCCTGGGTCACCTGCAGTGTCTGCACGGAGATCCCCGTATTGGGGGTGAGGTCCGCCGTGTTGGCCAGAATCCTCACGCGGCGTCCCCCGACCGGGTTTGCTCTGCGGCCCGACCGTTCCCCATGTGTGACATCTCCTCCTGTCGACGCCGATAACCCATGGGAATCGGGCGCTCGGCCGTCAGCCTACCCAAGGGTTGCGGGCCTTCCCGGCCGTGCCCGGAGGAGGGGGACCCGCTCAATGGCGGCGGCCAACGTGCCGATAGGTCGAGGGTGACACGGAACTGCCCGAAGGTCAGTCGACAGGGGGGCGCCCGTGGGCCGCAGCGCCCGTCAATGCGACCGACGGCAGCAAAAGGGAAGCCATGAGCTCGGAACCCGTGAGCGCCTCGGTTGGGGGTCCCGGGCCATCTCGCCGGGGGGGCGCGGGCAGCGGGTCGGACGTGGGCGTCCCGGTGACCGCCGACCCCCTGTGGTTCGGGCCGGCCGAGCGTCCGCTGTTCGGGTGGTTCCACGTCCCGGCCGGCGGGCGGGCGAGGTGCGGCGTGGTGTTGTGCCCCCCGATCGGAGACGAGGAGCGGCGTGTCTACCTGACCTATCGCAAGTTGGCCGAATCGCTCGCCTCGGCGGGTCTCGCCGTGCTCAGGTTCTCGTACGACGGCAGCGGTGACTCGGCCGGGACCCTCGACGACCCCGACCGGATCGAGGCCTGGACTTCGAGCATCTCGCACGCGGTCGAGGCGGTGCGCGCCGCGGGTGTCGAGCAGGTGGCGGCGGTCGGCATGCGCCTCGGGGCCACGCTGGTGACCCGGGCGGCCGGTGCCATGGACCGCTCCCTGGCCGCCATTGTGCTGTGGGACCCCTGCGTGACCGGACGGGAGTTCCTCCGTCACCAGCAGATCCTGCTCTCGACCATCCCCGGCCAGCCGGACGGCGACGAGGACGGCGTGGACACTCCCGGATACCACTTCTCGGCGGGACTGGCCGACGAGCTTCGCCACCTGGAGATCGCCCCGGTGGCCACGCCGGCGACACGCACCCTCGTCCTGGCCCGGCCCGACAGGCCGGCTCCGGGCCGGCTCGATCGTGCGCTGGGATCGGGACATGCCGACCACATCGACGCCGTGGGCCAGGGCGAGCTCCTCGACGTGCCGCCGCTCAGCGCCGTCATCCCCTGGGAGACCATCGGGCAGATCACGACCTGGCTGTCCGAGGTGGCGGGTCCGACGGAGGAACGGGTCACCGTTCCCCGGGCCGACGAGGCGATCGTGGGCACCGACCTCCGGGGCCGGCCGGTCCGCGAGCGGGCGGTCCGTCTGGGGGAGATCGGGCTCTTCGCCATCACCACCGAGCCGGACGGTGGCGGGAGCGGCCCCTGGATGATGTTCCTCAACGTCGCCACCGAGCACCACATCGGGCCCGGACGCCTGTGGGTCGACCTGGCCCGCCAATGGGCACGCCACGGGATCCGGTCGGTCCGCTTCGACGTCAGCGGTGTCGGGGACAGCCCCGTGCATCCGGGCCAGACGGAGAACGTCACCTACGCGCCCGAGTTGTTGGACGACCTCCCGGAGCTCGCTTCGGGAGTGTCACCCCACGATCCCTCGGACACCGTCTTCATCGGCCTGTGCTCTGGTGGCTACGGCGCGCTCGAGGCCGCCATGGCCCTCGGCGCTCGCGGTGCCTACGTGTTCAATCCGGCTCTGTCGTCGGAGAGCATGAACAAGTCGTCCCAGGAGGCCGACCCCCGGCGCCGCGCCTTCCGGCCACTCCCGGTCCCCCTGGTCAGGCTGGGCGTGAGGCACGGTCGGACGGCGTGGTGGATCTGGCGCACCTACCGCCAGTTCGCGGTCTGGCAGGCCCCGATGGCAGTCCCCGCGGCGGCGGTGCGGTCAGGGCTGGATGTGTTCCTCATCTGCAGCGTCGCTGACACCCAGCCGCTCCGGGAGGTGCTGTTCTGGCGCGCCTTCGGCGAGCGGCGGTTGCGGCGCACCGGTCGCTTCGAGCTCGCCGTCGTCCCGGACATGGACCACGTGCTGCTCTTCGGTCAGGGTCGTCGGAAGGCGGCGAGGCTGCTCACCCAGCGGGTCTTGGAGCGCTTCGGCTCCCGGGACGTGCCCTTGGCCGATGCCGGTGAGCCGGAGCCGGTGCCCAGCGGGGGGGTGATGGCAGCTCCGAGGATCGGGGCCGTCGCCGTCAGTCGTGACCGTGCCGCACCAGACGCTCGATCCTCCAGGTGATCTGCGGAGGTACCAGCACGTAGGCCTGGTCCCGGCGGCGGGCCAGCAGGGGGAACCCTTCGCGAACGGTGTCGTAGGCGATGCGGACGTGTCGGCGCCGGATCGAGTCCCACACCGCATTCTGGATGGTCCAGCGATAGTCGGGGCCGTAGTCGGCGAGATCTCGGTGGGGAGGCACAGGACGGGATTGATCGGCCCAGACCTTCCTGATGGCCCGCACCGTCATCAGGCCGTTGGTCGGATTGGCGCTGGTGTTGTTGCCGGGGTGGATGCGCACGAACGACAGCCGGGCGTCGAGGTAGTGCCACTCGGTGTAGCGGGCCACGTTGATGAACATCACCCAGTCGGCTCCACAGGTGTACCCGACCGGGAAGGCGCCGGCCCGGAGCAACACATCGTGCCGGACCGTGGTGCCGCTGATGTTGCCCCGGTTGCGCTCGAGCAGCAGCTCGAAGCTTCGGCCGTTGATATCGAGGTAGGACATGTCCGTCTTGGGCTCAGCGCGGCTGGCGGCCTCCAGGCAACCGGCGAGATCGCCGGCCACCAACTCGACGCCGTCAGCGGGCTCGGAGGCGAACGTCCACGACGAGGCGGTCACCGCCTCGCATTCGGGCTGCGCGGCCAGGAACTCGGCGGTGAGCCGCAGCCGGTCCGGGTGCCAGAGGTCGTCGTCATCGAGGAAGCACACCCACTCGGCGCCGGCGGCGGCGATCCCCGTGTTGCGGGCCACCGACTCGCCCCCGTGGGGTTGCTCGATGACCCGGACCGGGCCCCGGCTGAGCTCGTCGGGAATCGAGCTGCCCGGGCCGTCGCACACCACGATCACCTCTGCGGGAGGGTGGGTCTGGGCCAGCACGCTCTTGATGGCCTCGGCCAGGTAGGCCGGTCGCCGGTAGGTCGGAATCACCACCGAGAAGTCGGTCACGTCGGCAGGATAACCGTGGCCGACTTGGCGTCCCGGCGTCGGGCCGCCATGTCCGACCGGTCAGGCGCCGGCGGTGATGTCACGGAGGAACGCCTCCACCTCGGAGCGGTCCACGGTGCGCTTCATCGGCGGCACCCGGGTCAGCAACGCCCCCCGGTAGCGGGCGGTGGCCAAGCGGCTGTCGAGCACCGCCACCACGCCCCGGTCGTTGGCCGATCGGATCAGCCGACCCGCCCCCTGGGCCAGGAGGGTTCCCGCCCGGGGGAGGTCGACGGCGTTGAAGGCCCCGGAGCCGGCGCGGTCACGCCTGGCCTGGAGTACCGGCTCATCGGGGCGGGGAAACGGGATCCGGTCGATCGTCACCATGCTGAGGGTGCGCCCGGGGATGTCCACCCCCTGCCAGAACCCGAGCGTGGCGAACAGGCAGGTGGCCTCGTCGTCCCGGAACGCCTCGACCAGCGCCGGCTTGGGTAGGTCCGACTGGGCCAGCACGGGGAAAGGGAGTCGGGGGCGCAGCGCCTCCACGGCGGCGTTCATCGCCCTCCAACTGGTGAACAGGGCCAGGGTGCGACCGCCGGCCGCGGTGATGAGGATCTCGAGCTCGTCATGGAGGGCAGGCTCGGACTCGGATCGCCGGCGGTCGGGCAGGGACTGCGCCACGTACAGCAGGGCGTGATGGCGATAGTCGAAGGGGCTTCCCACGTCGAGGGCGTCGCTGCTCTCGGGGGGAATTCCCAACCGCTCGGCCAGGCCCAGCGGGACCGTCGCCGACGTGAGCACCCCGGTCACGGTGCCCCACAAGTGCTCGGAGAGGAGCGGCCCGACGTCGATGGGGGAGATCCGCAGGCTCGGGGACCGGGACCCGCCGTCCACCCACGCCACCTCGCCATCGGTGAGCGTGGCGAACCGGGCCAGGTCGCCAGCCAGGTGCCCGGCGGCCAGGAGGGCGCGGTCCCGCCGGGAGCGGGCCGAGGCGGGCCCGTCGTCGCCGGCCTCCCGCTCTGCCTGCCGGAGGTGCTCCACGACGCGGCCCACCCGGCCGGCGGCCAGATCCAGCACCCGGCTCAGGTCAGGATCATCGGGCGACCGGACCGGCTCGGTCGCGGGGCGGGCCCCGCGGGTGCGGGGAGGAGGGGGCACGGCCAGTCCGAGCTCGAGTGCGGGCGGATCGACGTGGCTCTCCCGATCCTCCGCCGACTGCGCAGGGCTTTCGTCCCCGCCGCGGGGCGGGCCGGCGGGCTGGACGGTGGGACGGGGGACCTGCTGGCCGACGAGGGGTCGGAGGGCCCGGTGGAGCAGCTCAGCCACATCGGACACGGCGTCGATGGCGTCCACCGCCCCCGGTGTCCCCGCATCCAGGAGCGTTCGTGCCGAGGCCGCCAGCGCCCGGAAGCGCCCGGGTCCGATCTCCACTCCGAGGCTGTCGGTCATCACCTCCACGACCTCGTGGGCCTCGTCGAAGACGACCACCTCGTGGGGCGGCAGCACGGCGCCGCCACTGGCCAGGTGGGCGCCGTACAGGTGGGTGTTGACCACGACGACATCGGCCTCGGCGGCCCGGGCCCGGGCGTGCTCGGCGAAGCAGTCACGACCCGACGGGCACCGAAACGCACCGGGGCACTCGCGGGCAGAGGTCGAGACCATGGCCCAGGCTCGGAAGTGGGGTTCGAACTCGAGCTCGGCGCGATCCCCGGAGGTGGTGTCGTCCGCCCATCGCACCAGGCGCTTGACCTGTTCCCCGAGCCGCCCCAGCTCGACCGGGTCGGCGTCCGCCCCGGCGTCGGCGTCGCCGGCGGCGGTGAGCGTGTCATCGGCATCGGGCGGGTCGGCGGCGCCGGGTTGGAGCGAGAGCTGCTCGCCTCGACCACCGATTTCCGACACGCGCTGACGGCAGAGGTAGTTGCTCCGCCCCTTGAGCACGGCGAAGGAGAGGTGGCGGTCGAGGGCACCGGCCACCATCGGGAGGTCGCTGTGGGCCAACTGGTCCTGCAGGGCCTTGGTGGCCGTGGCCACCACGATGCTCTGGTCGGACAGGGCCGCCGGTATCAGGTAGGCCAGTGACTTGCCGGTCCCGGTCCCGGCCTGTACCACGAGGTGTCGCTGCTCGGCGATGGACCGGCCCACGGCCGCGGCCATCTCCTGCTGCCCCCGCCGCGATTCGCCGCCTCCGGGGAGCGCCGCCGCCACCTGCGCCAGGGTGGTGCCCACCTCGTCTGCCATCACCGGACCCTACCGGTGGCGCCGGACCACTCCGGCCCGAGCCAGGCCCGCGTCCGGGTGGCTCGGCGCGGTCGGGTGGCTCAATGCCACGCGACGGCCAATCCGACGGCGACGCCCAGGCCCACGGCCACGATCACGCCCCGGAGGATCGGGTCGGGAATCCGACGCCCGTAGCGCCCGCCCAGTTGGCCGCCGATGATCGAGCCGGCCGCGATCAGACCGGCCACCGGCCAGGAGATGTGGGTGGCGACGATGAAGAACAGGGCGGCCACGGCGTTGGCCGTGAGGGCCAGGGCGTTTTTGGTGCCGTTGAGGCGCTGGAGGTCGTCGTCGATGAAGATGGCCAACAGGGCGATGAGGACGACACCCTGGGCCGCCCCGAAGTAGCCGCCGTAGATACCGGTGAGAAAGACGCCGACCATCAGCGCCGCGCCGCCGTGGGCCCGGGGGGCCTGCCGTGTCTCGAGGGCCACCCGTATCCGTGGCTGGAGCGCCATGAGCACCGATGCCAGGGCGATGAGCCCGGGGACGGCCGCCTTGAAGACGCTGTGGGGCAGGGCCAGCAGGAGGGCGGCGCCGACCACGGCTCCCAGCAGTGATGCCGACCCCAGCTGGACCAGCCGGCCGCGCTGGCCGGTCAGCTCCCGCCGATAGGCCACCACGGCGCTGGCGTTGCCCGGAGCCAGGCCCACGGTGTTGGAGACATTGGCCAGCACCGGTGGGTAGCCCAGGGCCAACAGGGTCGGGAAGGTGATCAGCGAACCGGATCCGACGATCACATTGACCGTTCCCGCCGCCAATCCGGCGGCGAAGATCGCCAGGGCATGCAGCGGGGGCATGGGGACGGTCTAGTGCCCGCAGGCCGCGGGGCTCAAAAGGGGGCGACGGTGGCCGTTCGCCCCGGGGGCGACGGGATGGGCCGGCAGGCACGGGCCCTTCCACCCAGGCGATAGGTTCGCAGCGTGGAAGGTGACGCGGCACGGGCTGACGACAGCGGGGGGCGGCTCCGCGCCACGGTGTCGGCGACCGATCTGGCCGGCGGCCCCATCCCCGGGCACGTGGCGTGCGTCATGGACGGGAACGGCCGGTGGGCCGCCCGCCGGGGCCTGCCTCGGACCGAGGGTCATGCCGCCGGCGAGGCCGCCCTGCTCGACGCCGTGGAAGGGGCGCTCGAACTCGGTATTCCCTGGATCACCATGTATGCCTTCTCGACCGAGAACTGGCGCCGTCCGGCCGACGAAGTGCGTTACCTGATGGGTTTCAACGAGAGCCTCCTGATGCGCCGGCGCGACGAGCTGCATGAGAAGGGGGTTCGCATCCGGTTCGCCGGTCGCCGCGACTGGCGGGTCCCCAAGCGGGTCCTCCGGCGCATGGACGAGTCGATCGACCTGACGGCGCGCAACCGCCGGTGCACCCTGACCATGGCGTTCAACTATGGCGGGCGGGCGGAGATCGTCGACGCCGTGCGCCAACTGGTCGACGAGGGGATCGTGGC
>DASZGT010000359.1:0-11169 GCA_035938575.1 Acidimicrobiales bacterium
GATCGACCCCAGTTTGAGCTTCTCTTTGACCTCGGCCCGCTCACGGCGGACCTTGGCTGCCTTGGCCAGGGCAGCCTGGCGCTGTTCGGGAGTGAGTGCGGGCGGTTGCGGCATGGTCGAGACGATAGCGCCTCTTCGGACGCATGGCACACGAACAGGGCCGCGACCTCGACTTGGGGGTGGTGCGGTGTTGCTGCCGGCTCGGGCACCGGCGGACGACAGGGAAGCGGTCGGCCGTCAGGAAGCTCGGCACCGGGGCCACGGTCAGGGTGGATACTGGGGCCATGGTCACCGTGGATCTCAACGCTGATCTGGCCGAGGGAGAGCACCTCACGCCCCTCGATCTGACCATCCTGGACATGGTGACCAGCGCCAGCCTGGCGTGCGGCTTTCACGCCGGCAACCGGACCGTGATGCGAGCGGCGGCGGCGGCGTGCCTCACCCGCGGGGTCACCATCGGGGCGCACGTCTCGTACCGCGATCGGACCGGCTTCGGGCGTAGGCCCGTCCACCCTCCGGCCGCCTCGCTGGTGGCCGACATCATCGAGCAGTGCGAAGTGCTGTCCGGCGAAGTCGACGCCGCGGGCGGCGAGGTGGCCTACGTCAAACCCCACGGCGCCCTGTACAACCAGATGGGCGTGGACGCCGCCGTGGCGGCCTCGGTCGTCGAGGCGGTCGCCCTCCAGGGCATCGGGGTGCTCGTGGCCCAGGCCGGGACGGTCGTGGCCGACCGGGCGCGTCAGGCCGGGTTGCGCGTGGTCCCCGAGGGCTTCCCCGATCGCGGCTATCGATCGGATGGACGTCTACGGGACCGGGCCGAGCCCGGCGCCCTGATCACCGATCCTGCCGTGGCCGGGCGTCGGGCGGTCTCCCTGGTGAACCGCGGCGGCGTCGACGCCGTCGATGGCGCCTGGACCCCGATCGCGGCGGAGACCCTGTGCATCCACGGCGACACCCCTGATGCCGCCGACATCGCACGGGCGGTGCGGGCGGCTCTCACGGCCGAAGGCATCCCGGTCCGCCCCTTCGTACGGATCGATCGGTGCCGAGAGCCGGGCGGGCCGGTGCCGTGACGGCGCCGGTCAGTCCGTACGGCGACAGCGCGCTGCTGATCGACGTGGATGATGCGCCGTCGGCCCACCGCCTGGCCGACGCCATCGGGCGGGCACAGTCCACCGGCGCAGCACCCGCGGGGGTCGGCGAGGCCGTGGTCGGCTTCTGCACGGTGGTGGTCCATGTGGACCCGGAGGTGGACCGGATCGACGGGGTCGAGGCGTGGCTGGCCGACCTCGCCTCGGGGCAGGCCGGGCCGGGGTCAGCCGGTGCCGGGCCCGGGCGCGGCAGTGGCGCCGACGGGCCGCGACAGGTGGACATTCCCGTGACCTTCGACGGTCCCGACCTCGATGCGGTGGCGGACAGCATCGGACGGACCGCCGCCGCGGTGATCGACCTGCTCGTGGGGGCCGACCTCCAGGTGGCCTTCCTGGGGTTCGCCCCGGGATTCCCCTACCTGGTCGGCCTCCCCCCCGAACTGGCCTCGGTCCCCCGCCGGTCCACGCCCCGAACGTCGGTCCCGGCCGGCTCGGTGGCTGTGGGCGGAGGGTTCGCGGCCGTCTACCCACAGGACACTCCGGGTGGCTGGATGCTGTTGGGGCACACCGCAGTCCGGCTGTTCGATCCCGAGAGACCGCCCTACACGCTGGTACGTGCCGGTGACACCGTGCGCTTCTCGATCAGCCCGCCGTCGGCACCGAGGGGCGATCCTGGTCCGTTCTCGACCGAGTCGAACAACCGACCCGGAGCGGCCGACCATCGGGTGACGGGGGGGCCGAGGAGCACCACGCCGGGACGGCGGGCGCCTCTCCGGGCCAGTGGCACCCGATTCGTGGAAGTCCTCGATCCCGGCCTCCTGTCCCTGGTGGAGGACATCGGTCGCCGGTGGGTGGCCGACATCGGCGTACCCCGCGCCGGTGCCGCCGATCCCGAGACCATGCGGCTGGCCAATCGACTGGTCGGCAATCCCGACGGAGCCGCGACCATCGAGGTCACCGCAATGGGCCCGACGCTCCGCTTCGCTGGCGACGCCCATGTGGCGGTGGTGGCGTCAGCGGCTGACGGGGTGAGCGTCTGCATCGACGGCCACCCCGTGGCCACCGACTCCGTCTCGCCCGTCCAACCCGGGCAGGTCGTGGCCATCGGGCGGGTGAGCGCCGGGCTGCGGGCCTACGTGGCCGTGGCCGGGGGCATGGCCACGCCCCTGGTCATGGGCTCACGCTCGTCGGACATGCTCTGCGGCTTGGGCCCCGGACCCCTGATGACCGGGGACCAACTCGACCTGGGTGCCCCGACCAGGCCCCACGGCATGCTGTCCCACCCGCTCGATCCGGCGGCCGGCCCGGCGCCGGCCGTCATCCAGGTCATCCTCGGGCCTCATCGCTTCCCCCGATCGGACGGCCACGAGCTGGTGGCCCGGGTCTGGACCGTGGGGGACGCCTCCAATCGGATCGGCATCCGGCTGGCCAGCGAGGGCCGACCCCTCGGCGCCGGTGCTCCGGAGACCACCTCGACGGCCATGGTCACCGGCGCCATCCAGGTTCCTCGTGACGGCAATCCCATCATCTTGATGCCCGACCACGCCACCCTCGGTGGCTATCCGGTGATCGCCTGTGCGATCGCGGCCGATCTGGCCAAGTTGGGCCAGCTCCGACCGGGTGACAAGGTGAGGTTCGCGCCCGTGGATCGCCAGACGGCTCGCCACGAGCACCTCCGGCGCGAGCGGATCCTGGCCGGGAGGGTGTCGGGGTGGTTCCCGACCGAGGCCGCGACGTGAGCGCCTCGGGGGATGCCGAACGGAACCGGTGACCCCCGGGGCGGCCTCAGCAGGTTGACGAGTAGGTCGGCGCGCCGGGACCGGGTTGCGGACGATCGACCTCACCACCGCGGCCCGAACGCAGGATCGCCCCGAGGTGCACGACGTACCACTCTCCCCGCCACGAGATCATGGATGCGATCCCGAACGAGCTCATCTGTCCGTTGATGGCGTAGACCACCCGTGAATTCGGCACCTCGAAGTAGCCGACATCGTTGTAGCAGGTACCGACCGGCACCCAGTGGGCGTACGCCGCATCGACATCGACCCCGACCAGTGTGGCCGCCGCCGCATTCGGTCCGAGCAGTTGGTGGGCGGCGGCCACGTCCTCCTCGTATTCGACCACCAGGCGCTGGGTCCAGTCGCTCTGGGCACTGGGTATGGCCTTGAGCTGCACGTACGCCGGTTCGGGGAAGAATCCCGGCAGCGCACTCGGTCCCGATCCGGTGGACACGCCCTGCCACAGTGCCGCCATCCTGGCCGTGAAGGTCGGACTGGCAGTGGTGGGAAGGGTCCCCGTCTGGGGTAGCGCACCGGGGTTCGTCGTGGTCGTCGTCGTCGGTGGCGCGGTCGACGGCGTGGTGGTGGAGCGGACTCCGGTCGTGGTGGTGTTGACGTCGCCGGCCGAACGGGCCGATGCCGGCCGTTTCTCACCCGCGGCGCGGGCGACGGCGAGACCAGCGCCCGCCAGCAGGGCAGACGCCACCACCACGGCCGTGACCTTCCACCACCGGGATTTGCGCCGCCCCCGGTGTCGATGCCTCACGCCCCTCCTCCGCCGGGCCGGTGGAGGTCCTTTCGCATCGCGATCCGAGGCCCGAAGTCGTCGTCGCCGATGGCATGCTCGTGCTGGCGGACAGCAGCAAGTCCGGGGCCGAGCTCGCTGACGGGTTCAAAGCCCAGGCCCCGGTAGAACGGAGCGTTCCAGGCGACGTCCCGAAACGTCGTGAGGGTGACAAAGTCGAAGCCTCGGGTACGTGCCCAGTCGCAGACGGCCGTGACCAGAGCCGTCCCGAGCCCGCGCCTTCCCTCCGAGGGCAGGACGGCCAGCTGCCACAGGTGGGCCGCCCCGTCCACGATCTCGACGCATGCGAACCCGGCCGCCGGAGCTCCAGCCACCAGGACGACGGCCGCCTGGGCCAGATGGTTTTCGGCATCGTCGATCGTGAACGGTCCGATTCCCACCTCGGCGAACATCCCGTCGGCCTCCAATTCGATGGCCCGGAGGCGTGCGAACTCGGCCGGGACAGCCTGACGGATCTCGATCCTGCTCGGGAGCCGTGGCATCGTGAACAGCCTGCCAGCCCGAGGCGCTACTGGGCGAGGGGTCGTCGCCCAGACAGGACGGTCAGACGCCACTCCCCAAGTACTGGGCGTCTCCGTAGGTGAAGATGCCGCCGTCGTGGGCCACGAACCGGTAGCCCTGGCCCGTGGGGGTGCTGGCCATGGCGACGATGGCCTGATTCAGGACGACGCCGCCAGCCGAGCCGAAGAACGGCGCGTTGAACGAGAAGATGCCGCCGTCAGCCGCCACGAACCAATAGCCGCCCGTGACCGGATCGATGCTCATGCCCACCACCGGCCTGTTGAGATGGGCCCCGCCCTTGGATCCCTGGAAGGTGGCATCGCCGAAGGCGAAGATGCCGCCGTCGCTGGCGACCAGGTAGTAGCCGTTGCCCGTCGGCGTGGTGGCCATCCCCACCACCGGCTTGTTCAGCACCTTGCCGCCGGTGGAGCCGAAGAACTGGGCATCACCATAGGAGAAGACCCCTCCGTCGGAGGCGACGAACCGATAGCCGTGTCCGTCCGGCGTGGAGGCCATGCCCACCACGGGCTTGTTCAGCACGATGTTCCCCGTGCTCCCGAAGAACGGGGCGTCGCCGAAGGTGAACACCCCGCCGTCCCGACCGAGCAGCCAGTAGCCGCCGCCGTCGACGGTGGCGGCGATTCCGACGATCGGTGCGTTGAGGGTTGATCCCGAAAGGTCGCCATGGAACACGGCGTCGCCGAAGGCCTCGACCTTCCCCCCGGAGGCGGCCAGCCAGTAGCCCTTACCCGTCGGGGTCTGGGCCATACTGACAAAATTGAAGGACGTTCCGGCGGCGCGAGGCAGGGTTGCTGCGCCGGCCTTCCCGCCGGTGCTGCCCGTCATCGCCGATGCCCCCACGGTCAGTACCGTGAGCGCGGCCACGGCAATGCCGATCCGAATCCTGTCCCTTCTCGGCCCGTCGATCACGGTGCCCCCCTTCGCCCGTCGCTTCCAGTCGCCGCCACCATAGAAGAAAGCGGCCGCGCTTGCTCTGCTCCGTCGAGGGCGGCGCCGGCCCGGGTCGTTCCGGGTCCCACGTCGGTTCGAGGTCGGTGGTGGGTCAGGGCGTGGCTGCCTCCAGCGTCCGCTCGATATCCCAGCCGTGATGGAAAGCGTCGTGGGCATTGGAGTGCACCACGTCCGACAGCGACTGCTCCCCCCGCTCGGGGTGGACGAGGACGGTGTCGGAACGCCCGGACAGCCCGACGGCCTCCTTCCAGTCGGCGACGGCCCGGGTCAGCGACCACAGAGCCGACGACAGTGGGATGGCCTCGTAGTTCCGGGCATCGGCCAACTCGTTCTCGTCGTAGGCGCCCACCTCGGGCGGAGCCCCCTCGGCCACCCCGCCGAGCCGTTCGGCCCAGATCCTCAGATTGTCTCCCACGTGGGCGATGTACTCGGTGACCGACCACCCGAGATCAGGGTGTCGTTCGTTCCCGGTGGCTCCCTCCAACAGGCCCCGGTACGTGGCCGGGAGTTCCATCACCATGGTGATGGACTCGTCCACGGAGATGCCCCAGGCATATCCACACTCGCGACACGGATCGCCATAGGTCGAAGGTCCCCAGTCACCCATCCGGCGATTCTGTCATCCCCGGACCACATCACCATCCAGAATCACCATCGGATCGGGTCCGTGCTCCCATGACAGGATGGCGCCGTGGCCGTCGTCCTTATCCCGGTCCCGGACGCCGACTTCGACCCCACGGAGGTGGCCGTGAGTTGGAAGGTGCTCTCCGACCTCGGTCATGAGGTGCGGTTCGCCACCCCGGGCGCCACTCCGGCCCGAGGTGACGAGTTGATGGTGACCGGTCGCGGGCTGGATCCATGGGGGTTCGTACCCGGGATCTCACGAGTGGTGGGG
Source organism: Acidimicrobiales bacterium (assembly GCA_035938575.1). Classification (GTDB taxonomy): domain Bacteria; phylum Actinomycetota; class Acidimicrobiia; order Acidimicrobiales; family RAAP-2; genus Bog-756. Next base: position 6,043 of record DASZGT010000359.1, read on the forward strand.
ATCGGTCGGGTCCTCCGCGCCGATACCCGGGGGCGGGCGGCGTACGACCAGCTTCTCCGGGCTCCGGCATTTCTGGAGCCGCAGGGTTGGAGGGACATCGATCCCGGTGACTTCGACGGCCTGCTGTTGCCCGGCGGCCACCGAGCCCGGGGAATGCGCCCGTACCTCGAGAGCCGGCTCCTGCAAGACACTGTGGTCGGGGCCTTCCGCGATGGGAAGCCGGTCGGCGGGATCTGTCACGGCGTGTTGCTGGCGGCCCGGAGCATCGACCCGGCCACCGGCCGCTCGGTGCTGTTCGGTCGCCGGACGACGGCGCTCACGTGGGCCCTCGAGCACCGGGCGTGGAGCGTGGCCCGCCTCACCCGGTTCTGGGATCCGAACTACTACCGGACCTATCTCGAGGAGCGTGGCCAACCGGCCGGCTGGATGTCCGTGCAGCACGAGGTCACGAGGGCCCTCGCCCACCCCGAAGACTTCATGGACGTCGTGCCGGGGTCGCCCCATGCGGCCCTCAAGTCCAGTGGGAGGTCCCGGGACTCAATCGACGACGGCCGTCCTGCCTTCGTCGTCGAGGACGGGACGTACATCTCGGCCCGATGGCCGGGCGACGCCCACACCTTCGCCAAGCGGTTCGCTTCCGTCCTGTAGGAGCAGAAACCCTCGGAACCGAGATCCGGTCGGAGCGACGGCTCCACCGGATGTCCGGCGCTCGACACGGGCGAACGAGCAAGGATCTGAGCCACAACTGCCGTCGAAGGGTACGGTCCGCCCCCGGAGGAGAACCCACGACCCTCCCCGCCGCCGCCGCGTGCGAGATGTCAGGCGAGCGCTTCCGCCATCTCCTCGAGAGCCTTGGTGGCCGCGGCCGTCAGGGCCGTCACCGTCGGGCCGGCGCCCAGGACTGAGCGGGACACGCTGGCCAGCACCATCCCGGGCGGGCACCCGGCGAAGAGCGCAGAGACTTCGTGAGCGGTGGCGCCCTGTGCACCCACCCCGGGGGCCAGGATCGTGCCGCCCAGTTCGGCGAGGCGAAACTGCGACGGCTGCAGGGTGGCGCCGACGACGGCCCCTACGGTGCCGGCCGGAAGAGCGTCGCCGTGGTTGAGGGCGGCGATCTCGTGGAGCACCATGTCCTCGACCGACGGCCCACTTCCGGAGTCGGTCACGGCCTGCTGCAGGGCCCGACCCTCGGGGTTGGAGCTCCGGGCCACCACCATGACCCCCCGACCGTGGGCCCCGGCCAGGTCGAACATCGGTCGTAGGGCGCCCAATCCCAGGTACGGCACCGCCGTGACTGCATCGGCGCAGAACGGGCTCCCCGGGTCCAGCCACGCCGAGGCGTACGCCTCCATGGTGGTGTCGATGTCCGCCCGCTTGGCATCGGCGATGACGATGAGGCCGGCCGCCCTGGCCGACTCCAGCACGGACTCCAGGGCCGCCATTCCGGCCGACCCGCACCGCTCGAAGAAGGCCACCTGGGGCTTGACCACGGGCACGACGCCGGCGAACGCCTCGACGCACCGCATCCCGAACGAGCGGACTCCCCGCGCATCATCGGTCAGCCCCCACTGCTCGAGCAGCGCCGCCGAAGGATCGATGCCGGCGCACAACGGCCCTGACCCGGCCACCGCCGCGGCCACCCGGGCGCTGAATCCTCCGCCGGTCCCTGGGTCATCCATGAGCCGCTCCTGTCAGTTCACCCATGGTGCGCACCCCGTGGCGGGAGCACCAGGCCTCCAGCTGGCGGAGGATCCGGATCGGTGCCCGCGGGTCGCGGAAGGTCGCCGTCCCCACCTGAACAGCTTGCGCCCCGGCCATCATGAGCTCCACCGCGTCCATACCGCACATCACCCCCCCGACCCCGATGATGGCGGCGTCCGGGTGGGCGGCCCGGACGTCGAACACGGCGCGGACGGCGACGGGGTGGATGGCCGGCCCGGACAGGCCTCCCCCGGCCGGGCCGGAGCCGAGCGCGGGTCGCCGCCTCTCGACGTCGATGGCCATACCCAGCACGGTGTTCACCAGGGTCACCCCCTCCGCGCCGGCGCCGAGGGCGGCCCCGGCGATCTCGGCGAGATCGGCCACCGTCGGGCTCAATTTTGCCCACCGCGGCAGGCCGGGGCATCGCTCGCCGACCGCGGCCATCACCTCAGCGGTGGCGGACGGCGAATGGGCGAACATCCGACGGCGGTCGTCGATATTGGGACAGCTCACATTGACCTCGAGGGCCAGCAACCCGGGGACCTCGGCCACCATGGCGGCGGCCCGTGCGAAGTCCTCGACCCGCTGGCCCCAGATGCTGACCACGATCCGGGCGCCGGCGGCGTTGAGCCGGGGCAGGTCCTCGTCGATCCACGCCTTGAGCCCGGGTCCCTGCAGCCCCACGCTGTTGAGCATCCCCGACGCCGTCTGGTGGACGCGGGGCGCAGCGTTGCCGGCCCACGGCTCGACGGAGAGGGACTTGACGACCACCGCCCCCAACTCACCCAGGGGGAAGTAGGCCAGGAGCTCATCGGCGTGCCCGGCGGTGCCCGATGCCGTCATCACCGGATTGGACAACTCGATCGACCCGACCGCCGCCGTGAGGTCGACGTCCCCGGCCGACACTGCTCGCCAGGCGCGGCGTACCCGTTCGACGGCCCGACTGTCGGACGATGGGGCGCTCACCGGCTCGTCCCTGATGGTGCTCCCGTCGATCCCTGGTGGTACTCCTGCAAGGACCGGACCGCCAGCGGGTGGCGGGCCCAGTCGGCCATGCCCGCAGCCGCAGCCTTGGCGGCCGCCACCGTGGTCAGGCACGGCACCTGATGGGCCAGGGCGGTGGCCCGGATATGCAGCCCGTCGGCGCGGGGGCCGCGTCCCCGCGGCGTGTTGACCACCAGTTGCACCTTCCCCCCGGCGATGAGGTCGACGGCGTCGACCACCCCGGGCTGGGAATCGCCCACCTTCGCCACCACCGTGGACACGTCGATCCCTTCGGCCTCCAACATGGCCGCCGTTCCCGAGGTGGCGGCCAACTCGAAGCCCAAGGAGGCGAACTCACGGGCGGCATCCAGTCCGGTCGCCTTGTCCCGGTCGGCCAGCGACAGGAACACCGTCCCGCTGGCGGGGAGGCGGTTCCCCGCCGCGATCTGGCTCTTGGCGAAGGCCAGGCCGAAGGTGGCGTCGATGCCCATGACCTCGCCGGTCGATCGCATCTCGGGTCCCAGGAGGGTGTCCACCCCGGGGAACCGGTTGAACGGGAGCACCGCTTCCTTGACCGAGACATGGCCGGTCACCGGCTCGCACAACAGCCCCTCCGCGCGCAATTGGGCCAGGGTGGCGCCGACCATCACCCGGGCGGCCACCATGGCCACCGGTACTCCTGTGGCCTTGGCCACGAAGGGGACCGTCCGACTGGCCCGCGGATTGGCTTCCAAGACGTAGGCGTGGTCGTCCTTCACGGCGAACTGCACGTTGATCAGCCCGCAGACCTCCAGGGCCTCGGCGATGATCCTGACATAGCGCTCGAGGTCGGCGATCACCGACAACGAAAGGGTCTGGGGAGGGAGCGCGCACGCCGAGTCCCCGGAGTGGACACCGGCCTCCTCCACGTGCTCCATGACTCCGCACACGACCACGTCGCCGGTGGTGTCGCGCACCGCGTCCACGTCGACCTCCACCGCGTCCTCGAGGAACCGGTCCACCAGCACCGGTCGATCCGCGGTCACGCCTCCCTCCCGACCGAGCGAGCCGCCCACGCCGGACATGGCCTCGACGGCGGCGGACAGCCGCTCGTCGTCGTAGACGATCTCCATGGCCCGGCCGCCGAGGACGTAGGACGGGCGTACCAGCACCGGATAGCCGATTGACGACGCCACCGAGACGGCCTCGGCCGCCGTGGTGGCCGTTCCCCCGGGGGGCTGGGGAATCCCCAACCGCGAGCACAGGTCGTTCCAGCGCTCTCTGTCCTCGGCCAGATCGATGGACGAAGGAGCCGTGCCGAGCACCAGATCGGCGGGAATCGTCGCCGCCAGTTTCAGCGGGGTCTGCCCGCCCAGGGAGACGATGACGCCGACCAGTCGGCCTCCTTCCACGGACGCCGCCCGTTCCGCGTCGAGCACGCTGGCTACGTCCTCGGGGGTGAGAGGTTCGAAGTAGAGCCGGTCCGAGGTGTCGTAGTCGGTGGAGACCGTCTCGGGATTGCAGTTGACCATGACTGTCTCGTATCCGGCCGCTCGCAGGGCGAAGGAGGCGTGGACGCAGCAGTAGTCGAACTCGATGCCCTGGCCGATCCGATTCGGTCCCGACCCGAGGATGACCACCCTCGGACGGTTCGAGGTCCTCACTTCGTCCTCGTCCTCGGTGGTCGAATAGTGGTACGGGGTGTGCGCCTCGAACTCTGCCCCGCAGGTGTCCACCGTCTTGAACGTCACATCCACACCGAGTGCGGTGCGGGCCGCCCGGATGTCAGCGGGCGTGACGGGATGGCCGAACAGGTAGGCCAGCTGGGGGTCGGAGAAGCCCAGCCGCCGGAGCCGCCGCCATCCCCGCCGGTCAATATCGGCCACCGTGACGCCCAGGGTCACCTGGAGGTCGAGGGCCATGCGGGCATCGGTCACCTCGGCCATGGCCGAGAGGAACCAGGGATCGATGCCGGTGCGGGCGGCCAGCTCGTCGACGGAGACGCCCCGGCGGAGCAGGGTCTCGAGCTGGAACACGCGCTCGGGGGTGGCCGTGGCGACGGCCGTGGTGAGCTGGTCCGTGGACAACGGGTCGAGCGCGGTCTCGCCCGGATCGGCGTTGAGGCCCCCGCGGCCCTGTTCCAGCGATCGGATGGCCTTCTGCAGGGATTCGGGGAACGTCCGGCCGATGCCCATCACCTCCCCGACCGACTGCATGCGGGTACCCAGCTCGTCGGTGGCGCCGGGCAGCTTCTCGAATGCCCAGCGGGGGATCTTGGTCACCACATAGTCGATGGTGGGCTCGAAGGATGCCGGGGTCACACCGGTGATGTCGTTGGTGATCTCATCCAACCGATAGCCCACGGCCAGCCGGGCGGCGATCTTGGCAATGGGAAAGCCGGTGGCCTTGGAGGCCAGCGCTGACGACCGGGACACCCGCGGGTTCATCTCGATGACCACCTGG
>DASZGT010000360.1:0-3431 GCA_035938575.1 Acidimicrobiales bacterium
ATGTAGTCGCCCTTCTCCGGTTTGAATCCCTCGAGCACGATGTGGGACATCCGCTCGTGATCGCCATCGAGCTCCGGGTCGACCTGGGTCGGCGCCAGGGTGATGCCTGTGTCGCTCATGGCACCAGGATCGCGCGCCGAATGGCCCGGCGCACTGTCGCCCCTCAGCCCGCAGGGTGCGGTCGTCCCCCGGCCCAACCCCTACGCTCTGGTCATGGCCCAACGCCCGCTGGTCCTCGCCTCCGGCTCGGCGGCGCGCCTCCGGCTCCTCAGGGATGCCGGTTTCGATCCCAAGGTGGTGGTCAGCGGGGTCGACGAGGAGGGCGTCGAGGCCGACGACACGGCGTCGCTGGTGACCATCCTGGCCGGTCGCAAGGCCGGGGCGGTGGCCGACCCGGCAGGGGACGCCGTCGTGGTGGCCTGCGACTCCATGCTCGAGTTCGAGGGGCGCCCCCACGGGAAGCCCTCGTCGGAGCGCCAGGCCCGGGAGTGGCTGGAGTCCATGCGGGGCCGATCGGGCACCCTGTTCACCGGGCACTGGGTCATCGACGAGCCCAGCGGCCGCCAGGTGTCGGGGGTGGCCGCCACCACGGTGCGGTTCGGAGTCACGTCGGACGCCGAGCTCGACGCCTACCTCACCAGCGGGGAGGCCATGGCTGTGGCCGGGGCGTTCACCCTCGACGGAAGGTCGGCGCCGTTCATCGACGGGGTTGACGGCGACCCCGGCAACGTGATCGGGCTGTCCCTCCCCCTCCTCCGCTCTCTGCTGGCCGGACTGGGTATCGGGATCGTCGACCTGTGGGCCCCGGGCGGGTCATGAAGGCGGTGGCGCGGCACCTGGCGGCCTCTCCGCCCACGCCCACGCTCAAGTTGGGCGCCATCGCCGTGGATCCCCCCGTGGTGCTGGCCCCGATGGCCGGCGTGACCAACATCGCCTTTCGACGACTGTGCCGGACCTTCGGTGCCGGTCTCTACGTGAGCGAGATGATCACGGCACGGGCCCTGGTCGAGGGCAACGCCAAGACCCTCGGCATGGCCTCCTTCGGCGAAGACGAGCCGGTGCGCAGTGTGCAGCTCTGCGGTGTAGACCCCGACGTGATGCACGCTGCGGTGCGGCGCCTGGTCGGCGAGGTGGGGGTGGACCACATCGATCTCAACTTCGGCTGCCCGGCGGCCAAAGTGACCCGCCAGGGCGGCGGAGCCGCCTTGCCCGCCCACCCGGCGCTGTTCCGGTCCATTGTGAGCGCCGCCGTGGTGGCGGCCGAGTCGGTTCCGGTCACCGTCAAGATGCGCATCGGCGTCGACGACACCCACGTCACCTATATCGGGGCCGGACGGATCGCCGAGGACGAAGGGGTTGCCGCCCTCACCCTGCACGCCCGCACGGCTGAGCAGCTCTACTCGGGATCGGCTGACTGGCGGGCCATCGCCGCCCTCAAGTCGGCCGTCACGTCCATCCCGGTGCTGGGCAACGGGGACCTGTGGGAGGCATCCGATGCGCTGGCCATGGTGGAGGCGACCGGGTGCGACGGTGTGGTGGTCGGACGGGGCTGCCTCGGACGACCGTGGCTCTTCCGGGATCTGGCCGACGCCTTCGCGGGGCGGCCCCTCCAGGCGCCGCCGGTACTGGGCGAGATCGTTGCCATGATGCGCACCCACGCCGAGCTGCTGTGCGACTCCTTCGGCGAGGATCTCGGGGTGCGCCAGTTCCGCAAGCACTCCGGCTGGTACCTCACCGGTGTGCCCGTCGGATCCGCCATCCGGCGCTCGCTGGCGCAGGCCAGCTCACTGGCCGAGGTCGGCCACCTGGTGTGCGGCATCGATGCCGGGCTGGCCTTCCCGGCCGGGGCCATGCGCCTGCCCCGCGGGCACACCAACGGTCCGAGGCCGGTCCATCTTCCCGCCGGCTGGCTCGACCGGGTCGACGATCCGACCCCGCCCGAGGGCGGCGACATCCTGGTATCGGGCGGATAGGCCGGTGGGCGCGCCGGCCGTGGGCGGCCACTCGTCCACCCGGCGCGCCAAGGGGCGCCCTCGGGATTGTGGGAGACTCAGGTACGGCTGACGGTGTCGGGAACTCCCGGCGACGACCCCGAAGTTCCCGGGTCGCAACGAGGCCACCTCCGCACCCATGATCGTCGGCTCCTCACTCACCATTGAAATCGGTGACCGCACCCTGGTCCGGGACGCCTCCTTCGTGGTCGGCGCCGGCGAGAAGGTCGGCCTGGTCGGCCGCAACGGCACAGGCAAGTCGACGTTCATCTCGGTGGTCATCGACGAACCGGGCCGGAACGTCCGATCGACGGGCAACGCCCGAATCCGCGGCACCTACAGCTACCTGCCCCAGGCTCCCGTGCGCCACGGGCTCGGGCTCGAGCCGAACGGCTTCTCCCACGTCCTCTCGGGACGAGGGCTCGATGTGCTCGACGACGCCCTCAACAAGGCCCGCACCCAGATGGCCAAGGACCCGAACGCCGAGAACATCGAACTGTTCTCCGATCTCGAGGAACAGTTCCGCGAGAACGGCGGGTACGAGGCAGAGTCGACCATGGCCAGGCTGGCGGACGGCCTCGGACTCCGCCAGGAGCTGCTGCTCGACGACATCGAGAGCCTCTCGGGCGGCCAGCGACGCCGGGTCGACCTGATCCGGATCCTCTTCCAGGGGCCCGACACCATGATCCTGGACGAGCCCACCAACCACCTCGACCTCCCGGCCAAGCGGTGGCTGATGGAGGAGCTCGAGTCGTTCCCGGGGGCGATCCTCGTGGTGTCCCACGACCTGAAACTGCTCGACCGCTCGATCAACAAGGTGCTGCACCTCTCCGACGGGCACCTCCACGAGTTCAAGGGGACCTACTCGTCGTACATGGTGCAGCTCGAGGCGGACCAGAGTCAGCGGGAGCGATCGTCGGTGCTCGAGGGTCGGGAGATCAAGCGCCTGTCCACCCTGGCCGACTCCATGCGGGGCAGTACCAACCGCCGCGCCCGTATCGCCAAATCGATCGACAAGCGGGTGGAGCGCCTCGAGTCGGCCAAGACCGAGGTGCACAAGCGCGAACGGAAGAGCACCTTCCGCCTGCCCACACCCCGGCGGTCGGGCGAGGTCCCCCTACGGGCGACCGGTCTCGGTGTTCGCTACGGCGGCAACATCGTACTGAACGACGTCAACTTCCATTGCCGCCGGGGTGATCGAATCGTGGTCATCGGCAGGAACGGCGCGGGCAAGTCAAGCCTGCTGCGGTGCCTGGCCGGGGTCCAGTCTCCGAGCAGCGGTGCCGTCGAGCTCGGGGCCAACGTGACCGTGGGCTACTTCGCCCAGGAGCACGAGCAGGTCGATCTCGAGGTCACCGTGCTCGAGAACATCGACGACACCATCCTGGTCAACGAGACCGAGCGCCGCGCCCTGCTCGGGTCGTTCGGCATCGCCGGCAA
>DASZGT010000361.1:0-9541 GCA_035938575.1 Acidimicrobiales bacterium
AAGCGCGAAGCTCGTTCCAAGATGAAATCTCCCACAGGGTTAACCTGGTAAGGCCCGTGGCCAGACGACCACGTTGATAGGCCGGAAGTGTACGTGCGGTAACGCATTCAGCTGACCGGTACTAATCGGCCGAGGGCTTGGAAACTTGCTCGTGCTCGCTATGGAACGCTCAGGGGTGACCGACAACGGTCACGCCGGGCTCGGATGTCGACCCTGGTGGGAGATGTCCTCGAGCCCCGGGAGAGCGCACAGTTTCCGGTGGCCATGGCGGCGGAGAGACACCCGTTCCCATTCCGAACACGGCAGTTAAGCCCGCCAGCGCCGATGGTACTTGGGGGGTAGCCCCCTGGGAGAGTAGGACGCCGCCGGGATTTCTCCAGACAATGCCCTCCGGGTTCGGGGGGCATTGTCGCGTCCGCAGCCCTCCCATAGGGAGCCCCTCAGGGTCCAACAGGGAGCCCCTCAGGGTCCAGCTGAGCCGTGATTTGGTGCCGATACACTTGCAGGCATGGCATCGCGCAATCCCCCTGGTTCCCCGCGCCCGCGAGGATCCGGGGGAGACCGCCGACGTCCCACTCCGGGTGGTTCCGCCGGAGGGCGCAGTCGGGCGGGGCGAGGCACACCGGATCCGGAGGAGCCCCGACCGACGGGTGGTCCTCGCCGGCCTCCCCGTCCCTTGGGGACATCGGACGCTGGCCGTTCTGCGCGGTCTGGTCGCACTCAGGGCGGTCAGGGAACCCGACGGTCGGACGGGACCCGGGGGCCGCAACGCTCCGGTGGCGGGCAAGGCCAGGGGCAGGACGGCGGCCAACGCCGGGGCCAACGGCGACAGGAGCAACCTCAGGGCCGACAGGGATCGCGCCGTACTGATGACCGGCGTCGGGGAGACGCTCCGACGAGAGGCGACGGCCGTGGCTCCGCATCCAGCTACCAGGGCGCACGAGGTCGACCTTCCGGTGGAGAGGCTCGTCCCGTAGGGCGGCCCAGGAGGGATGGCACGGACGGACCGACTCGGGCCTCCCGCTCGGACGGGCCGCCCAGGACAGGATCCCAGTGGGAGGGCCGGTCCTCCCGGGCCCCGGTGGCGCGAAAGGGATGGGGGAGTGTCGCCCGTCGTGGCGCCAGTACGGTGCGGGACGGCACCGCAGGTCATGGACCGGACGACGAAACCCCCGAGGGTCGCCGGCGAGCCAGGACCAGGCAGGACGAGTTCGTACCCGAGCGATGGGTGCGCACCGACGATCGCAACCGGGGAGCACCCTCGACGGGGGAGAGGTCGGAGAAGCTGCGCCCACCGGCGCACCGGGCGGTGGCGCCGCCGGCCGAACTGCCGCCCGACATCGCCAACGAGTTGGCTTCGGCGGCAGGTCCGGACTGGAACCACCTCCGTGACCGGATCAGCGAGCGGATGGCCGCCGGCATCGGGGCCTACGAGCGCGAGCGGTACCGGGATGCCTCTCGGATCCTGAAGACCGTGGTGGACGCGGTCCCGAGCGCCCCCTCGGCGCGGGAGCTCCTCGGGCTCAGCCAGTATCACCAGAGCTACTGGAAGGCGGCCCTCCCCAATCTCGAGGCGTTCGCCGCCCTCACCGGCTCGGTCGACCAGCACCCCGTCCGCATGGACTGCCAGCGGGCCCTGGGCCGTCCGAAGAAGGTGGAGGCGCTCTTCACCGAGCTCCGGCGCGGGTCACCCGACCCGGAAGTGCTCTCCGAGGGCCGGCTGGTGCTGGCCGGCACCCGGGCCGACGGCGGCGATCTGACCGGTGCCATCACCCTGCTGGTCGAAGCCGGGGCGGGCCGCCTGGTCCGGAACCCGGCGGAACGGCATCTCCGCCAGTGGTATGTGCTCGGCGACCTCATGGAGCGGTCCGGCGACCTTCCGAAGGCCCGAGAGCTCTTTCTGCGCATCCGAGCGGTCGATCCCGAGGCCTATGACGTGGCTGACCGGCTCGAATCGCTCGGGCCCCCGGCGGGGGCCCGCCGGGCGCGGAACAGGCCGCGTGGCGCCCGTTAGGCTCTGGGTTCATGGACCTCGAACAACTCCTCGGCGAGGAGGCAGAGTCGCTGCTCAAGCACTCGGCCACGGCATTGAAGGCCGCCGACCTCACCCTTCCCGGCCCCGACCACTTCGATCAGATCTTCATCGACTCGGACCGGTCGCCGACCGTGCTCCGCAACCTCGGCGCCGTGTACAACACGGGCCGGCTCGCCGGAACCGGCTATCTGTCCATCCTCCCCGTCGACCAGGGCATCGAGCACTCCGCCGCGGCCAGCTTTGCCAAGTTCCCCGCCTACTTCGATCCCGCCAAGCTCTGCGATCTGGCCATCGCCGCCGACTGCAACGCCATCGCCACCACGCTCGGTGGACTGGGCATTGTCTCCCGCCGCTACGTGCACAGGATCCCCTTCATCGTCAAACTCAACCACAACGACTTCCTCAACTACCCGAACACCTACGACCAGGTGATGTTCGCCGGCGTGAGTCAGGCGTATGACCTCGGGGCCGTTGGGGTGGGGGCGACCATCTACTTCGGCTCGGAGGGGGCGGACCGTCAGATCGTCGAAGTGAGCCAGGCGTTCGCCGAAGCGCACCGACTCGGAATGTTCACGGTCCTGTGGTGCTACCTGCGCAATGCCGCGTTCAAGCAGGGCGACACCGACTACCACCTCTCGGCCGACCTCACCGGCCAGGCCAACCACCTGGGGGTCACCATCGAGGCGGACATCATCAAGCAGAAGCAGCCCGTGAATAACGGCGGGTACAACGCCCTCCAGTTCGGCAAGACCGACCCCCTGGTGTACAGCCAGCTCACCACCGTCCATCCGATCGACCTCACCCGTTGGCAGGTGGTGAACTGCTACGCCGGAAGGATCCCCCTGATCAACTCGGGTGGGGAGTCCAAGGGCTCCGACGACCTGGCCCAGGCGGTGCGGACGGCCGTGATCAACAAGAGGGCCGGCGGAGCCGGCCTGATCGTGGGGAGGAAGGCCTTCCAGCGGCCGACCGACGAGGGCGCCGCCCTCATCCACGCCATTCAGGACGTGTACCTCGACGCGTCGGTGAGTATCGCCTGACGATCGGGGAGGCCACCGGCCGCACCCTCCCCGCCAGACTGTCAGCCCCCTGGTGAATCATCGCCCTCTCCGGTGGACCCCTGTCCTGGTAGAGCCGATGGGTTCGCTACGGCGACGGGGGCCGACGGTAGACTGCCCTCCGGGACCGAAATACTTGAGTCTTGGGCGTTCATCCGGGCGAACGCCCACGGAAGATGACAGCGCCGAGCACGCATCCGGCGACTGAGCGCGGTAATCAGCAGAGGAGCATGGTGTCCGACACCACGACCGATCCGAAATCCCCTCACCCGATCGACCGCGTGGTCATCCGGTTCGCCGGAGACTCGGGGGACGGCATGCAACTGGCCGGCGACCGGTTCACGACCACGTCGGCGCTCCTGGGGAATGACCTGGCCACCTTCCCCGACTTTCCCGCCGAGATCCGGGCCCCGGCCGGGACGCTGGCCGGCGTCTCCGCCTTCCAGGTCCATATCTCCGACCATGACATCTCGACCCCGGGCGACTCACCCAATGTGCTGGTCGCCATGAATCCGGCCGCGCTGCGAGCCAACATCGACTCGCTCCCCGGCGGGGCCACGGTCATCGTCAACGTGGACGCTTTCGAGGAGCGCAACCTGGCCAAGGCCGGGTACGAGGCCGACCCGTTGGGCGACGGCTCCCTGTCGGCCTACACCGTCTACGAGGTCCCGATGACCTCGATCACCACCGAGGTGTCCAAGGATGCCGGCGTGAAGCCGAGGGACGCCGAGCGGTCCAAGAACTTCTTCGCCCTCGGGTTGATCAGCTGGCTCTACACCCGTCCCATCGAGGCCACCATCGGCTGGATCGGGGAGAAGTACGCGGCAAAGCCGCTGGTCATGGAGGCCAACCTCCGGGCCTTCAAGGCCGGCTACCACTTCGGCGAGACCGCTGAGCTGTTCGAGTCGTCCTACGAGGTGAAGCCCGCCGTCCTGCCACCTGGGGAGTACGTCAACATCACGGGGAACACCGCCACCGCCTGGGGCCTGATCGCCGCCTCCACCCGGAGCGGCCTCCCGCTGTTCCTCGGGACCTACCCGATCACTCCGGCCTCGGACATCCTCCATGAGCTCTCGAAGCACAAGCAGTTCGGGGTCAGGACCTTCCAGGCCGAGGACGAGATCTCCGGCATCGGCGCGGCCCTCGGCGCCGCCTTCGGCGGCGCCCTCGGCGTGACCACCACTTCGGGCCCGGGCATCGACCTCAAATCGGAGACCATGGGCCTGGCCATCAGCCTCGAGCTCCCGCTGCTGATCATCGACATCCAGCGGGGCGGGCCCTCCACCGGCCTTCCCACCAAGACGGAGCAGGCCGACCTGCTCCACGCCATGTACGGGCGCCATGGCGAGGCCCCGCTCCCCATCGTCGCGGCCAAGACGCCGTCCCACTGTTTCGAGGCCACCATGGAGGCGGTGCGCCTGGCGGTCAAGTACCGCACGCCGGTGATGCTGCTCTCGGACGGGTACCTGGCCAACGGCACCGAGCCCTGGCGGTTGCCGGACTTGGACGACCTCCCGGACATCGACCCCTCCTTCGCCACCGAGACCAACCACACCGATTCCGATGGCCAAGAGGCCTTCTGGCCCTACATCCGTGACGAGGAGACCCTCGCCCGCCCGTGGGCGCCTCCCGGGGTGCCCGGCCTCGAGCACCGCATCGGCGGGCTCGAGAAGGCCGACGGCTCGGGCAACGTGGCCTACGACGGGCCCAATCACGAGCGGATGACCCGGCTGCGGGCGGCCAAGATCGCCGGCATCGCCCGCGACATCCCGCCCACCGAGGTGGACGACGAAGAAGGGGCCGAGGTCCTGGTCATCGGGTGGGGCTCGACCTACGGGGCCATTGCCGCCGGGGTCCAGCGGGTCAGGGCTCGGGGCCACCGGGTGGCCCAGGCCCACCTGGTGCACCTCAACCCGTTTCCGGCTGACCTCGGTGATGTCCTCCGTCGCTACAAGCGGGTGCTGGTGCCCGAGGTCAACCTCGGACAGCTCAGCCGTCTGCTCCGTGCGGAGTACCTCGTGGACACGGTCTCGTTCACCCAGGTGCAGGGAATTCCCTTCCGGGCGGCGGCCATGGAGGCGGCGATCATCCACCAGATCGAGGGGATGACCGACGGCGCCACCGACACGCCGGGCGACCTCCTCGTCGGCGTCCCGGGTGCTGCTCCAACCACGGTGACCCGCCCGAGCGACAACGGCAACGGTGCGGTGAGCGGGCCCGGCCGCGCCACGGCCACCGGAACCGGTGCGCCCAACGGCACCGGCGATGTCCACGCCCGGCCCGAGGGCGACCCCACCCCTCCCACCGGAAAGGTGTCCGAGTGATGACCGACCTGGCCCACGCCGAGGAAGCCGGGGTCCCGGTGCCGCTCACCACCCGCAAGGACTGGTCCTCCGATCAGGAGGTCCGGTGGTGCCCGGGATGCGGGGACTACTCGATTCTTTCCGCCGTGCAGATGCTCATGCCCGACCTCGGAGTCCGCCGTGAGAGCACGGTCTTCCTGTCCGGGATCGGTTGCGCCGCCCGCTTCCCCTACTACATGAACACCTACGGCATGCACTCCATCCACGGGCGGGCCCCGGCCATCGCCACCGGGCTGGCCACGACCCGTCCGGACCTCGATGTCTGGGTGGTCACCGGTGACGGTGACTCGCTCTCCATCGGGGGAAACCATCTCATCCACGCCCTACGCCGGAATGTCAACATCACCATCCTGCTGTTCAACAATCAGATCTACGGGCTGACCAAGGGCCAGTACTCCCCGACCTCGGAGGTGGCCAAGGTCACCAAATCCACCCCGTTCGGCTCGCTCGAGCAGCCGTTCAATCCCCTGAGCCTGGCCTTGGGAGCGGAGGCGACCTTCGTCGCCCGCACCCACGACATGGACCGCAAGCACATGATCGAGACCTTTCGTCGGGCCCACGCCCATCGGGGGGCCTCGTTCGTGGAGATCTACCAGAACTGCAATGTGTTCAACGACGGCGCCTTCGAAGAGATCACCGGCAAGGAACACCGGTCGGACATGCTGATCCCGCTGGTGCACGGTGAGCCCATTCGGTTCGGTGCCGAGGCGGAGCACGGCGTGGTCCTCCATCGCGACGGATCGGTGGAGGTGGTGGAGGTGGCCGACGTGGGTGAGCCCGCCCTGCTCGTGCACGACGAGCATCGTGACAACCCGGGCCTGGCCTTCCAGCTGAGCCGGCTGTCCCGAGGCCCCTACGAACCCACGCCGATCGGCGTCTTCCGCGATGTGGAGCGGCCCGAGTACGGGGCGGGGATGTCGCGCCAGATCGAGGAATCGAAGGCCAAGCGCGGCCAGGGGGACCTGCACGCCCTCCTGCGCTCCGGTTCCTCGTGGACGGTGGACTAGGACCTCGGACGAAGGGTCGCAGGAGCGGCGGGTTCAGCTAGATGGGCACCTTCGTCGGGCTGCTGCGAAGCATCAACGTTGGGGGTCGGAACCGGGTGCCGATGGCGGACCTCCGGGCCCTGGTGTCGTCCCTGGGCTTCGACGACGTGGGCACCTATCTGCAGAGCGGCAACGTGGTCTTCACCGGATCCGGCTCCGCCACGGCCGTGGCCAGGGCCATCGAGGACCGGATCGCCTCCGGACTCGGACTCGAGGTGCCGGTCATCGTGAGAAGCAAGCGCCAGCTCGAGGCCATCGTGCGCAGCCCTCCGTTCGCCGACTTGGACGTCGACCCGAAGACGCGGCACGTCACCTTCCTCGCCGCCGTGGCGCCGCCGCCGGCGGTCCAGGAGCTGGAGGCGCTGGCCGACCGGTTCGGGACCGATCAGTTCGTCGTCACGGGCCGCGAGGTCTTCCTCTACTGTCCGGGCGGATACGGCCAGACCAAGCTCAACAACACCTACCTCGAGCGACGCCTGGGGGTGACGGCGACCACCCGGAACTGGCGGACGGTCACCGCCTTGACGGAGATGGCCGGCATCACCGTCGACTGAGGGCGGCAATGGCGAGGATGACCAGGGCCGACTTCTCCGGTCCGGGCCTTGGGTCCCGGTGTGGCTAGTGGCCCCCGTCGAGCGTCCGGAAGACCATCCCGGTCCGCGGCTTCGGGTGGAAGTACGTGCTCTTCGGCGGCATCCGTCGCCCGGTATGGGCCCACTCCGCGATCTGGTCGACCGACACCGGGCGCAAGAGCACGACGGCCTGCGCCGCTTCGGAGGTCAGGGCCTCGGTGGCCTCCTGCCAGCTGTTGAGGAAGGTCAGCTCATGGTCGGGCAGCTCGGCGATGACGAGGGCCACCATCGATGAATCCAGAGGGGAGCCGGCCGCCTCGGGTGTGCCGTCCTTGGGGGAGAGCAGCCAGGCGCCGGCCGGGGTCACCAGGGCCAGGGCCCCGAGTTCGCCGAGCGCGCTCGAGGTGCGGCCGTCGAAGTCCCCGGCCCGGGTCACGTCGAACCACGACGAGAAGGCGTCCACGAGATCGAGGCCGTCGGGGAGCCCGGCCAGCGCACGGTGGATGGGCCCCACCTCGAGTTGCTCCTCGGTCAGCTCCACGATGAAGGCCATCACCAGGTCGGGGCCCGACCCGTCCGCGTGGCGGCCGGGCGCAACCCCGGCGGCGCCGAGCCCGCGCCGATAGGCGTGTGCCGTCTCGTAGCGGTGATGCCCGTCGGCGATCACCACCGGCGATGCCCCGACCGCGTCCCGGACGGCGCTGATGGCTTCGGGGTCGTTGATCACCCAGAGCTCGTGCCGGATGCCGTCCGCATCGACGGCGTGGACATCGGGTGGGTCACCCCGCACGAACGTCTTGCTCAACCCGGGACTGAGGGACAGGCCCCAGATGGGTGACAGGTTGGCGCCGGTGGCCCGGAGGAGGTCGAGGCGATCGCTCTTGGCCTTGGGCAACGTCTGCTCGTGGGGAAGGATCTGCTCGGCGCTCTGATCGTCGATGCCCAGGGCGCCGATCACCCCGTTGGTGGCGTGGCCGTCGGGTGATGTCATCCGGTAGGCGTAGAAGCTCGGCCCTGGGTCGCGGAGCAGGATGCCGTCCTCCTGCCACTGCTCCAACTGCTTGGCCGCATTGGCATAGCGGTCCAGGCCGGTGTGCTGGTCCGGCTCCGGCAGTTCGATGCGGACGGCATTGGCGCTGTGTTGGGCGGCCAGGCGGGACCTCTCCTCGGCTCCGATCACGTCATAGGGAGGAGCGATGACCGTGGAGAGATCGACCCGTCGGGTGTCGTACCGGAGCCCGGCAAACGGTTCGAATCGAGGCATGGCCCTTGCGTAGCACATGCGGGCGGTGGTGTCGGGCCGCCGGGAGCTACTGGCCACCATGGTGCGGTCGCCGGAGGAAAAGGCGGTCCGCTACCGCGAGCTGCTGACGGAGCTCGATGCTGAGGCCCGCTGGCCCGGGCGTGCCGCTCCGGGGCGGCCGGCGGCCCCCACCCGGCGCCGCGGGCGCGGTCGCGGACGATCAGGCGTACTGGGCGACCAGATTTGCCAGGGCCTGGGCCCCGGCCGGCTGCAGGTGGACCTGGTCCGGGGTGAACCACTCGGGGTGCCCGGTCGAGAGCGCGTTCCAATCGGCCAGTTCCGCCACCCCCGGGTACCGGGCCACTCCTGCAGCCAGTACGGCGTTGTCAGGCGCCATCCACGAACGGGGCACGTTGATGTTGACGAACACCACCCGCTTGGCCCCCGATGCCGCCTGCATCATGGCGTCGAAGTCCGAGGCGGTGACCGAGCCGTTGGTGCCGAGCTCGACCACCAGCACGGTGCCGAGGGTGCCGGCGGCCCGCTCGGCCTGGACCACCCCGATCCCGGTCTCGAACTGGCGGCTCACCAGTCCGTCGATGTGGGCCGCGGGTACCTCGGTTTGCAGGTAGGGCTGGATGTCCAGCAAGATCGAGTCGCCGACCGCCGAGACGGATCCGCTCACCGGCGCCGGGGTGTTCGGGGTCTGGCCGTTCCCGCTGTTGGCGGCGGTGCCTGTGGTGCTGCTGGTGGCTGTGGCGGCGGTGCCGGGGGTGGAGGTCGAGCCCGATGTGGGGTCGGAGGAGGCGGACGCGGCAGACGGGGACGCCGGGGCCAGGGCCGGCGGGGCCGAGTGGGCCTGATCGGAACGATGGACGATGGCCAACGAAAGCAGCCCAGCCATCAGGGCCAGCAGTGCGGCGCCGATGGCGCGATCGACCCGGCTGATCTTGCCCATGCCACCAGTTTTACCTGCTCACGGTCATGACGGGGGGCGGACGGCGACCGGAGCCGATCGGGCGAGGGGTGCACCCCGACGGCGGACGACCTCGCTGACCGCCCACAGGGCCAGGCCCGCCCCGGAGTAGACGAGGCCCAGGGCGATGACGCCGGACCACCCGCGGGCGGCGTAGGCCAGTCCGGTGGTGGCCGAGCCGACGGCGCCGCCGATGAAGTAGGTGACCATGTAGCCCGTGTTGAGCCGGGACCGGGCCGAGGGTTCGA
>DASZGT010000362.1:0-16614 GCA_035938575.1 Acidimicrobiales bacterium
CCGAGCTCACGGCATGACCACAGAGCGGGAAGACGGCATCTCCGCAGTCTTGCCGGTGGGCACCGACCCGTACTGGGCGTGTGCCGGTCGGCGGCGGAAGCCGGCACCACCACCGGGCGGGCTCGGGCCCGGGTCGGCCCGGTCGGGATGGGTGACCACAGAGGCGTGATCGAAGGTCGATGGCAGGGATGGACGCCATAACCCTTCAGACCCGCGGAAGATCGGACGACAATTCGGTGTTATATGGAGCCAGAGGAGGAAGTTACGACACGGGGATGCAGATCGTGAAGGGGAATTGATCATGGAGCAGACCAGCGGTGACCAGGTGATTCAGGGAGAAATGAACACTGATGGCCAGAGCCCGACGCCGGGCGATGTGCTGCGCTCCCTTCCCTCCGAAGCGGAGCAGCGGGGCACCCGGTTCGTATCAGCGCAGGCCATGCAGGCCAAGCTCTTCTCGGTCTACGACGCTGCTGCGGCAGCGGAGGACGCGCTGGCCTTGGTCCAGCAACAGCTGACCCTGACGCTGGATCGCAGTTACTACGAGGCGGACGAGATCGAGAGCATGGCCTCCCAGCTCGACTACCTGCTGGCGCTGGACACCCTGGACCCCTCCATCGAGGACCTGGTCTCAGAGGAGTAGCCGGCCTTTGGCTCACTCCGAGTGCAGAAGGACGGCGGTCGGAGTTCTGGAGGCGATGCCGGCTGGAAGGGCAGCCACCAGGTTGGCCAACAGGAGAGCGCCTATGGCGATGAGAGCGACCGTCGTGGCCGGGACGGTTGGGTAAGGGATGACGTCGATCTCGTGGGCGAAGAGGATCCAGAGTGACCGGCCGGCGATGATGCCGAGGGGCAGTCCCACCGCAGTCCCGAGGGCCACACTGATGCTCGATTGCCAGGAGATGGCGGCGGCGAGTTGCCGACGCGTGAAGCCGAGGGTCTTGAACAGCGCCAGATCCCGCTGTCGGCGGCGCACCGAGGCGATCAGGGTCAGGCAGAGTGCTCCCGCCACGCCGGTAGCCAGCGCGGCACCGAGAATGGCCGGGGTGGCCCCGATCGACCGGTAGTTGACGATTTCGGCCGGTCGCTGCACCGAGAGGAGTGACACGCCGTAGTCGGCAGGCGTGCTGGTCTCGCCGGCGATCTGCTGCAGGGAGCGGAACCCGGCGCTGGAGGACCCGTCCTTGAGCCGCACCAGGATGGCGTTGGGCCCCGGCGCCGCCCCCGGCAGCTGGTACCCGGAGTTGGCGGTCTGGGGGAGTTGTTGGGTGGACATGACAATGCCGGTTCCCATCTCGAGGTGCTGGCCGCCTTCCCCCCCGCCGATGGTGGGCATGGTGGCCGTTCCCACGATCCTGAGTCGGGTGGTGGCGTTGTTGGTTCCCCCCAGGCGGGCGGTGACCAGCTCGCCGACCTGCTTGTGCAGCTGGGCCAGGGTGAGCGCACCCACGACGACCTGGTTGCTCGCCTCGACCTCGTGACCGGAAAGGAGTGGTGGTGCAACCCTCGCGCCAAGACTCTCTCCCAACACGGGCACGTCGATTTGGCCGTCGATCCGGGTGGTACCGAAATAGACACCAGACCAGGCCGCAACGGAATGGTCCCGGCCGAGCAGGCGGGCAGCCTGGCTGCCCGGGATGACGCCCCCCTGGTTGGAGCTCAGCTCGTAGGTCCAGTTCCAGCCGTAGAGGGCGGGACGGGAGATGAGGGTATTGAGGCTGGCCCCGAAGGTGACCGTGGTGATCACCACGACCATGGCCAGGACCGAACCCAGGATGGCCGACCGCACGGGTACGGCGTTGCGACCGACGCCGGGCTCGAGGGCGAACCGTATGCCGGTGACTGCTGACTCTGGCAGTCCAGCGCCGGCGGCGTAGCCGGCCACTGCCGACCGCGGCGGAACCGACCGGCGCCGGCGTGATCCAATCCGGTGGGGCGCCAGGCGGTAGCCGACGGCCAGGCCAACGGCGCTCAGGGCGACCATCAGCACCACGAAGCCGACGGCGAGGACCGTCCAGTCAAAGGACACGCCGGGAGTGGGATCGACGGGCCGGACCGGGCCCAACGGGGAGAGGGGGGACAGGCAGATGGCCACCCCGACGGCCAGAAACGATCCGATGACCACGGCGCCAACGATGCCGATGATCCCGTCGCCAACGGTCATCGCCGGGTCGGCGCCGAGGGAGCGCAGGGTGCCGAGGTCGACAACTCCCAGCCGCAGTTGTCGCCCGATGATCTGGGCCGCGATCAGTAGGGCGGCCAGTGCGGCGATGGCGCCGAACACGCCGAGGGCGATGGACTCGGGCTTGATGGCCCGTTCGGCTTTGGTCTCGATGGCCAGGATTCCGTTGGCCTGGAAGGGGTTGATCCCCGGCGGCAGGACGCCGGCGATCTCACGCTGGACGGTGGTCACCTCGGCATGGCCGCCTGCGACTTTCACCGAGGCCGCGCTGAAGTACACGCAACAACCGAGGAGCGGTCTGGTCAACGCCGGCGTGAAGGCCAGGAGGTTCTCATTGTTCCCACCGTCGGTGTCGTCTCGGACCACCGAGGTGCTCGAGATCACGATCCCGACCATCCGGGCCTCGAAACGGCGGTAGGGGGCGACGGCGGCTGTCCCGAAGGCCTGGTCGTTTGTCTGTGCATTGGTGTAGATCCCGAACGGGACGAGCTGGCCGACATGGAATCCGAAGATTCGGGCGCTCGTGGCGCTCACCACGAACTCGTCGGCGCGGCTGGGATCGGGTAGCCGACCTTGGAGGACGGTGGGACTGTCCAGATTGGCCGCGCTAGTGCCGGCGCCGAGGACCTCTCCCGCGCTGGCCGGGTAGGCAGCCGGGCTCTCGGGAGTGCCACGGGGACCCAAAGGGATGATGTTGAGCCCGAACCCGGTCGAGACCTGCTTCACGTGGGGGAGCCGGGTGATCTCAGCCAGCAGGGCGGGGTTGTAGCCGAGGCCGGCGGGGCTGGGGCTGGGGTTCACGAACGAGGTGATGCCGTTCAGGTCCGAGGGGTTGGTGCTGGCCACATACCTCGGGAAGGACGATTGGGTTCGTCGGGCGGCGGCGATCGATCCCATGGCCAGGCCGCCCACCAGCCCGATGAGGACGATCAGCGCCAGGTAGCCCCCGCGTCGGCGGGCCTGCGTGGCCACGAACCGGTACCACGCCACCCGAATGGTGTGCCTCGTCACTGCGGGTCCCGCCTGTCCACCCGTCAGTCCGCCCGCAGGACCAGCGCCGTCGGCGTGCGGGCGGCGATGCGCCCCGGAACCGAGGCCACCACGTTGGCCAGCACGAGGGCGCCGACCGATATGGCGACGATCCACCCCGCCGGAACGGTCGGTGCCGGCACGGCGTTGATCTCGGTGGCGAAGACGTTCCAGAGCTGTCGGCCGGCAATGACTCCCAACGGAACCCCCGCCACGACCCCGATGAACACCGACACGCTCGATTGCCAGGCCACGGTGGCGGCCAACTGGCGGCGAGTGAAACCCAAGGTCTTGAACACGGCCAGGTCACGCCGGCGCCGGCGAACCGAGGCCACCAGGGTCAGCATCAGTGCCGCCACTGCCCCGGCGGCCAGCGAGAGCCCGAGCACGACCGGGGTGGTACCCAGCGAGCGGTAGTTCACGATCTCCGCCGGCCGCAGCACGGACACCACTGCCACCCCGAAGTTCGATGGGTTACTGGTCGAATCGGCGATCCGCTGCAGCGATCGGAGGGCCGCCTGGTGGTTGGCGCCGTCCTTCAGCCGCACCAGGATCACTTGCGGTCCGGTCATCGGATCGGCGAACGGGTTTCGAGCCGATGGGGGAATGAGCGCAGTGGGAACCACCGCTCCGCTCCCCATCTCCAAGTGCTGTCCTCCCGCGCCTCCGGCGATGGTGGGCATGGTGGCCGTGCCCACCACCCGCACCCGGGTCGGTGCCGTTGCCCCGTTGCTCACGATGACGGTGTCCCCCACTTTCTTGCCCAACTGACCCAGGGTGACGGCACCGAGCACGATCTGCTGGGGACCATCGAGCCCGTGACCGGACAGGATCGGAGGTCCAACTGCGGTGCCGGGAGCTGCGCCCAGCGCCGGCACGGACTGCCCGTCGATCTGAAGCTGGGCAAAGTAGATCCCCGACCATGACCCGACCGAGCGGTCCTGGGCCAGGAGCGGCGCCGCGGTCTGGGCGGGGATGTCTCCCGATCCTCCCCCGGCGGCCAGGACATAGTCCCAGTTCCAGCCGTACAGGTTGGGATGGGAGACCAGCGAGTTGAGGCTGGCCCCGAAGGTCACCGTGGCGACCACGACCGACAAGGCCAGGACGGTTCCAAAGATGGCCGACCGCACGGGCGCACTGGTGCGCCCGGCACCCGGGTCGAGGGCGAAGCGAACGCCTTCCACCGCGGGGGCCGGCAAGCCCCAACTGGCCGCCAGTCCGGCTGAGGTGGACTCCGTCCGGGCCGTGCGAGCTCTGCGTCTCTCCAACCGCAGCGGAGCCTGCCGGTACGCCATGACCGTGGCGATGGCGCTCAGGACCACGAGCAGCACCACGAATCCAAGGCCGAGCACCGTCCAGTCCCAGGCCACACCGGGGTGGGGATAGACCGGTCGGATCACCCCGATCGGAGCGATCGGGGACAGCGCCACGGCGACCGCCAGGGCCACCAAGGAACCGGCCACGATGGACAACACGACGCCCAGAAGCCCGTCGACCACCGCCTCGACCGGGTCGGCGCCCAGCGCCCGCATCGTGCTCCGCTCCTCGGCCCCCAGCCGGAGCTGGCGGCCGATGACCTGGCTGGCCACGATCAACGCCACCAAGCCGGCGATCCCGCCGAACACCCCGATGGCGATGGCTTCGGGCTTGACCGCCCGCGACGCCTTGGCCTCGGAGTCGGCCGTCGTGCTGATGGCCACCGGTGCCCCCCGGGGCAGCACGCCACGCACCTCTCGTTCCACCGCGCTCACCTCGGCAGTGTCGCCCTTCACCGTCACCCCGGTGAACGAATAGTTCACGCAGCACGACAGCAACTGCCGCGTCAGTGCCGGGGTGAAGATCTGCAGCGTCGTTCCGCTGTCGACGTCGTCCTGTGCCACCGTGGTCGGGTCGATCACGACCCCGACCAGCTTGGCGTCGATCGTGCGCTGCGGCGGAACGCTGGCGGTGCCGAAACCGGACAGTTGGGTTTGGGCATCCGTATAGATCCCGAAACGAACGACTTGACCCACATGGAGCCCCAGGCCCTGGGCGGCAAGGGAGTTCACCACGAACTCGTGGGCACTGCCAGGATCGGCCATCCGTCCCTGGAGGACGGTCACCTTGTCCCAATGGAAATAGGCGCCGTCGACGCTTCCCGAGCCGTTCCCGGGGTTGGCATCCGACTTGTTGGGCGAGCCATCCTTGTTCAGTGCGACCAGATTGAGGCCGGTGATGGTGGTGACGTGGGAGACATGGGGCAGGTGGGCGATGGTGTCGACCAGCCTGGGGTCGTAACCGCTGGTGCTGTTGGTCTGACCGAGCAGTCCGGTGCCGACCCCGAAGCTGACGAGATTGGCGCTGGCGGCATACACCGCCGGGGACGCCAGCGTGCGCCGGGCGCCAGCCACCGATCCCATGGCCAGGCCCCCCAGCAATCCGATCAGGAGGAGCACGGTGAGGTAGCCGCCCCATTGGCGACCGAAGGTGGCGGTGAACCGGTACCAGGCTGTCCTGAGAACGGACGAGGTCACCGCTCGCCTCTGCTCGGGGCTCGACTCATCCTGTCCCCGCCTCTTCCCGCCATCACCGGTCTGCCCATCCTCCCTGTAGTCTGATCGACTTCCGCCCCCTGACCAAGGGCGGCAGCCCACCGGTACCTGGTGTACTACCACCACTGCCCAGGCAGGCTCACCAGGGCCGTTGCGATCCCCGACGTGGCCTCAGGATCGGGAGGGCCGACTACGGTTGTCGTCCATGGGACAGGTCCGGGTGGTGCTCGCCGAGGACAACGCCCTCCTCCGACAGGGCGTGGAAAAACTGATCGCCCATGAGGACGGGCTGGAGCTGGTGGGAACGGCCAACGATCTTCCCGGGCTGCTGGCTCTGGTCGAAACGGCCGAGCCCGACGTCGTCGTCACCGACATACGGATGCCGCCGACGGGCACCGACGAGGGCATCAGGGCCGCCGCCCACCTGCGGGTACACCGTCCCGGCGTCGGCGTCGTGGTCCTCAGCCAGTACGCCAACCCGGAGTACGCCCTGGCCCTGCTGGCCGACGGCTCGGCCCGTCGTGCCTACCTGTTGAAGGAGTCGATCGCCGGCGTCGACGAGCTGGTCCGGGCCATCCAGACCGTCGCCGAGGGCGGCTCCGTGGTCGACCCCGCCGTCGTCGACTCGCTGGTCGGCGCCTCAGCCCCCCGCCGTCCCTCGGATCTCGACCGACTGACGGGGCGCGAGTCGGAGACACTGGCCGAGATGGCCCAGGGCAAGAACAACGCTGCCATCGCCGCCTCGCTGTTCCTCTCGGAGCGGGCCGTCGAGAAGCACACCAACTCCATCTTCTCCAAGCTCGGTCTGACCGAGGAGGAGGATGTCAACCGCCGGGTCAAGGCGGTACTCATCTATCTTGGCGGCCAGGCCCCCGGGTAGCCACACCAGGAGGGCGTGCTAGCTCCCTGTCGATGGAGCACCGCCCGTGCGACAATTGCCCATCATGAGCGATCAACTGCCCGTTCTGGTCGTGGACGACCAGGCTCCCTTCCGCATGGCGGCACGCGCCGTGGTCCGCCGGTTGGACGGCTTCGTTGTGGCCGGTGAAGCGACGAACGGCGAGGAAGCAATCGCCAAGGCCGCCGAACTGCGGCCGGCACTGGTGCTCATGGACATCAACATGCCGGGGATGAACGGGGTGGAGGCCACCCGGCAGATCGTCGCCGCCACACCTGATGTGGTGGTGATCCTCTGCTCCACCTACAACCCACAGGACCTCCCGCCGGACGCTGCCACCAGCGGCGCCCTGGCCTACGTCAACAAGGAGGAGTTCGGTCCCGCTGAGTTGCAGCGGATCTGGTCCGAACGCGAAACCATCGAGTTCCTGCCCGGCTGACGAACCTGTCCCGTCTCCATCATCTGGCGGGGCTCAGGCCAGCGGGATCGAGCCGCGCACCGTTGAGCCGTCCTGCGGTGCGGACTCCCACCGGACCGAGCCTCCAATGGCGCCGAGTCGGTCGCTCATGTTCATGAAGCCGTGACCGGCCTGGGCGACCTTGGGATCGAATCCCGGTCCGTCGTCGGTGACGGTGAAGAGGAGGCCGCCCTCTTCCTCCCACACCCGCAGCTGCACATGGGAGCCCGGGGCGTGCTTGGCCGCGTTCTGCAGGGCCTCGAGGCAACAGAAGTACACCGCCGCCTCGATGTCGGCGGAGAAGCGCCCGATCCCCTCGACCGACGTCTGGACGTCGAGAGGGCTCCTCGACCCGACGGCCCGAAGTGCCTCGGGCAGTCCGTTGTCCATCAACAACGGCGGGTAGATCCCGTGGGCCAGGTCCCTCAGCTCCTGCACGGTGGCCTTGACCTCGACGGCGATCTCATCCAGTGCCTCGGCGGCCGCCTCGGGGTCCTCGACCACCAGGTCCCGGACCAGGCGGACGTTGACCGCCAGTGCCACCAGGTGCTGTTGGGCACCGTCGTGGAGGTCCCGCTCCACCCGTCGCCTCTCGGCGTCGGCGGCCGCCACGATGCGCGAGCGGGAGGCCCGCAGCTCGGCGGCCTGGCGCCGAACCTCGTCGAGCGTCGACTGCAGGGCCGAGTCCAGACGGACGTTGTGGAGCGCCAGTCCCACCTGACGGGACAGCTCGGTCAGGACGATGTCCTCCTTTTCGGTGAACGCCGGCTCGGTGTGCGGCCGCTCCACCACCACCAGGCCGAGCAGATCCCCGCCATAGGTGATCGGGCAGACCCGCAGTTGGGCATGGTCACGTCCCGCGATCACTGCCGGGAGCCACACCGCCGTCCAGGCATTGCCCGACACGCCCGCTCGGGCCACGATGGGCTGCTCCTTCGGGCCGATGTGCAGTGTGCCCGGTCCTCTGTCGGGGATCGACGCGCTGCGTTCGAGGACCTCGCTGGTGCCGGTGAAGACCTCGGCACTGGTCAGGGACATCGACTTGCGCAACGACTCCGTCAGTTGGAGGAGAAGCTCGTCCATGGTCACGGCCCGGGTCAGGCGGGTGCTGAATGTCTTGACCACATCGTCGGGGACGGCATTGGTTCCGTACACCAGGCGCTGGGCGGCCTCCTGGACCCGCTGATGGGAGACGGACGCACCCAGGGCCACAATGGCGGCGGCCAGAATCGACAGGCCCAGGACCTGCCGGTCCCCCGAGCCCGGCTTGTGACCGAAACCGAGGATGACCAGCATGTAGACCGCCAGCACCACCGCCGACAGCCCGGTCAGGGTCAACAGCCACACCAGCATCCGGTCGGATCTTCCCAGCTGACGCGAGAAGGTTGCCGCGGCCATTCCGATGGCCACCAACACGGTGCCGCCGGCGGCGATAGCCCAAGGCTGGCCCGGCCATCCCACCAGTACGGCCAGGCCCAGGACGACCAGCCCGACCTCAACGGAGGCCACTGCTCCCGCGGCCAGGGTCTGCAAACGCTGCCGATCGATGCCGGGGACCGAGCGGTACCGTCGCACCGCGGCGGCCGAACCCACAACCACGGCGATCGACCATCCGGTGATGGCCACGGCATCGGTCATTCGGCCTGGGCCGAACCAGGCCCACAGCCCCAGTGCCAAGCCTGCCAGGTAGCCGAACACCACCTCGATCTGTCGCCATCGGGAGACCAGCCGACCGTCCGGCACCGAAAGAAGAACGTGGATGGCCACGGCCATCAACACGGCGGGAAGCACCGTGGCCGCGGCGCGCGCCGCGTGCCCCGTGTCCCCGGCCGCGGTGGTGCCGATCACGGCGGCGGCGAAACTGGTGGCGCCCAGGCAGGTGGCCAGCGCCACCAGACGGCCGAGCGGCTGCAGGGTGGGCCGAACCAGCACGCAGACGCCTGCCACCGCCCAGCCGAGGGTGAGCTCGAGCCGGATCCAATCGGCGGTCGTCACGCCGGCGTCCACCGCTTTGGCGAAGCCGATTCCGACGATGGCCAGCGCCGGGAGCACCAACAACACCGACGGCGAGAACCACGCCCGGTCACTCCCGCTGTCGGCCATGGCTACCCTGGGCTGGGAAGGCTCGAGGTCCATGGCCGGCCCGAGGGCCATGCCCTCACCGGTGCCGGTGGTGGCCGGCGTTGCTGTCACAGGACCTCGTGCACGGCTGCCGCCGGGTTCCGGTCCGGGCTGTCGACCATCTGCCCGTCCCGCATGAAGATCAGGTGCTCGGCGGCCTGGGCCACATCGTTGTCGTGGGTGACCAGCACGATGGTCTGACCGCCGCCATGGAGACGGGAGAGCAGCTCGACGATCTCGTGGCCGCTGTCCGAATCGAGGGCCCCGGTGGGCTCATCGGCCAGCAGGAGGGTCGGTTGATTGGCCAGGGCCCGGGCGATGGCCAGCCGCTGACGTTGCCCACCGGAGAGCGACCCCGGCACGGCCTTGGCCTTGTCGCCCACCCCCAGCAGGTCGAGGAGATCCCGGGCCCTCGTCTCGGCGGGCCGGCGTTTGGTCCCGGCGATGATCGCCGGCAGGGCGACGTTCTCCAAGGCGGTCATGCTCTCGAGCAGGTTGAAGAATTGGAAGACGATTCCGATGTGCTGGCGGCGGATCAGGGAGAGCTCGTCCTCGCTCCGGCCGGTGACCAGTTCGCCGCCCACGCTGATCGTGCCCTCGTCGGCGACATCGAGTCCGGCGACCAGATTGAGGAGCGTCGACTTGCCGCACCCCGAGGGCCCCATCAGGGCCACGAAGTCACCGGCCGGCACCCGCAGATTGGCGCCGCGCAGCGCTCGCACCGGGGCGTTCTCGGCCTCGAAGGTCTTGCGCACTCCCTCGACGACCAGTACATCAGTTTCGGGATTCATCTCACCTCTCCGGTAGTCGGGATGGCGCCGTCAGAATTGGCATGGGCGGCCACCGGCGGAGCCAGACGAGCAATGCGCCATGCCCGCACGGGAGTGTCCCTGCCTTTGACCAACTGCTCGGGCAAGAGCTTCGCCTCCACCGGTACCGCCAGCGCGTCCATCGTCGCCTGACTCAATACAGTCTCCCCTGAATCAGCCAGTTGCTGCAGCCGTTGTGACAGATTGACCGTGTCACCCACCAGGGTGTACTCGAGTCGCTCCTCGGATCCGAGCAGGGCGGCGGCGGCCTCGCCGGTGGAAAGTCCCAATCCCAGCCCGAAGGCCGGAAGGCCCTCTCGCTCCCAGGTTGCATTGACCTCGGCTTGCAGCCGGTGGGCGTCGGCGGCCGCGACCAGGGCCCGATCTGCGTGATCGGGTTGGGAGAACGGCGCCCCGAAGACGGCCATCACGGCATCTCCGACGAACTGCATGACCGTACCCTCTTGGCCGAGGATGGCCTCGTTCATGGCCGCACGGTGCGTGTTCAGCTGGCCCGCCAGTTGGCTCGGGTCTGCGTGCTCGGCAATCGTCGAGTACGAACGGATGTCGCTCATCAGGACGGTCACCTCCACCATCTCGGTCTTGCCGAGGTCCGGTCCATCCCGCCGCAGCTTCTCCGCCAGGCCGCCCGGAAGGAGACGCGACAACGACTCGCCTTGCTCCTCCCGATCGACGATGCACTGGTGGAGAAGCCGCAGCCGGCGGATGGCTCCCTCGGTTCCCGCCGAGACCCCTTCAGCGAGTTTGACGAAGAGCGCTTCGACTTGGGCATCGACAGCTTCTGGGGTGGTCCGCTGCGCCACTGCGATCGCCTTGATCGGCTTGCCCTCGGCTACCCATCCCAGGAGGGTCTCCTCGGAACGGGTGAGGCCTCCAAGGGTGGTTACGGGGCTCACCAGGGCGTCGACGATCGAGGGGTCGAGAGCGGTGCCTCCGGTGGCCACCGCCCGTACCGCGTCGACCAGTTGGTTGCCCTCTGCGATGTGATCCTTGAGCAGGTAGCCGTAACCAGCGGACCCTTCGGCGACCAACGAGACGGCATACTCGGGGTCGTCGTACTGCGACAAGATGACCACGGCAGTGCCGGGACAGCGTTGGCGCACCTCCCGGGCCGCCTCGATTCCTTCGCGCTGAAACGACGGTGGCATGCGGATGTCGGTCACCAGCACATGGGGCTCGGTGGCCACCACCCCCGCCACCAGGCTGTCGTAGTCCTGAGCCACGCCGACCACGCTGAGATCGCTCTCCCGTTCGAGCAGCGTGCGCACGCCCTCTCGCACGATCACGTTGTCATCGGCCAGGAAGACGTTGATGACGGTGCCCGAGGGCGGCTCCTGGGTAACCATGATCAGTCAGTTGTCCCATATCGGCGAGCTCGTTCATAGGGCGGAGGCACCCGATCCCCGGTGGTGCCAGCCACACCAGCAAGAGAGGCGAACACACTGGTCGCCGGATCAGGTTGGGATCAGTGTGTCGGTATGCGAATCGAGAGCTCGGTGACCACCCTGTCGTGGATTCCGTCGGAGGCGGTCCGGGGCGGGACCCGCGTGGCCTTCGATGCCGGATTCACCCACTATGACGATCCGCCGCCCGACGTCATCGAGGATGTCGAGGCCCTGCAGGCGGCGGACCGTTTCCGTTTCGCCAACGTCCTCGCGGCCTGGATCGAGGTCGGTGAGGACGGCCGGGTCACCGGCTGTGGCTATTCGGGCGGTGGGCTGATGGGGTCCACGACGGTGGGGATCGCCGGGCTCCGTCACCAATTCGAAGCCGTGGCCCTGCCCGACCTCCAGGCCACACCCGAAACCGGGGACGGATGGGTGCGGTTCCAGCAGACCACCGGCGGACGGACCGGGCTGCCGGCCCCCCGGCCGGTGCGCCGACGGCCATTCATCCAGTGGCAGGCGCCACTGGTGTGGACGACCTTGAGCCTTACCCTCTACGCCGACCGGCCTCCCCGGTTCGAGGTACGGGGAGCCAGCAGATTTCCCCGCCACTGGGTCTACGACGGCGCCGGCCACCTGTCGGCAAAATCCGGGCTCACCGATTTCCGCGACTGGTACCGCAAGTCGTTCGGCAAGCACACCCCGTGGGGGGATCGGGAGTCCCCCGCCCTGATCACCGCGGTCGAGTCGGCCCTCGAGCGATCGCTGTCCACCACCATCATGCAAGACGGCAGCAAGCCCAAGGTCCGCCAGGTGGCGGCCGGGACCGCCCTGGTGTCCGAAGGAGAGGATGGAACGGATGTCTTCCTGGTGTTGGACGGGGTGATGAGAGTGGAGAAGGACGGCGAGCGGCTGGCCGAGTTCGGACCTGGCGCCGTACTGGGCGAGCGCTCCGGGGTCGAAGGCGGGGGACGGACCTCGACGCTGGTGGCCGTCACAGCCTGCCGGGTGGCGGTGGTGGCCCATTCGGTGATGGACCCCGCACAACTTCACGAGCTGACCAGGGGCCACCGGAATGAAGGTCTGCGAGCCTAGGGATGCGCGTCCATCTCCTGGGCGTTCGAGGCTCGACGCCCTGTCCGGGGATCGAGTTTGTCCGCTACGGCGGCAACACCTCCTGTGTGGCCGTGGCCTCTGGCACCGACTCGCCGTCACTGGTGCTCGATGCCGGCACCGGCATCCAACGGCTGGCAGCCGTCCTCCACGAAGCCCCCTTCGACGGCACCGTTCTGCTGACCCACCTCCACTGGGACCACGTCGAAGGCCTCCCCTTCTGCACCTCGGTCGATCGGGACGACGCCCGCACCGACGTCTATCTCCCGGCCCAGCCCGATGGCACGGGGGCGGCTGCGGCGTTGGGAGGGATGATGTCACCACCACACTTCCCCATCGGGCCACCCGGATTGCGCGGCGACTGGACGTTCTCCAGCCTCGAGCCGGGCGCCCACAAATTCGAGCAGTTCTCGGTGTTGGCCACCGAGGTCGCGCACAAAGGGGGGCGAACCTTCGGCTATCGGGTCTCCGATGGTGACTCGGCGCTGGCGTACATCCCCGACCACTGCCCTACTGTGTACGGCCCGGGGCCGGATGGTTGGGGCGACTACCCGCAGCACGTCATGGATCTCGTCTCCGGCGTCGACGTCCTGGTCCACGACGCCCTCCTGTCCGCCGACGAGCTCCCCGATGGCGCCGCCGGCGGCCACGCCGCCGCTGAGCACGCGGTGGCCCTCGGTGAGGCGGCCGGTGTCGGTACCGTGGTCCTGTTCCACCACAGCCACAGGCGCACCGACGCCATGCTCGACATGGTGGCCGATCGCTACCGCGACCATCCGACCCGCGTGATGGTGGCGGCCGAGGGGACCGTCCTCGACCTCTGAACGGGTGGACCCACTGCTACGCCCCGAGAACATGCTCCGTGACGATTGCAGGGTCTCACATACCGGCATTTCTGCCACGCCGGAT
Organism: Acidimicrobiales bacterium; assembly: GCA_035938575.1. Lineage (GTDB taxonomy): Bacteria > Actinomycetota > Acidimicrobiia > Acidimicrobiales > RAAP-2 > Bog-756. The sequence continues at coordinate 13,456 of DASZGT010000362.1, forward strand.
GGATGTCCCCGGGCAACCCAGGTGGCCAGGCCCAGTAAGCTCGGTCGAGAGAAGACGAGCAGAGCGCGGCCACCACGTTCTCGGAGAGGGGGCCCATGATGGGTTCATTCCGGTGTGTCATCCGCTTTGGTGGTGCAGCTCTGGTCGCCGGCGGAGTGGTGATGGGCGCGATGGCGGCCAGCCCGGCAGCTGGTGCCAGCGGGCTCACTTGGTCGACCATTTCCACCCCCGATACCAGCTCGTCTCAAACCAACGAGCTGGTCGGAGTGGCCTGCGCCGCCAGCGCGGACTGCTGGGCTGTCGGATGGGCCGGTGGTATTGGGGGCACGGCAGAACAGACCCTGGCCGAGCACTGGGACGGCACCGCCTGGTCCATCGTCGTCACCCCCGACACCGGCTCGTCGATAAACCACCTCCTCGTCGCCGTGGACTGTGTCACGAGCTCGGATTGCTGGGCCGTCGGGAATACCAGCACCGGGGGTGTTCCAGCGACTCTGGCCGAGCACTGGAACGGCACCGCCTGGTCAGTCGTCGCCACGCCGAACGCTGGCATCCTGTTCGGAGTGGCGTGTACCAGCAGCGCTGATTGCTGGGCCGTCGGGAATAGCAGCACCGGGGGTGTCCCTCCCGGAGAGACCCTGGCCGAGCACTGGAACGGGACCACCTGGTCTGTGGTCCCGACCCCCGACAACACCTCGTGGCAGTTCAACTACCTCTACGGGGTGGCTTGTGTCACCGGTCCGGACTGCTGGGCCGTGGGCTATGCCTCCGACAGCGGCACCGCCAGCCAGACCCTGGCCGAGCACTGGAACGGCACCGCCTGGTCCATCGTCGCCACCCCCAACACCGGCTCGTCGATAAACGACCTCCTCGCCGTGGACTGTGTCCGGAATTCGAACTGTTGGGCCGTGGGTCTTACCGGCAACGACGTAGGCGTTCAACAAACCCTGGCCGAGCACTGGCACCGCAGCGCCTGGTCCATCGTCGCCACCCCTCTAGGACAAAGCATCCTCTCGGGAGTGACCTGTGTCACCGGAGGAGACTGCTGGGCCGTCGGTGCCGGCGCCAGCGGCATTGAGCACTGGAACCGCACCGCCTGGTCTACCGTGGCCACCCCCAACGTCCCCCTCAGCTCCGTGGCCTGCGCCACCAGATCAGACTGCTGGGCGGTGGGATTCCGCACCAACGGCACTGTCAACCAGACCGTGGCCGTGCACGGGACGCGGCATCATCACCCGAACCGGGGTCAGTGACGTCGACGGCCCTGAAGGTTGTTGCGGAACGCGGGGTCGGAGTGCCACTTCGGTACGCCTGTCAGCGGGGTCGCTCACCGCACGGTGTACGGGCCCCTCGTCACTGCGTGATAACCCTTTGCACCGATTGTCCTCGCCAGCGGACTCCTGGGGTCTTGGTCTGACCTGAGATGATCCAGGACGTGGCGAAAGTCGTAGCGGGGACCCCACCCCAGCTCGGAGCGGGCCCGATCGTTGACATAGACGCGGTCGATGCTGGGGAACATCTTCCACCCCCGTCTGGCGTACTCAGCACCCTGATCCGGAAAGAGGCGGCCCACGACCTCTGGCGCATCTCGGGCCAGCTCGGCCGCGTCATCACGGGCAAACGGGGTGGTTGCGCTGATGATGTACTTGGCAAACCCGAGAGTGGGGGCGCAGTCTTCGGCCAGCAGATGGGCGCTGACGACATCCTCGATGTCGACCCGCCGGTAGAGGTACTCATTGGCCTTGATGTTTCTGTCGTCGAACCTCGACGTGATCTCGGTGCTGTCATCTCCTTCGGGGAAGAACCGCGCCGTGCGCAATACCACCACCGGCAACCCATGGTCCCGCGCCACCAAGGCGCAGACGTCCTCAGCCGCCGCCTTCGTCACGCCATAGATGTTCCTCGGAACAGGGACGACCTCCTCAGTGATCCAGGCAGCTGGCGATCCGGGGGAAGGGACGAGCGCCAGCCCAAATACGCTGGTTGTGCTGGTGAAGACAAAGCGGGTGACACCCGCTGCCACCGCCTCCTCCAACAGGACCATGGTGCCGGTTACATTGGTTTCGACGAAGGCCTGGCGGTCGTGGCTGTCGATGTGGGGCTTGTGAAGTGTGGCGGCATGCAAGACTGATTCGACACCCCGGATGCTGTCCCTGATGAGGGCGCGGTCGGCGATGGACCCGACGCTCGACGTGAAGGGCGAGTCCAGCACGTCGACGCCGCGCACCTCTCTACCCTGGCCGCGCAGGGTGCGGACGAGAGCCTCGCCCAGGTGCCCCGAACTCCCAGTGACGAGGACCCTTCCCGCTGCCATCCCCTGAGACTAGGACCGGCACCATCGCCTGGGCCCGGGGATGTCCCCGAGTCCTGTGCCACCTCGTGTCGGTGATCGATTTGCCGGCTCAGCCGGCCAGCTTCTTGACCATGGCGATCAGATCAACCGGGCGCTGATCCCCGACGGGCACGGGGGTCACCTGCAGATGGGACACGCCGGCGTGGCGGAAGGCGTCGATGCGCTCGGCCACATAGCTCTCGGGACCGCACAGTGAGGTCGCCTCGAGGAACTCGTCCGGAACCTGCGCCTCCGCCTCGGCCTTCTTCCCGCTCAGGTAGAGGTTCTGGATGGCCTCGGCCTCCTCCTCGAAGCCGTAGCGGCGCACCACGTCGTTGTAGAAGTTCTTCCCCTTGGCTCCCATGCCACCCACATAGAGGGCCACCATGGGACGGGCCAGCTGGCGCAGGGCGATCACCTCGTCGCCCTCGCCGATGGCCAGCAGCCCTCCCACGGTGATCTGCAACGGACCGAGGCCGGGGTCCCGTTTGGCCTTTCCGGCGTCGAGCGACGACCCCCACACCTCCCGTGCCTTCTCCGGGATGAACAGCATGGGGATCCAGCCGTCGGCCAACTCGGCCGTCATGGCCACGTTCTTCTCTCCCAGGGCGGCCACCCAGATGGGGATGGACGGCCGCACCGGGTGGGCGATGATCTTGAGCGCCTTGCCCAGGCCGGTGCCCACTCCGGGTCCCAGGGGCATGTTGTAGTACTCGCCTTCGTGGACAAGCGGAGCCTCCCTCGCCCACACCTGCCGGCAGACGTCGATGATCTCACGGGTGCGGCCGATGGGCGACGAGAAGGGCACGCCATGCCAGCCCTCGACG
>DASZGT010000363.1:0-11336 GCA_035938575.1 Acidimicrobiales bacterium
GGTCATCGTGGTCGGGCCCGCATCGGGACGGCCGGTGCTGTCCTTGTAGCCCCAGTGGGCGGCGATCCCGTACTCGGCGCGGCGGTGCATCTCGTGGGTGCGGACCTGCACCTCGATGGGTTTGCCGTCGAGGCCGATCACCGTGGTGTGCAGCGACTGGTAGAGGTTGAACTTGGGCGAGTTGATGTAGTCCTTGAACCGGCCCTGCACGGGCGGCCAGATGGCGTGGATCGAGCCCAGCGCGGCCCAGCAGTCCTTTTCGGAGTCCACGATCACTCGGATCCCCACCAGGTCGTAGAGGTCGTCGAACTCCTTGCCCCGCACCACCATCTTCTCGTAGATGCTCCACAGGTGCTTCGGCCGGCCGGTGACCTCGGCGTCCACGCCGGAGGCGGCCAGACGCTCCCGCACCGCCACCAGCACCCGGGCCAGGAACTCGTCGCGCAGCGGGGCCCGGCTGGCCACCATCTGCTCGATCTCCGCGTAGGGCTTGGCGTGGAGGGTGGCGAAGGCGAGGTCCTCCAACTGCCACTTGACCTCCTGGATCCCCAGCCGGTGGGCCAGGGGGGCGTAGATGTCCAGCGTCTCCTGGGCCGTGCGCCGCTGCTTCCATTCCGGCATCACCGACAGCGTCCGCATGTTGTGCAGCCGGTCGGCCAGCTTGATGATCAGCACCCGCCAGTCGCTGGCCATGGCGACCAGCATCTTGCGGACGGTGGCGGCCTGCTGGGCCTCCTTGGAGTCGAACTGGAGCCGATCGAGCTTGGTGACCCCCTCGACGATGTTGGCGACGGTGGGGCCGAAGTCCCGGTCGATCACCTCGGTCGTCACCCCGGTGTCCTCGACGGCGTCGTGGAGCAGGGCCGCGGCCACGGTCTGGGCGTCCAGGCCCAGATCGGCCACGATCCCGGCCACGGCGATCGGATGGGTGATGTAGGGCTCGCCCGAGCGGCGGAGCTGGCCGGCGTGGGCCACGGTGGCGGTCTCCGCGGCCCGTACGATCAGCGAGGTGTCATCACCCGGGTGACGGCGGAGGAAGGCCTCGATGACCGGCACCAGCAGAGCGGCCTCTGCCGGGGGCAGCGACGAGCCGGCCAGGTGCTCCGCACCGGAGGTCGCGGTCCCCTCAGCAGGGACTGGTGTGGCCAGAGCCATACCTACACGGTACCCGTCGAAGGGGGCGCATCGGTACCTTCCGGCCCGGCCCGGAGGGCGTTTGGCCCCGCCGGGTCAGCGTCGTTTGCCCTTCCCACCCTTGCCGCCCTTCCCCTTCCGCGGACGGGGCGGCGGGCGGTTTCCCCCCGGTCGGGTCGATCCGGACGCCGCCCGGGCTCCGGTCGACGCCCTGGCGTTGCCCGACGAGGCCGCCGCACCCGTCGACTGGGCGGCGTCCGACCCGCCGCCCTTGACCGCGCCTCCCTTGGGGCGACCCGACGAGGCCGCACCGGGGCGGATGACCCCGGCCGTCTGGGCCCGGGCCCGTCCCTGTGGCCGACCCCCGCCACTCGCCCCCGCCATGGCCGCCGCGGCGGCCGGCGTCAACACCCCGGCGCGCTCGCCCCTGGTCTCGAGTCGTTGGCGAATGGTGGTGTAGCGGGGTTCCCGCTCCTTCATGAGGGCCAGCAGCGGCGAGGCGATGAAGATCGAGGAGTAGGCACCACTGGTCAACCCGATCACCAGGGCCAGGCCGAAGTCCTGGAGTGAGGTCGCCCCCAGGATGAAGGAGCCCACGACGAGCACGGAGAGCACCGGGATGATGGCCACCAAGGAGGTGTTGATGGACCGGGCCAACGTCTGGTTCATCGAGAGGTTGACCATGTCGGAGTAGGTGATGCGGCCGGACGCGCCCAGGCCCTTGGCGTTCTCCCGTATTCGGTCGAAGACCACCACGGTGTCGTAGAGCGAATAGCCCAGCACGGTCAGCACCGCGATCACCGTGCTCGGAGTCACCTGGAACCCGGTCAGCGAGTACACGCCGACGGTCACGAGGATGTCGTGGATCACCGCGGCGATGGCGGCGACAGCCATCTTGAACTCGAAACGGGCAGAGATGTACAAGGTGACGGCGATGAAGAAGACGATGAGGGCCTCGATGGCCTTCGAGGTGACCTGCCCACCCCAGGTCGGCCCCACGTCGTTGAAGTTGACATTGTTCGGACCGGTGTGCGCCGCCGCAGCCAGGGCGTCCTGGACCTTGTTCTCGATGGCGGTGCGGTCGGCCACCGACTTGGAGTTGAGATCGACCTGCACCTGGATCTGCTTCTGGTGGTTCAGTTGATTGGTCAGCTGGACCACCGTCGGCTGGGTGACGCCGGCTGACTCCACGGCCGAGGTGGCCTCGGCCACGGTGAGGGTCTGGGAGCTGACCAGCCACGACTGGCCGCCCTTGAAGTCGATGCCCAGGTTGAGCCCCCTGGTGGCCAACGAAACGACCCCCAACAGGATGACCAGGGCGGAGGCCGCGAACCAGACCTTCCGATGGCCGATGAAGTCGAACGAGGTCTCACCCCGGTACAGGCGGACGAACACGTTGTGGGGCTTCTCGCCCCGCCCCTCCCGATCCCACTCTTCGGCCGCCGACTCGAGCTCCTGGTCGAAGGCCTCCTCGAGCTCGAGGGCGGCCTCGTCCTCGTCGGACAGGCCGGTGCCGTCGCCCCCCTTGCCGTTGGTGCCCCGGCCGTTGGCGTTGCTCGGGCTCATTGCGCCACCGCGGTGGACACGCCCAGGCCGCTGGCCATGCTCATGGTGCTGACCTCGCCGCCGCCACGCCGCTGGCCCAGCAGGATCACGAACGGACGGGTGAACGTATAGGTCAGGACCACGTCAAGGATGGTGGAGATGCCCAGGAAGAGGGCGAATCCCTTGACAGGTCCCACGGAGATGAAATACAGGATGGCCGCGCCGAGGAGGGACACGGCGTCGGCCGCCAGCACGGTGCGGAACGCGCTGGCGAACCCCTTGTTCACACTGCTGCGAATGGTGCGGCCGCTACGCGCCTCGTCCTTCAACCGCTCGAAGTAGACGATGTAGGAGTCCACGGTGATCCCCACCGACACGATGATGCCGATGATGCCGGCCAGGTCGATGGTGGTGCCGAGCGCCTGGCCCATCACGGCGATGATCGTCCACAGCAGGGCGGCGGTCACGGCCAGGCCGGCCACCACCACGACCCCGAGGAGCCGGTAGTAGAAGATCATGTACAGCATGACCAGGGCCAGGCCGGCCAGGCCGGAGAGGAGGCCGGCCTGCAGTGAGGACTTGCCCAGCGTGGGTGAGACCGTCTGCACCGTGAGCCGGTCCAGCTTCACCGGCAGGGCGCCGAAGTTGAGATCGGTGGCCAGGGTCTTGGCCTGGTCCTCGGTGAAGCTGCCGGAGATCTGCACCTGACCGGCGAACGAGGAGAAGGTCGCGGATTGGGGTTGGGTGATCGGCGCGGAGATGACATGGCCGTCGAGGTCGATGGCGATGATGGCGTGGAACTGCTGTTGGGCCAGGGCGTCCCACTGGGTGGAGCCGGTGCTGGTGAGGTTGAGGTTGACCACCCACTGGTTGTTGACCAGCTGGGCGTTGGCCGACTTGACCGCTGCACCGGTGAGGCCGGCTGGGCCCAGCACGTAGCGGGGCGGCCCCTGATTGCCCTGCGAAGCGGGTAGGAGCACGGTGGCGTTCTTGTTGTCGTCGGTCGAGGGGGTCGAGGCGTGGGCGGCGAACTGGGTGTCCTCGGGGATGTTCGTGTTGAAGGTGTACGGCTGGGTCACGTTCGACGGGTTCTGTTGGACGTTGAGATTGGTCGCCGTCAGCTGACTCGACGCCGAACACGTCGGCAAGGGGCCCGCGGCCGGCGCCTGTCCCTTGGCCACCGTGAGCGCGGGGGCGTAACAGAGCGCGGGCCGGAAGAACAGCTGGGCGGTGTTGCCCAGGGTGGCCAGGATCTGCTGGGTGTTCTTGGCTCCGGGGATGGACACCGAGACCTGGTTCTTCCCCTGACTGTCCACCGTGGCCCCGCTGGTGCCGGCGTTGACCCGGTTGTTGAGGATGGTCACGATGGTGTTGAGCTGGGCCTGGTTGACCGGGGTGTGGGTCTGGTACACGACGGCCAGGCCCCCGTCGAGGTCGAGTCCGAGCTTCGGGCTCAATCCCGCCGCCAGGGTGGCGCTCAGGGCGATGACGGCGATGGCGACCACCGACAGCAGGCTGATCCACAACGAGCGCTTGTTCTTCATCGGACCTCAGATGATCGGCGGACCGTCGGTGCCCGTCTGATCGTCACCGTCGTTCCCCTTGCCCCTCCGGGATCGACCTCGGTTGCGCCCGGGACCCTGCCCGGCCGCCGGAGGTTCCTCGACCTGGTCCCCGGACACATGGTCGCCGGCATCGTCGTCGTCGGTCGAGCCCTCCGTTATGGCTGCATGGCCCTCGTCCACCTCTTGGTGGTCATCGTCCTCGAATTCCGGTTCCTCGTCCTCTGCTTCGGGCACCGGCTCCTCGAGGCGTCGGAGGACGTACTGGCGCAGCACGACGAACGAGGCCCCGACACTGGTCTCCAGGGTGATCCGATCGCCGTCGATGTCGATGACGTGTCCCACGATTCCCCCCGCGGTCAGCACTTCGTCGCCGACATCGAAGGCGTTGACCTGGGCGCGGGCCGCCTTGGCCTTGCGCTGCCGGGGCCGGTAGAACAGGAAGTAGAAGGCGGCCGCGATCGCCGCGTAGATGAAGAGTATCGATGCGTTGCCGCTCGACTTCTTCGCCGCCGCGCCCATCAGGGGCGCGACCAACGCCAGGGCAGCCGTCATCCTGGGTCCGGAGAGGGGTTAGAGGTCCGCACAGCGGTCTGACTGTAGCCCAGCCCCGCTGAACAGCGATGCCGCCACCCTCAGGATTTCCACATGTCGACCGTGCGGGACCTCAGGGCATCGAGCCTGCCTTGGGCGATGGCGTTCCGGGCCTCGGCCATCAACCCCAGCACAAAGGACAGGTTGTGGATGCTGAGCAGCCTCCAGGCCGTCGGTTCGCCCACCCCCAGCAGGTGGCGCAGGTAGCCACGCGACCAGTGGCGACACGTGAGGCAACTACAGGACGCGTCGAGGGGTCGGTCGTCGCCGGCGTGCACCGCATTCCGCAGGTTGAGCCGCCCGGTGCTGGTGAGGAGGGAGCCGTGCCGGCCCATCCGGGTGGGCGCCACGCAGTCGAACTGGTCGACGCCGAGGGCGACGGCCTCGATGAGCCCGATCGGGTCACCGACGCCCATGAGGTAGCGGGGCCGGTCGGCGGGCAGATGGGGCAGGGTGGCGGCCAGCGCCTCGAGCATGGCCTCGCGGGTCTCGCCCACCGACAGCCCCCCGATGCCATAGCCGTCGAAGTCGAGCTCGACGGTGCGCTGGGCACTCTCCTTTCGCAGGAGCGGATCGGTGCCGCCCTGCACGATGCCGAACAGTGCCTGTCCCGCCGGTCTGGCGTCGAGCCGTTCGAAGTGGCGGCGGGCCCGCCCGGCCCAGTCGGCTGTGCGGTCCACTGCGGTGCGCAGCACCTCGGGCGAGGCGGGAAGCGAGGCGCAGACGTCGAGGACCATCTGGATGTCGGCCGCGATCAGCCCCTGCGCCTCGACGGCAGACTCCGGGGTGAGCCGCACCTGTGCGCCGTCGTAGACGGAGGCGAACGTCACCCCGTCGTCGTCGACGGCCGGGTTGAGCGAGTGGACCTGGTAGCCACCGGAGTCGGTCAGCGCATGGCCCTGCCACCCGGTGAACCGGTGCAGGCCGCCGAGGCCGGCGATGGCGTCGGCCCCCGGGCGGAGCATCAGGTGATAGGTGTTGGCCAGGATGACATGGGCGCCCAGCGTCTCCATGTCGACGCTGTCCAATGCCTTGACCGCTCCCCTCGTGCCCACCGGCATGAAGGCGGGGACGGGGTAGGAGCCCCGCGCCGTGTGGACCAGGCCGGTCCGTGCCTCGCCATCGGTGGCGGTGACCTCGACGCGGGCCCGGCTCACGTCGCCCAGTCGTCGGGTCCCGAGCGCCCCACCACCATGGCGTCTCCGAACGAGAGGAAGCGGTAGCCGCGTTCGAGGGCCACGTCGTACAGCTGTCGCCACATCGGCCCGCAGAACGACTCGACCAGCAACAAGAGGCTCGACCGGGGCAGATGGAAGTTGGTCACCAGGAGGTCCACCACTCGGAACGGGTAGCGGCCGTGGATGTAGAGACTGGTACGTCCCGACAGCCTCCCGGTGGCCGCCGCCGACTCGAGGGCGCGCACTGCGGTGGTGCCCACGGCCACGACCCGTTCGGCCTCGGCACAGGCGGCCATGGTGGCGGCGGGAACCGAGTAGCGCTCGGAGTGGATCACGTGCTGGTCGGCGGTGGGCGTGGCGATGGGGCGGAAGGTGTCCAGACCGATGGCCAGGTCCAGCCGGGCCAGCGTTGCCCCCGCCCGGCGGCAGGCGTCCAGAAGCTCCGGAGTGAAGTGGAGCCCGGCGGTGGGTGCGGCCGCCGACTGGTCCCCCATGGCCCGTTCCGTCGAGTACACGGTCTGGTAGCGCCCGGCGTCAACCAAGGGCTCGTGGATGTAGGGGGGCAACGGCATGGTGCCGGTCCGTCGCACCACCGAGGCGTCGAGCAATCGGACCCGGCGCCGGCCATCGTCGCCGGTGCCGAGGACACGGCCCACCTCGACGGCCGGAGGGCCGTCGGCCCACTCGTACAACAGCGTCCCCTCGGGCAGCCGTCGTCCGGGACGGACCAGCGCCTCCCACACGGGCGGGCCGGCGGCCACCGGTTCCAGAAGGAGCACCTCGGCGGCTCCACCGGTGGCCTTCACGAGGCTCAGGCGAGCGGGCAGGACGCGGGTGTCGTTGACGACCACCACATCGCCGGGTCGCAGCAGCCGGGGAAGATCCGACATGCCGGCGTGAACCGGCGCCTCGTTGCCGACCACCCGGGGGGCGATCAGGAGGCGGGCGGCGCTTCGAGGCTCGATCGGCCGCTGGGCCACGGCGGCCTCGGGAAGCCCGTAGTCGTAGGCGTCCATCGGGACCGCCTCGCGGCTGGGACCCGGCGCAGGCAGCTGGTCTGTGGCGCGCTCCGACATGGTCACCATGGTGGCAGACCCCACTCCCGGCCCGAGCCGCTTGCCTCCCGGTCAGGCCAGCGCGACTCGGGGTCAGAGCAGCGTCGGCTCGACCGGGGTCAGTCCGAGATGGGCCCAGGCCCGCGGCGCCGCCACCCGGCCCCTGGTCGTGCGCAGGAGCAGTCCCTCCTGGAGGAGGTACGGCTCGTAGGCGTCCTCGATGGTGTCCGGCTCCTCGCCGATGCACTGCGCCAGCGTAGTGAGGCCCACCGGTCGCCCGCCGAATCGACGGCAGAGCACGTCGAGGATCGACCGATCGACTTTATCCAGGCCCAACTCGTCCACCCCGAACACCTCCAACCCTTCGACGGCGGCGGCCGAGGTGATCACCCCTTCGGCCCTCACCTCCACATAGTCCCGCACCCGCCGCAACAACCGGTTGGCGATGCGGGGCGTGCCCCGCGAGCGCTCGGCGATCCGGCGGGCGCCGTCGCTGTCGACGGGAACCCCGAGGATCCCCGCACTGCGGGTCACGATGGCGTGGAGCTCGTCGACGTCGTAGTGGTCGAGTCGTCCGACGAAGCCAAACCGGTCGCGCAGCGGACCGGCCACCAGCCCGGTGCGGGTGGTCGCCCCGACGAGGGTGAACCGGGGCAGATCCAGGCGGATGCTCCGTGCCGTCGGGCCCTTCCCGATCAGGATGTCGAGTTTGAAGTCCTCCATCGCCGGATAGAGGATCTCCTCCACGGCGTGGTGCAGGCGGTGGATCTCATCGATGAAGAGCACGTCGCCCTCTTGCAGGTCGGTGAGCAGCGCAGCCAGGTCGCCGGCCCGGACCAGCACCGGGCCGGCGGTGATGCGAAGCCCCACGCCCATCTCGGTCGCGACGATTCCGGCCAGTGAGGTCTTCCCGAGGCCGGGTGGGCCCGCGAACAGGATGTGGTCGACCGGTTGCTGTCGCTTCAGTGCCGCTTCGATCACGATCCGCAGGTGCTCGGTCAGTTGACGTTGACCCACGAACTCGGACAGGGTCCGCGGCCGTAGGCCCGCATCCTCGACCTCCTCGGCGGGGGCAGCGATGGGATCGACCGGCCGGACATCACCGCCCGGCACCGACGGACCGGTCGGATCACCCATCCCATCGGCGTCCGGCGCCCCGGCGTCCGGCGCCTCAGCGGCCAATACCTCGCGTCGTGCCTCGGGCGTCATCGGCTCCGAGCCAACTCGCGCAACGCTGATCGCACCATCTCCTCCACGGGCTCGCCGTCGTCGACCACGTCGAGCACGCCCCGGATCTCGTCAGGCCCGTACCCGAGCTCCACCAGGGCCGCCCGCACCTCGCCGCGGGGGGAGTCCCCGGCTGCGCCGCTGGGGCCGTCCCCGCCCAGGGTGGGAAGGTCGAGTCGGGCCTTCAGCTCGAGGAGCAGCCGGGCCGCGGTCTTCTTCCCCACCCCCGGCACCTGGCACAGGGCATCAATGTCATCCTCGAGGACGGCCGTCGAGAGGGCAGCGGGCGACATCGACGACAAGATGGACAGGGCCAATGAGGGACCTACCCCGTGCGCACCGAGGAGGGCCTCGAAACACCTCCGTTCGTCGGCGTGCGCGAACCCGAACAAGACGATGGCGTCCTCCCGCACGTGGGTGTGGACGTGAAGAAAGACCTCGCTCCCGTTTCGGCCCAAGGTGGCCAGCAGCGACGTCGGCACCGACGCCCGGTACCCCACCCCTCCGACGTCGACGACCACCTCGCCGGGCGCCGGTCGATCGGCCAGGACTCCCCGGAGCGAGCCGATCATGGCTTCTCCCCGGCGGCGGCCACCGCCCGCCGCAGCGGTTGGGAGGTCAGGTGGCAGGCCGCCAGGGCCAGGGCGTCGGCCACGTCTGGCGGGTGCGGGGGTTCGGGCAGACCCAGCACCGAGGCCACCATCCGCTGCACCTGTTCCTTGGTGGCGCTGCCGTACCCGACCAAGGCCTGCTTCACCTCGTTCGAGGTGTACTGGGCCACCTCGCAGCCCGATTCCGCCGCCGCCACCAGGGCCACGCCGGCGGCCTGGGCCGTGGCCATCGCCGTGCGGGCGTTCACCTGGAAGAACACCCGCTCCACGACCACAGCCTCCGGTCGGTACTCGGCCACCAAGGCGCGCAGCTCGTCCGAGAGCGTGCGCAACCGATCGGGCAACGCCATGGTCGGCTCGGTCGAGATCACGCCGCCCGCGGCTGCCGCCAGTGATCCGCCCCTGCGGGTCACGATGCCGTACCCGCAGCGGGACAGGCCCGGGTCTATGCCGAGGACGAACACGCGTTCGATACTACCCCTCGTCCCCTCTGGGGGGAGGGATGCCCTCCCGCTCCGGCTGCAGGACCGCTCCTCGGGCTCGGACCGGCAACGGGGCGAAGTGGCGGGCGCTCAACCGTGGTAGGCGGCCATCACGGCATCAGGGATGTCGAAGTTGGCGTACACATTCTGCACGTCGTCATGGTCGTCCAGCGCGTCGATCAGCCTCAACACCTTCTTCGCCTCCGACTCGGTGGACACCTCCACCATGGTGGTGGGCACCATCGACAGCTCGGACGACCCGGGTTGCAATGCCGCTTCCTCGAGCGCGGTCCGGACCGCCATCAACTCGGCCGGGTCGCTGGTGACCACCCAACGGTCCCCGTCGTCGGTGAGGTCCTCGGCACCCGCCTCCATGGCCACCTCCAGGACGCGCTCCTCGTCGACCGAATGGGGAACGGCGATCACGCCCTTGCGCTCGAATTGCCAACTCACCGCGCCGGGCTCCGCCATTGACCCGCCGTTCTTGTTGAAGATGTTCCTGATCTCGGCCCCGGTGCGGTTGCGGTTGTCGGACAGGCACTCCACGATGACCGCCACGCCGGCGGGGGCATAGCCCTCGTAGGAGATCGACTCGTACCGGACGCCCTCGAGCTCCCCCGAGCCGCGCTTGATGGCCCGTTCGATGGTGTCGATCGGGACCGAAGCGTCGCGGGCCTTGGCGTACATGGTCCGGAGGCTGGCGTTGGCGGTCATGTCGCTGCCGCCCTCCCGAGCGGCCACCTCGACCTGGCGGATGATCTTGGCGAACACTTTGGCCCGGGCGGAGTCCTGGGCCCCCTTGCGGTACTTGGTGGTCGCCCATTTGGAGTGTCCCGACATCGGCTAACCCCTTTCCACTTCGGTCATGGCCACAAACAGCTGATGAAGCCTACGGTCACCGGTCAGCTCGGGGTGGAACGAGGCCACCAGCACGTTCCCCTGGCGGCAGATGACCGGCTGGGGCGGGACTGGTCGCGTCCCGTTGGGTGACGGAGGGAGGGTGGCCAGGACCTCCACATCCGCACCGGCGCGCTCGACCACCGGGGCCCGGATGAACACGGCCGGGACCGGTTCGCCGCCCAGCGCCGCCACCTCGAGGTCGCATTCGAACGAGGCCACCTGGCGCCCGTACCCGTTCCGTCGGATGGTCAGGTCGATCGCCCCGAACACCCGCTGATCGATTCGCCCCCCAAGCACCTCGCCGGCCAGCAGGATCATCCCCGCGCAGGTCCCGAACACCGGCAATCCGCCCCTGAAGGCCTCGTCGAGGGGATCGAACAGGCCCGAGGACTCCAGCAGCATCGAGAGCGTGGTCGACTCGCCGCCGGGGAGGACGAGTCCTGCCAGTCCCCCGAGGTCCTCGGGTTCCCGCACCATGCGGACGGCCTGACCGAGGGCGGCCAGAGCCGCGCCGTGCTCGCGGACGTCACCTTGGAGGGCGAGCACCCCGACGGTCATCGCCGGGACCCCCGGCTGGGCCGACCGTCGCTCCGGTCACCAACCACGCTCGGCCAGGCGCACTCCGAGCGTGCCGATCTCCTGCCCGGCCATGGCCGCACCGAGTCCGGTCGACACCTTGGCCACCAGGTCGGCATCGGTGAAGTGGGCGGTGGCCTCCACGATGGCCCGGGCCATCTGCGACGGGTTCGCGCTCTTGAAGATCCCCGACCCCACGAACACCGCCTCGGCGCCCAGCTGCATGACCAAGGATGCGTCTGCCGGTGTGGAGATGCCCCCGGCACAAAAGAGGGGAACGGGCAACCTTCCGGTGGTGGCGATCTCCTGCACCAGCCCGACAGGAGCGGCGAGGTCCTTGGCCCACCCGAACAGCTCCGCCGAGTCGGCCTGGCCCACCCGTCGGATGTCCCCGAGAATGGAACGGAGGTGACGCACGGCCTCGACGATGTTGCCGGTGCCAGCCTCCCCCTTCGATCGGATCATCGCCGCA
>DASZGT010000364.1:0-7571 GCA_035938575.1 Acidimicrobiales bacterium
GGGCGACCACCTCGTCCACAACTCGGTCACGTCGTTGTCGTCGGCCAGGGCGGCGGCCACCCGGCGCACGTCGTAGGAGCTGGTGGCCCGGGACGGAATGATCTCCCGGAGCTCCCCGACCTGGCGATCGGGCGGATCCTCCGTCAACAGCGTCGGGGCCAATTCGTCGCCGTGGGACGGAAGCAGGCTCAGCAGGTGGGCGACGTGGGCCAGCGCGTCCTCCTCGGTTCCGGCCTCGATGGCACACAGCCCGCTGGACCGGGCGTGCATGGCCGTTCCACCCAGCTGGTGGATCCCGATCCGCACCCCGGTGAAGTCCTCGACCATGGCCGGCCCGGAGACGAAGGCGAAGGCGTCGGTGGTCATCACCACCAGATCGGCGATGCCCAAGAGGAGCGCCGGCCCCGAGATGGCCGGCCCGGTCACCACCACCACGACCGGCACGATCCCCGAGCACATGGTCAAGGCCCGCGCCGCCTGGCCCCATCCGTGCAGCGATGCCACCCCGTCCGACACGTCCGCACCGCTGGACGCCAGCACCATCACCATGGGTATCCGGAAGGACAGCGCCGACGCCGCCGCCACCCGGATGGTCTCGCCGTCCTCCATGGACAGCGCCCCCCGGCGCAGCGAGGACACCGAGCGCGCCACCATGACGGGTCGACCGCCCAACTCCTCGACACCGGCCTGGACGGTTCCGGTGACGAGCCGACGGAAGATCGGCGCCGAAGGGGCTTGCAGGGTCACGTACCCATGCTAGGGATGCGATCGCGGTCACGCCCGCCATGGTCGGTCACCGAGGGTCGGCGAGGCGCGGTCAGGGAGTGTCGGGCGGGTCGGTGTCGGGTGCATCCCCCGACCCGAACCGGTGGTCCGTGAAGTCATGACCCGACCCGCCACCGGAGCCCGGGGCGCCTCCGGGATCGATGCCATCGACGGGGCCGGAACCCGGCGGCACGGAGGCAGGCGTCGACGACCCGGTCACGACCTTCGAGCTGCGGCGGTCGGCCCGTTCGAACTCCCGCTCGACATCGGCCCACACCAGGGGGTCGTTGTCGCCGAGCTCCGCATCGGAGGTGGAGGCCCGGGCCAGCACCACGGCGCCCACCGAGAGCAGGACCAACAACATGCTCAATTTCGAGACGAACCCGGCGATCTGCTGGTCGTTGAGCGGGCGCATGCCGATGGCGGCGTGGGACCGGGCAAACGTCGGATAGAGGGGGTGGACGGCGAAGATGTAGATGAAGGACAGGAAGGCCGGGACCACGGCCTGGATCACCAGGTAGCCGAAGCGGACAACGGGTTTCAGGCGGAGGATGCCCGGGATCCGGCCCAGCACCGGAATCCAGAGCACCAGACCGGCCACCACGATGAGTGCGTCCAAGCCTCCCCGGGCCAGAGGGGAGGTGGCCTGGGCCCGGACCAGGGCCGGGGTCATCGATCCCACCACCAGGACGGTGACGGTGGCCACGGCCAGGGGCGGTCGTTGGAGGCGGTTCAGTACGGCGTCGAGGGCGGCGGGACGGGTGAGCCACTGGATGAGGTCGTAGGGGAGGCCCAGCAGGAGCATGGGAGCCACGGCCAGCAGCAGGATCAATCGCTGGGTGACCAGAGCGGTGAGCGACCAGTGGGCGGCGAGGTCGGCCATCGGCCAGGTCAGGGCCACCACCGAGGCACCGAAGGCTCCGGCGAAGAGGCCGATCTGGCGTCGGGTCCACGGGATGGGGCGCTCGACGGTGTGCGACAGGCGGCGGTGGCCGGCGACGACCAGGACCGCAGCCAGGACCAGGATCGACCAGGTGACGAGATGGGGTTCCCATGCGTAGGGGCTGGTCACCGCCCCCACGATCAGAAACTCGCCTTCAGGGTTCTAGATTGACCCCGGTGCAACGTCTCGATCGGCTTGAACGGGTGACTGACCTGCTGTTGGTGCTCCTCGACACCCCGCATCCGTTGAGTCTGCGTGAGATCGCCGACCGGGTGCCGGGGTACCCGGACGCCCACGGCGCCCGGCGTCAGGCCTTCGAGCGGGACAAGCGGTTGCTCCGGGACGAGGGGGTGCCGGTGCTCGTCGTGCCCATCGGCGGCGAGGAGCAGCTGGGGTATCGGGTCGATCCCGACTCCTACTACCTTCCCGACCTCGGTCTGGAGCCGGAGGAGCAGGCTGCATTGAACTTGGCCGTCGCCGGAGTCCACCTGGGCGAGCCTATCGGGCAGGATGCCCTGTTGAAATTGGGCGCCAGCGGGGAGTCGACGAGCCGCGAATCAGCAGCGCCGCTGGTGGATCTGCGGCTGATCGACGGGCTGCCGGCCCTGGCCGTCCTGTTCGACGCCATCCGCCAGGGCGCCTCCATCGAGTTCGACTACCGCGGGGAGCGGCGCCACGTGGACGGGGCCGGTCTCCGGTTCCGGACCGGCAATTGGTACCTCGTGGGGTTCGATCGCGACCGGGGCGAGGCGCGGACCTTCCGCGTCGACCGGATCGAGGGCGTGCCCGAGCTCGGCGAGCCGTCGTCGGCCCGGGTGCCGTCGGACTTCGACATCGACTCGACCTTCGGGCGCGACCCCTGGCAGTTCGGTGCCGGCGAGGAGATCGAGGTGGACGTGCTCATCGACGGTGCCGAGTCGGGACGGGTGGTGGCGGAGCTCGGCACCGGTGCGGTCGTGGAGCACCGGGACAACGGCGGGGTGGTGGTGCGGCTCCCGGTGACCGATGTCGACGCGCTCCTCCTCTGGGTCCTCGAACTGTTGGATCACGCCGTGGTGCTGGGGCCCGAGCCGGTGCGCGCCGCCGTCATCGAGCGCCTGGTGGCCAGTGGGGCCCGCCCGGTCAGTGGAGCCGGCGACAGGTCCAGCCCGTGACGGCCAGGGCCGACACCGCCCTCCGCCTCCGTCGCCTCCTGGCCGTCCTGGCCTGGCTGGCCCAGGTCGGCGAGGCTCCGATCGACCAGGTCGCCGCCCGGTTCGAGCTCACTCCCGAGGCCCTGGTCACCGAGCTCGAGATGGCCGCCTGCTGCGGTGTTCCTCCATACACGCCGGACCAGCTCATGGAGATCGTGGTCACCGACACCACGGTGTCCACACGGGTGGGCACCGCACTGGCCCGGCCGCGGCGGCTGAGCCCGTCAGAGGGCTTCGCCCTGGCCACATCGGCCCGGGCCCTGCTGGCCGTTTCCGGCAGCGACGAGAGCGGGGCCCTGTCCCGGGCCCTGGACAAGCTCGACCGGGCCTTGGGAGGCGAGGGGATCGGGGTGGAGCTCGACGCACCGGAGTTGTTGCCATTGGTGCGTGATGCCGCCCTCTCCGGAACCCGGCTGTCCATCTCCTATTACTCGGCATCGACAGATCGGGTCACCGAACGGGAGATCGCACCTGTCCGGGTCTTCGCCTCGCAGGGCCACTGGTACGTCGACGCCAGGTGCAGCACGGCCGGCGACCTGAGGCGCTTCCGGGTCGACCGCATCCGGGGGGCGGAGGCGATGCCGGCGGACCCTGACGTCGCAGACGGCTCCGGCCGGGCGCCGGCCCACCCCGACGGGGGTGGCGGCGTCGGAGGGGACGAACAGGGCGGTGCCGACTCCCGCGGGTTCGACCCCTTTGTCCCCGGCCCGGACAGCCGGAGAGTGCGGATCTCCCTCGACCCGGCCATGGCGTGGCTGCTCGACTCGATTCCCTCGACCGGACCACCGGCATCGGTGGACGGACGCGTCGAGCTCGAGCTCTTCGTGGGGGGAGACGCCTGGCTGGAGCGTCTGCTGCTTCGACTGGGCCCCGATGCCCGGGTGGTGGATCCCCCCGAGTACCAGTCACTAGCCGCCGACGCCGCCTCGCGGATCCTGGCACGCTACTGGGACTCCAAATAGCATAAAAAGATATGGTATTGTCTGAAACATCATGAATCGGTACGATCTGGGCGGGAGGTCCCGGTCGTGCTGAGAATCCATGTGGTCCGCGAGGGCGGGCACCACTACTACGTGAACGATCTTGTCCCCGGTAGAGCGGAGGGGACCCTGGTGGCGGGCGAGGAGCCGGGGAGGTGGTGGGGCGGCGGATCCGTGGGCCTGGGCTTGCGGGGCACTGTGGAGTCCCAGGCCTTCGCCGAGGTGCTGGCCGGGCGCGACCCGGTGTCCGGAAGATCGCTGCGGGTCCGGCGAGGGCCTGACAGCGTGGCCGCCTACGACCTGACCTTCGCCGCACCCAAGTCGGTGAGCATCCTGCACCTGCTGGCTCCGAGGGAGATCGCCACTGAAGTCGGTGCCGGTCACCAGGAGGCGGTGAACGACGCCACCGACTACCTGGGGCGGGCCGCAGTGGGCGTGCGCCGGACCCGGGGCGGAACGGTCAGCTTCTTGCCCTCCACAGGGGCGGTGTCCGGCCATTTCGTCCATCGCACCAGTCGCACCCTCGATCCGCACCTGCACACGCACGTGGTGGTGGCCAACGTGGCTCAGGGCGTCGATGGATCGTGGTCGGCGGTGGACAGCCGGAGGGTCTATGCGCACGCTCACGCGGCACGGGGCGTGTATCACGCCCGGCTCCGCCTCGAACTGAGCGAGCGAATCGGTGCCACCTGGGACCTTCATGCTTCGGGCCTCGGCGACGTGATCGGCGTCGACGGGAATTTGCGTCGGCTGTTTTCCCAACGATCGGCCGCCATGGACGAGTATCGGTTCACCCGGGCCGGTCCGTCGCAACACCCGTCCCGACTCGGGGCCTTCCACGCCACGCGTCCCGACAAGGACCGCACCCGCACCGTCGAATCGCTGCTCCTCGAATGGAAGCGGCGAGCGGCAGACTTCGGTTTCGACCTCGGCGACTTGACCATGGTCGTCGGCTGCAAACGGAACCTGGAGGCCGGAAACGATATCGATCCCCAGCGGGTGCGGGACCGGCTGGTGGAGTTCGCCCAGGCCAACCGGACGATGGCCCCGCGTGACCTGGTGGCGGTGGTAGCGGCCGCGTCCACCCTCGGGGCGACAGCCCGCGTCGTCCAGTCCGTCGCCCGGCAGCTGGAGGAGGCCTCAGGCCCGCCCTTGGGCACCGAGCGACGATGGCCGGCGGGAGAGGTGGCCCGGGCCTTGGAGCGAGACAGCGCGGCCATCTTGGCCGGTCCGGCCCTCAGTGGCGACGGGCGGCTCGGGATCGGTCCATCGCCGGCAACCGCCGGGCCGCAGCTGGGTCAGGGCCGGAGCCGGGCCGACCAGGCTGCACGTTCGGGCCGGCGGGAGGCGTCCCATCACTTGACCCGATGACCATGCCACCCACCGTCAACGCTCGATGCCGGGCACGGAACGACGCCATCGGTCGTGCGCCGGTTGCGGCCGATGGTTTGTGAGTCGGAGGCGGCGCAGGGTCCGCCATGGTTCGGCGGCGTGGGAGGGCGCCAGAGGGAACCACGCGGGACGATTGCGATGGTCGAAGGCGAGCCCGTGGCCGGGTTGGCCGCGAGCGATCTGGTCGGCGGGCAGCCGCCTTCGCCACGACGTCGACACGCTCTCGCCGTGTTGCGGCCGCCCCCCGGTGAACAGGTCGACCATGGGCCGGTCGGTGAGGGTGCGGCCGGCAGAGACCGTTCGGGTAGGAATCTCCTCATCGCCGGCCAGCGTGGACAGGGCCTCGAGCGTGCGCACATCCCCGATGCCCGGGAGCACCACCGTGGTACCGAACAGCGAGGGAAAGCCGTCCGCCCGCTCTGGCCATCGATCCCGTGCCTGCGAGAGGTCTTGCAGGCACGCCACCGTGACCAGGCCCTGTCCTCCTCCCTCGCTGATCATGGACGGCAGCTCTGGCAAGGGGGCGATGTTCGCCACCTCGTCCAGGGCCAGCAGGACCGGTGGATCCGACCGGTGCCCGCTGGGGAACTGGGCGCTGCGTGCGTAGCACGCCTGTCGGATGTCCTCGATCAGTCCCACCACCATGGGGGCGACCAGGCTCTGGCGGTGGGCCGGCGCGGTGATGAATATGGTGTCCGACGAGCCCACGAACCGGGCCGGGTCGAAATCCGGGTCGGCGGTGACCTCAAGGGCCTGCTCTGACCGGAAGGCAGTGAGCGATCCCGACGCCGTGGACCAGATGCCGCTGAGCTCCCGTTCGTCAGTGGCCGCGATCCCGTCGAGCAGATTCCGGGCCAGTTCGGTGGATCGACGGGGCCCGCCCGCCAGAATCTGCTGGGCCGGCAGCGCCTGTCGGCGATCGACCCAGGTCAGGACGGTGCGCATGGTGGCACCGTCCAGGGCGGCGGCATGCAGCAGCGGTGCCAGCAGCGCCTGGGCCCGCTCGCTCCAGTGCGATCCGTCGGCCCGCCTGCCTCCCGTGGCGCCGGACGGCGACCCCACCTCGACCAGGGATCGTGCCATGGCCAACGCCCCCATCCATGTGGTGCACGACTGCAACGGGGACCATCGGAGGGGGAGTACGCCGCCGGGTCGTTCGACCCACCCGGTCGGATCGAACAGGAGACAGGTGCCGAGCGCTGAACGGGCCGACAGCGTCGCCGCCATGACATCCGGTTTGGTCGACGTGGACACCACCGCCCCGTTACTCGCCAACACGTTCGGGATGATGAGCGATGTCGTCTTACCCGAGCGCGGCGGACCGAGGATCATCACCGAATGCTGAGGTTCCACGAAGTGCCAACCGAGTTCATCGTGCCCCAGATAGGCGCCGTGGTCCGCGTCTGCCGATGCGCTCAACGCGGCGCGATGGTACGAAGTAACGGCTGAGGAGGGCACTGACGAAGAATTATTTTCCATCGGATGTGCGCCTCGCAATCGGTGTTTTTGGTGTCGATGAGTTGCGGCCCACCCGAGGCGGACGATGATGGCGCACGAGCGCCGACATCAAATAATCCTTGCAAACAAACGGTTTTCTGTCCATGATCGACCGTGAGCTTGCCGAAGTTATGTTCACAACGACGCGCTGAGCTCCCGAACGCGCCACGCGCACGACGACGGCGCGTGGTCGCGTCGCGCGCAAAGGTCCTTGACCTGGCGGTAAAAACCCATTTTGCTAGTAGGGGTTACGTATCGCTGAGGAGGTGATCGTGAACAAATCTCAACTCGTCAAATCAGTGAGTGGGTCGACGATGTCGTCTCGCAACGTTGTGGAAGACGTGGTTGATGTGCTGTTCGAAACGATCGTCGCCGAGGTTCGATCCGGGCGGAAGGTCACAGTGATCGGATTCGGGACATTCAATCCGACCGATCGTGGCCCCCGAGTGGGTCGAAATCCACGGACTGGAGCAGTGGTACGTATCCCGGCGTCGAAAGGTGTCCGGTTCGCCACCGGTTCGGCGTTCAAATCGGCGTTGAACCCTAAGGAGGGAGTATCAATGGCAGTAAAGAAGGCAGCAGCCAGGAGGACGGTCCGCAAGGCTCCGGCCAAGAAGACAGCGGCCCGTAAGTCGACAGCCAAAAAGGCGGTGAAGAAGGCTCCGGCCCGCAAGGCTCCGGCCCGTAAGACTGCAGCGAAGCGAACTGCCGCCAAGCGCACGGCCAAGAAGGCTCCGGCCCGCAAGCGCACGGCCAAGAAGGCTCCGGCCCGCAAGACGGCAGCCCGGAAGTCCACGGCCA
>DASZGT010000365.1:0-3446 GCA_035938575.1 Acidimicrobiales bacterium
GGCCGTGCCCACCGTGAAGGCATCCACCCGCAGGCTGGGCAGGCTGACCGACACCTGGCCCGAGCAGGAGGGATCGTCGATGATCGAGGTCACCGTCTCCTCGATGCCGGAGTAGTCGGCGCTGGACAGCGAGGTCAGCGCTACCTCGTCATACCCCGTGCGGGCCAAGCCCTCACGGACCATGGTGCGGACCTGGTCGGCCGGCCGCTCGCGCACCGGCCGGGTGATCATCCCCGCCTGGCAGAACCGGCACCCCCGGGTGCATCCCCGGAACAGCTCGACGTTGAGGCGGTCGTGGACCACCTCGATGAGCGGCACCAACTGCCGGCGCGGATAGGGCCACTGCCCGAGGTCGGCGATGGTCCGCTTCTCCACCCGCTCCGGTGTCTCGGGGAAGCGCGGCGTGGTCGCCGCCAGGCGGGCCACCGCCGGCCGGTCCCCGTGAGCCGCGGCGCGCGGCTCGTCCCGGGGGTAGTAGGAGGGCTCGTAGCACCCGGGGACATAGACCCCGGGCACCTGGGACAAGGACCGCAACAGCATCTCCCTCGCCGCCAGGCCACCCGCCTGGTCGTCCCCCATCGGGGCCTCTGCCTTGACCCCCGCCATGACCTCATTGATCTCGCTGACCGCTTCCTCCCCGTCTCCGAGGACGAAGCAGTCCACGAAGTCGGCCAGCGGCTCGGGATTGAACGCGCAATGGCCACCGGCCACCACGATCGGATCGCCGACCGCTCGAGCGGACCGGTGGACGGGCACCTCGGACAGGTCGATCAGGTTGAGGACATTGGTGTAGACGAGCTCGGCCGAGAGGTTGAAGGCCAGCACGTCGAATGCTCTCGCCGGCAGGTGGTTCTCGAGCGAGAACAGAGGTAGGCCGGCCGCCCGCATGGCGGCTTCCATGTCCACCCACGGGGCATAGGCGCGCTCGGCCACCGCGTCGGGGCGCTCGTTGAGGATCTCATAGAGGATCTGCAGGCCCTGGTTGGGCAGGCCGATCTCGTAGGTGTCGGGGTAGATCAACAGCCACGACACGGCACCCGGTCGATGCTCGGGCGCCTGGGCGCCCAGCTCGCCACCGATGTAGCGAGCCGGCTTGGTGACCTTGGACAAGAGGGGCTCAACCCGTGGCCAGAGGCACTCCATCTGCCCAGCCATCCTAACCCCGGCCGGGGCGGAGCCGGACCGCTCGGGCTCACGGCCCGGTACTGGTGGCTCCGGTCGGGGAGGACGTGGCGGTCGTCGCCCCCGGGGTGGTCGTGCTGGTCGTCGTGGTGGTGGAGGTGGGGAGGTCGACCGGCTTCGTGTTCTGGATGACCGTTGGATCCGGCGGAATGCCCGGGGCGGTCACCGGATGGGCAGCCAGGTAGTTGAAGATCTGGCCCACCACCGGGGCTGCACCCGTGACCCCGTAGCCGGCCTGGTCGATCACGCAGACCACGACGTACTGCGGGTTGGCCGTCGGGCCCCAGCCCACGAACCAGGCCGTGGGCTCCTTGCCGGGCTGGGTGTCGGCCGTGCCCGTCTTGCCGGCCACGCCTCCGGGGAAGGAGCCGAGGCCGGGGACTCCGTAGGCCGTGCCGTTGGGATTGTTCACCGCACCCTCGAACCCGGTGAGCAGGGTCGAGAAGGTCGATGGGGGCAGGTTCACGTGGCCGGTGACCTGGGGGGCGAACTGCTTGACCACCTTGCCCGACGGGGACACGATGGCCGCGGCCACCCGGGGGGCGTACCGCGTGCCGCCGTTGGCGAACGTCGCATAGGCCACCGCCTGCTCGATCGGGGTGATGTAGGTGCCGCCCTGGCCGAAGGCCATCTCCACATTGTCCCCGGCGAACCAGGTGGTGTTGGGGAAGGCGGCCGGCTTTTCGGTGTGGAGTTTGACCCGCTCGGCCTGGCTGTCCACACGGCCCTGTACCTCTTGGGGCAGGTCGATGCCGGTCAGCTGGCCGAGGCTGTACTGGGCGGCCTGGTCCTGGATCGGGGTCTGCCCGAGGGCCGGGTTCGAGCGTTGGTCGTAGAACATGGCGCCCAGGTTGTAGAAGAAGTCGTCACTGGACACGGTGATGGCGGTGGACATGCTGATGCCGTTGAAGACCGGGTCTCCGTTGCTGTTGTGGAAGACGCAGGTGGTGCTGTGGTACTGGCATCCGGGGATCGTGAAGGTCCCGGTGTCGTCGTAGTAGTAGTTGGGCGTGATGAGGCCGGTGTTGAGGGCGGCGGTGGCGGTGTTGAGCTTGAAGGTGGACCCCGGCGTGTAGACCCCCTGGATGGTGCGGTTGAGGGTCGGCTCCATGCTGGCCGGACCGAACAACTGGGCGTTCTGGGCGGCGCTGAGGCCGCCCACCCACTCCTTCAGGTTGTAGGTCGGAGACGACGACAGGGCGTAGACCGCACCCGTTTGCGGGCTCATCACCACGACGGCACCCTCGGTGGCCGCCGGATAGCACCCGGAATTGTTGTTGCAGAATTTGTCGTAGGAGTTGCGAAGGGTCCTGATCTGGGTGGCCAGGGCATTGTCAGCCACCTGCTGGAGGTTGGTGTCGAGGTTGGTGACCACGTTGTCGCCCGGCGTGGCGGGGGTCGACTTGAGCGTGCCGGCCACCCGCCCCTTGGCGTCGACCTCCAACTGCTGCTGGCCCGGGGTGCCGCGCAGCTCCGACTCGTACTGGTATTCGAGCCCGGACTGGCCGAAGGCGTCGCCGGCCTGGTATCCCTGCGCCGCCCGGGACTGGAGCTCGGCCGAGTTGATGGTCGACACATAACCGAGGGTCTGGGCTGCGGGATACCCGTTCTGCGCCGGTCCTGTCATCTCCAGTTGGGGGTAGTTGCGCTGGGTGGTGGCCACCGAGGCCACGCCGGGGAACTCGTCCTGGTGCTCCCGGATGTAGAGGATGTCCTGGAGGGGGGCGTTGGCGAGGACGGGCACCGGTTTGTAGATGCTGTTCCGGGGGTCGAGGATGGCGGCGTTGATCTGGGCGGGGGTCTGGCCGATGAGGGCGGCCAGCCTGCCGACCACGTCGGGATACTGCTGGGCGGCCACGCGGGACAACGTGATCTGCTCGATGGGGACGTTGTTGACCAGCGGGTTCCCGTACCGGTCCAGAATGAGGCCCCGGGTGGGGTCGACCGCTACGGCGCGGATCTGGTTGGCGCTCACCGCCTGGGCGGCGGCGGGCGCCTGCAGCACCTGAAGCGTCCACAGCCGCAGCCCCAACAATCCGAAGAGACCGGCCACGATCAGCCCGGTGATCCGGAGCCGGAGCCCGGGCCGGGCCGCCGTCGTGTCCGGTGCGTCCAGCATGGCACCGACCGAGAAACGGCTCTGATGGAGCTTGGGCTGCCGGGCCGGCTTCCGCTGGGGACTCCGGTCCTTCCCGGGACGGGGATAGTGCCGCGGACCTTTGATGGGGTGCCGCAGGGATCGGCTCACGGGGGACCAGTATCGC
>DASZGT010000366.1:0-1656 GCA_035938575.1 Acidimicrobiales bacterium
CCGTCAGTTCGCCCAGGCCGCATGGGAGTGCGCCGACCCGGGCATCCAGTTCGACACCACCATCAACAAGTGGCACACCGCATCCAACACCGGTCGGATCAACGGGTCCAACCCGTGCTCGGAGTACATGCATCTCGACGATTCGGCGTGCAACCTCGCCAGCCTCAACCTCATGAAGTTCCTCCACGAGGACTCGTCGTTCGACGTCGAGGCGTTCCGCTCCGCCGTCGAAGTCATCTTCACGGCGCAGGAGATCATCGTCGGCAACGCCGACTATCCGACGGAGAAGATCACCGAGAATTCGCGGCGCTTCCGCGAGCTGGGTATCGGGTACGCCAACCTCGGGGCCCTCCTGATGGCTCAGGGCCTGCCCTACGACTCAGATCAGGGGCGGGCCTGGGCGGGGGCGATCACCGCCCTGATGACCGGGCACGCCTACGCCACCTCCGCCCGCACCGCGGCCCGCATGGGCCCCTTCGCCGGCTACCACGAGAATGTGGATCCCATGCTCAACGTGTTGCGGATGCACCGCGATGCGGTGGCCGGCATCGATGAGGAGGAGGTTCCGACCGATCTGCTGTGCGCGGCCCAGGAGGCGTGGGATCTGGCCGTGGAGCTGGGCGAGCAGTACGGCGTGCGCAACTCGCAGGCCAGTGTGCTCGCACCGACCGGCACCATCGGGCTGTTGATGGACTGCGACACCACCGGGGTCGAGCCCGACCTCGGACTGATCAAGACCAAGAAGCTGGTGGGCGGCGGCACCATGTCGATCGTCAACCAGACGGTGCCACGGGCCCTCACCCGGTTGGGGTATTCACCGGATCAGGTGGACGACATCATCGCCTACATCGACGTGCACAAGACCATCGTGGGCGCCCCCCATCTGTCGGCCGGGCATCTGGCCGTGTTCGCCTGCTCGATGGGGGACAACACCATCCACTACCTCGGGCATGTGCGCATGATGGGTGCCGTCCAACCGTTCATCTCGGGTGCCATCTCCAAGACGGTCAATCTTCCCGAGGACGTGACGGTGGAGGATGTCGAGCAGCTGCACATCGATGCATGGCAGATGGGCATCAAGGCCGTCGCCGTCTATCGCGACAACTGCAAGGTGGCCCAGCCGCTGTCCACCACCAAGAAGGCCGGCTCCGAAGTCGGTGACGGTGCTCCTGTTGGAGGGAGCGGCCCGGCCCGCTCCGAGGCCGAGGCCCATGCCCGTGACCTGAGCGAAAAGATCGCCGGGCTCGAGGCCGCCCTGGTCCACGAGCAGAAGCGCGCCGCCGACACCGTGGTGGTCGGCGCGGTGCGGGAGCGCCTGCCCCGGCGCCGGAAGTCGTCGACCTTTGCCTTCCGGGTGGCCGACTGCGAGGGATATGTGACGGTCGGCGAGTACGAGGACGGGCGCCCGGGCGAGGTGTTCATGAAAGTGTCGAAGCAGGGATCGACCCTGGCGGGGATCATGGACGCCTTCTCCATCTCCGTGAGCCTCGGGCTCCAACACGGCGTCCCGCTGGCCACCTACGTGCGAAAGTACACCAACATGCGCTTCGAGCCGGCGGGCATCACCGACGACCCCGAACTGCGTATCGCCACCAGCCTGGCCGACTACATCTTCCGGCGGTTGGCCGTCGACTACCTGCCGTTGGAGGAGCGCGC
>DASZGT010000367.1:0-4912 GCA_035938575.1 Acidimicrobiales bacterium
TGAGGCGTGGACGGTGCAGCGCGCCATGAGCAGCCGCTCGGATCACGACTATCTGCTGCTGCTCGAGCACCCGCACGTCTACACCCTGGGGACGAACGGCGACCCCCACCATGTGCTGGTCGAACCGGCGTCGGTCGGCGCCGAAATGATCGAGGTCGACCGGGGGGGCGATGTCACGTATCACGGTCCCGGGCAGCTGGTCGCTTACCCCCTCATCTCGGTAGGGTCGGGGCCCCACCGGGGCCCCGAGCACGTGCACCGGGTCGAACAGGTGGTCATCGATGCCCTGGTCGCGCTCGGGATGCCGCGCTCCGGCGTGGGCCGACTCCCCGGCTACCCGGGGGTCTGGGCCGGACTCGACGAAGACGGGCCCGGGCTACCCGGCCCGCGCAAGATCTGCGCCATCGGCGTGCGGACTTCGAGGGGGCGCACCACCCACGGGCTGGCGCTGAATGTCCATCCCGACCTCTCGATGTTCGCTCACATCGTGCCCTGTGGGATCGCCGACAAGCCGGTCACGTCGTTGGAGGCGGAGGGACACCACGTGACCATGGCCGCAGCGGTGGACGCCATCATCGCCTCGGCCCAGGCGGTGTGGGGCCCGGTGGAGGACATCCAGCGGGTCACCGATGGGACCCGGGCCGACCGGGTCACCGTGCCGGGTGTCGCGGCCGATCCTGCCGACAAGCTCGAAGGCGGGGCGGCCGGGGGCGACGGCGGTATGGAGGCAACACCGGTTGCGCTCGGCCGTCGCCCGCCCGCAGAACCGGCGCTCGCCCGGCGTCTCCGGCGGTCCGGGGTCGACCCGGGTGCCGGCCTGTCCCTTGGTGAGCGGAAGCCGCCGTGGTTGCGGGCCAAGGCCCACATGGGAGACGACTTCCTGGGTCTCCAGCATGATCTTCGGGACCTCGACCTGGCCAC
Organism: Acidimicrobiales bacterium; assembly: GCA_035938575.1. Classification (GTDB taxonomy): domain Bacteria; phylum Actinomycetota; class Acidimicrobiia; order Acidimicrobiales; family RAAP-2; genus Bog-756. The sequence continues at coordinate 922 of DASZGT010000367.1, forward strand.
CGTGTGCGAGGAGGCCGGCTGCCCGAACATCTATGAGTGCTGGTCCGACGGCACGGCCACGTTCATGATCAACGGGTCCCGCTGCACCCGCGCCTGCGGTTTCTGCCAGGTGGACACCCGCCACCCTCTCCCGCTCGATGTGGGAGAGCCGGAGCGGGTGGCGCAGGCCGTCCGTCGAATGGGGCTGGCCCATGCGGTGATCACCTGCGTCGCCCGGGACGACCTGGCCGACGGGGGAGCAGGAGGATTCGCCGCCACCATCGCCGCCGTCCGGAACCGTACGCCCCGGACCACCATCGAGGTGCTCATCTCGGACTGCAAGGGCGATCAGGGGTCGCTGGACATCATCGTCGCGGCGCGGCCCGATGTCCTCAATCACAACATCGAGACGGTGGCGAGGTTGCAACGAGCGGTGAGGCCCTCGGCGGGCTATGCCAGGAGCCTCGGGGTACTGGCCCGCGCCAAGGGCGCGGGCCTCACCACCAAGTCCGGGATCATCCTCGGGATGGGCGAGCACGAGGACGAGGTGCTGGCCACCCTGTCCGATCTCCGGGCCGTCGGGGTGGACATCGTGACCGTGGGCCAGTACCTGCGCCCGAGCAGCCGTCACCTCCCCGTGGCGCGGTGGTGGACCCCGGGGGAGTTCGAGGCCATCCAGAGGGCGGGGACGGCCATGGGGTTCGCCCACGTGCAGGCGTCCCCGCTGACCCGTTCGAGCTATCACGCCCGGGAGGCGGCCGAGGCTTCCGCTTCGGGACGGGTGAGCTCCGGGGGTCCCGACGCCGGCTCTCCTCCGAGGGTGTCGACGCCCCCGGCCCACGCGACAGCCCCCGTGGCCCCCTAGCGCGGTGGTGACCGAACTCTCAGATCGGGCCCGCGCGGCGCGCCAGGCGCGGATCACCAGGGTTCGCCGTGGCATGGAGCGGCGGGGCGTGGATGCCCTCTTGCTCTCCCACGGGGCGGACCTGCCCTGGCTGACCGGCTATCGGGCCATGCCGTTGGAACGGCTGACCATGCTCGTCCTGCGACAGGCCGGCGAGTCCGTGTTGGTCGTCCCGAGCCTGGAGGCACCCCGGGTGGCCGGGGCGGACGATCTCTTCACCCTGCTTCCGTGGACCGATGATCAGGATCCGATCGATCTGGTTGCTTCGATCTTGGGTCGGAAGGACAGGACCGGCAGAGGGGGCAGGACGGGCGCACCCGGCGAAGCTTTGCTCCGGTATGCCGTTTCGGACCGGGCGTGGGCCGCCACCGTGCTGGGGCTCCAGCGGCAGTTGCCGGCCGCAGAGTGGATCGAGGCCTCGGCCGTCACGTCCTCGATTCGGGCCGTCAAGGATGAAGCAGAGTTGGCGGCGTTGCAGATGGCCGGTTCCGCCGCCGATCGGGTGGCGGCCAAATTGCAGGGAGGCGAGATCGGGCTGGTCGGTCGCACGGAGTCCGAAGTATCGGGCCGCATCGCCACCCTGTTGATCGAGGAAGGGCACCAGCACGTCAACTTCGCCATCGTCGGCAGCGGGCCCAATGCGGCCAGTCCGCACCACGAGCCCGGCGGACGTGTCATCGGCAGGGGGGAGACGGTGGTGTGCGACTTCGGCGGGTCCTTCTCGCTCGACGGCGATGTCGGCTACTGCTCGGACATCACCCGCACCGTGATGACCGGATCACCGTCCCCCCAAATAGAGCAGTGCTACCAGGTGCTGCTGACCGCCCAACAGGCTGCGGTGTCCTCGGCCCGGGCGGGAGTCAGCGCCGAGCACGTTGACCAGGTAGCGAGGTCGATCATCCTCGATGCGGGTTTCGGCGGACTCTTCATCCATCGAACGGGCCACGGCATCGGGATCGAAGAGCACGAGGAGCCCTACCTGGTTTCGGGAAACAGCGAGCTATTGGAGCCGGGCCATGCCTTCTCGGTGGAGCCGGGGATCTACTGGCCCGATCGGTTCGGCATGCGTTTGGAGGACATCGTGGTGATCGGCGCGGACGGGAGTCCCGAGCCGCTGAACTCGGCCGACCACGGCCTCGTCGTCGTCGACGCATGAGCGGACTCTGAGAGGCCCGGATGGATCTGGGCATCAGGGGAAAGACGGCGCTGGTGGTGGCCGGCTCGCGTGGCCTGGGTCGAGCCACCGCTGCGGCTCTGGCCGCCGAGGGAGTGCGGGTGATGCTGTCGAGCCGCAATGAGGACCACCTGGCCGAGGCCCGGGCATCGCTTCGGGCCGGCGGAGCGGAGGTGGAGGCCGAGGTGGCCGACATCGCCGATCCAGAGGCCCCCGCCCGGCTGGTCCGGGCCACGGTCGAGAGGTTCGACAGCATCGACATCGTGATCGCCAACGCGGGCGGACCCCCGGCCTCCCGCGCCCTGGAGTTGGACGACGCCATGCTCACCGCAGCCCTCGAGGCCAACTTGATGTCCGCCATTCGGCTGACCAGGGAGGCGGTACCCATCATGCGCGACCGGGGGTGGGGTCGGATCTGCTGCATCTCCTCGTATTCGGTGGTGCAGCCCCTTCCGACCCTGGCCCTCTCCAATACGGCCCGAACCGGGCTCTGGGCCTGGGCCAAGACCGCGGCCCAGGATCTCGCCACCGATGGGACAGGCATCACCCTGAATCTGGTCTGTCCGGGGCCTCACGCCACCGACCGCATGCGCCAGCTGGGCGGGACCGGCGTGATGGGCAGCCCGGAGGACTTCGGCGCCGTCACGGCGTTCCTCTGTTCTCAACAGGCGGGATTCGTGAACGGCGCCGCCCTGGTGGTCGACGGCGGAGCGACCTTGGCGCTGTAGCCTCCCGCCGCCTGTTGCGGTCAACCCGGCTGGCCACCACGCTGGAGCTGACCCGGAGGCGGAGGGCCCTGGGGCGGAGGGGGAAGCTCCAGCCGAGGGAGGGTCGAAGCCAGCGGAGGCGCCTTCGGGGCGCGAGACCGCTGCGGTGCGCGGGGGCGCGACGGCAGGGGCGACCCACCTCCAGGAGGCGGTGAGGCTTCGGCCCCGGCGCCGTCCGCTACGGGCACCCCGTCGACGGCAAATCCATTCGCAACCCAGAGAGTCGACGACACCGGCGCGGGAGCGACCCGATCAGATCTGGCGCCCGTCCATCCGCGCCTCCGCCTCGAGGACACGAACGATGGAGAGAGGGATCGGTTGACAGAAACCTCCTGCTCAGCGACCCGCGAGGGTTCGCGCGCCTGGGCCCAGTGGCCATCGCCGTCAGAGCGGTGGAACCCGAGGCTTCGCGACTTCCTCCTCTTCAGGTCGTAGGAACGCAACGTCCGGACGCCCATCAGCAAGACCCCGAGAACGATGATGGCCCCGATGAGACGGGTCTCGAAGGTCGCTGCGTTGCCCCTCGAGATGGCCCCCGCCAACGGGAAGTGAGCGACGAGCTGCATCGTCCCCAATCGTAGTGACCCCCGTCATCATTTCGCACTGAATTTCTCGGCGGCGCGCCAACTTTGTTGGCGTTGCCGCAAACCGGGGGCCATACGTCACGGACGATCGGGGCCGGCGGCGGGGGCCAGTGGTGGGCTCGGCCGAGCTGAGTGCCGCTAGGCCACGAAGTACTTGGCCTGTGGATGGTGGCAGATGATCGCCGTGGTCGACTGCTCGGGATGAAGCTGGAATCCCTCGCTCACGTCGACCCCGATGCGGTCGGCGCCGAGCAGGTCCACCACCTTGGCGTTGTCCTCCAGGTTTGGGCACGCAGGGTAGCCCCACGAGTAGCGGCCGCCCCTGTACTTCTGCCGGAAGAGGCCGGTCAACGTGGGCCCGTCCTCGTCCGCGAATCCGAGCTCCTCGCGTATCCGGTGGTGCCAGTACTCAGCCAGGGCCTCGGCCATCTCGACGCCGAGTCCGTGCAGGTACAGATAGCGCTGGTACTCGTTGTCCGCGAACAGTCGCGCCGCTTCCTCGGAGACCCGTGACCCCATGGTGACCACCTGGAAGCTCGCCCAGTCGGGCTCGCCTGACTCCACCGAGCGGAAGAAGTCGCTG
>DASZGT010000368.1:0-9258 GCA_035938575.1 Acidimicrobiales bacterium
CGCCCCGCGCCCGGTCAGGTACCTCAGGACGGCCAGCCGATCCTCGGACCCGGTGGCAGCTTCCTCGTACCACCCGAGGCGAGCCCAGCGTTGCGCATCCTCGTCCACTTCCCGAAGACGATAGGTGACCCCGATGGGACCTTCTCCGATCGCTGCCGACGGTGGACACCTGCGGGCGTATCTACTATAGTAGAGAGGATGTCCCCTACAGTAGATACCCCACTCGGTCGGCTCCTGCGGGACGCCCGCGGTGCCCTCGGGGCATCCCTTCAGGATGTGGCCGAGGAGGCCGGCTGCTCCACGGCCTACGTCCACAAGTTGGAGCAGGACCGGGTCCGGACGCCATCGCCCCGGGTCCTGGCCGGCCTGGCTCGTACGCTCGGTCTCGAATACGGCGTCGTGATGAGCACGGCCGGGTACGAGGCAACCTCGTCCGTGGACTCCGACTCGGCGCTTCCCGCAGCAGCCCGGTTCAGTAACGCGCACATCGTCCAGTTGTTGGAAAGGCTCCTGAGCGATGTGGCTGAACTGAGGAAGGACCTCGCCCGAAACCGGTCCGGGGGTTGAGGGACTCGCCGGTCCGCCGCTTGGAGGACGAGCGCGACGACGGTGAGCTCGTGGCCGTGGCGGCCCGAGCGTTCTGGCACGACCCCTTGTTCGATTTCCTCGCCAACGGGGATCTCCTCGACGAGTACCGGGTGCTGCCGCACGTCTTCCGGGCGGCGATGACCGATTTCCGCTGCGACACGGCCGAGGTGTACGTGGCAGATGTGGGGGAAAGGCCTCGGAGCCTTGCCGGCTGGCTCGGGCCCGGTACCTTCCCACGATCACCACGGAGCCGGTTGGCTCGCAACCTGCGGGCGGCGACTCTGCTCCTGAGGTTGCGCAATCGTCGCGCCGCAGCCGCACTCCTCAACGAAGTGGAGCGGAGACATCCCGTCGAGCCCCACTGGTACCTGGCCTTGCTCGCCACCGATCCGGGCGCGCAGGGCCAGGGCCTCGGGTCCTCCTTGCTCGGCCCCGTCCTCGACCGATGCGATTCGGAGGGCACTCCGGCCTACACGGAGACGCAGAAGCACGAGAATGTGTCGTGGTACCGCCGGTCGGGCTTCGTCGTCATCGACGAGATCAGGCTTGGCCAGACCCCGACCATCTGGCGGCTGTGGCGCGACCCGCAACGCGCCTGAGGTCCACTGAACGCCGTCGGGGCGGGGAGTGGCCCTGCTCAGTGCCCAGCGAAGTAGTCGAGCAGCACGGCGGCGACCGCGTCCGCGTGGGTGAAGAAGCCGAGATGGCTGGCCCCGGCGATTTCCGCGTATTCGGCTCCCGGGATGGCTTCGGCGGCCTCCCGGGCCCTGGCCGGTGGCGAATCGATGTCGTATTCGAACCCCAGGACCAGGCACGGGACCGTGATGGCCGGCCAACCGGTCGTCCGCACCGGGTCGGTCGACCAGGCGAGCGCCGCTTCGTACTGCCCGAGCCGGCCCGGGTTCGGCCACTCCTCGAGGTCGGCGATGAGGGCCAACCAGCCGTCGATCACCTCGTCGCTCTGGAGGTCGTGGTACGGCAGGTACCGGACGGTCTCGAGGGCGTAGTAGAGCCGAGGCAGTTCGACGGCCGACGCGGCCAGGTCGCGCTCCAGCCTCGTGATGGCCTTCTCCCACGAGGTGGGCCGGTTGGCGCTCCCCATGAGGGCCGCCGCCCTTATCCGCTCGGGGTGGTCGATGACGAGCGTCTCTGCGATCCAGCCGCCGAGCGAGTGACCGGCGATTCGGGCCGGGCCGGTGATGCCGAGGTGGTCGAGGAGGCCAAGGGCATCGTCCGCCATCTGGCCCACCGAGTAGGGGGCCGGCGGGAGGGAGCTCGGCGGCACGCCACGGTTGTCGAAGAGGATCACCCGGTAGCCGGCCTCGGCCAGCGCCGGGGCGAGAGCGATCTGGAAGGCGGCAGCAGGCTGCCCGCAGCCGGCTACGAGCAGGAGGGGTTCGCCGTCACCGACGACCTGGTAGGCGAGGGAGACGTCGTCGAGCTCGACTTGGGGCACGCTCCTCCTCTCCGTCAGGGGCGGGTCCGCTCGAATCGGAACGAGAGCGCAGACACGCCAAGGTCAGATCGAGTGCGACATCACCGTGTGAACTGTGGGCGACTTGAACCCGCGACGGGTTCCGTGCCATCTTACGCTCGGCCGATTCCGATGCTCCGTACAACTGCCAACCGACGTAGTGGCGACGAGGATGCCACCCAGACACGAGCGCAAGGACGTCAAATGCGATGGCGTCGCCTATCCGGCAAATCGTCGCATATGCGGTAAGGGTGAGGGGTTGCCACATGCAAAGACACCATTCTCCGAGTGCATCTTCCAGCGGATCCCCGGATCCACGTCCGGCCGAGAGAGGCCGTCACCGTCGGATCGTTGGTCGTTGTGTTGCGATGTCCTTCCTCGTCCTCACACTTTCCTCCTGTAACTGGTTGGTGTACCACGGCGACCTCACCGGATCCGGCATGGACAGTTCCGGCAGCTCGTACACTCCCGCTCATCAAGCCTGGGTGTCGGCGAGCCTCGGCGGAAAATTGTACGGCGAGCCCCTGGTCGTGGGGACCAATGTCTTCGTGGCCACCGAGAGCGATGCGGTCGTGGCCCTGTCGGCTGCGACTGGTGCCGTGGTCTGGTCCACCACCGTCGGGACGGCGGTACCGGCGGGCGATCTTCCCTGCGGGGACATCAGCCCCACGGTGGGCATCACCTCCACGCCGGTGGTCGACACATCGCGCAACGAGATCTTTGTGGTGGCTGACGAACTCGTCGGCGGCCTCATCCAACACCATCTCTTCGGCCTCAACTTGTCTGACGGGGCCGTCCTGTTGAACCAGGCGGTCGATCCGCCGGGCTCGCTTCCGAAGGCGCAGCTCCAGCGGGCAGCCCTCACCCTCGACGCCGGCCAAGTGGTCTTCGGATTCGGCGGAAATTCCGGAGACTGTTCGACCTACCACGGGTGGCTGGTGGCGGTGCCGGAGGCCGGTGGTGCGGCCAGGACGTTTCAGGTCGACTCCGGCCCGGGACAGAGTCAGGGAGCCATCTGGATGGGTGGTGCCGCCCCCATCGTCGACGGCCAGGGCAACATCTGGCTGGCGACCGGCAACGGATCGAACACCCATACGGGAGATCCCTACGACGACAGCGACGGGGTTCTGGAGCTGTCCTCGTCGTTGTCACTCCTCCAGTACTTCGCTCCCGGAAGCTGGACTCAGGACAATCTCACCGATGCCGACTTGGGCTCCTCGTCGCCGGCCGTGCTTCCCAACGGCCTCGTCTTTCAAGCCGGGAAATCGGGAACGGGCTACCTGCTCAAGCAATCGGCGCTCGGTGGCATCGGCGGCCAGGTCGCACAGCTTCCCTCCTTGTGCGGGGGCGTGGTCGATGGCGGTGACGCCTTCGCCAACAGCATCGTATACGCCCCTTGCAGCGGCGGAATCGTGGCCGTGAGGGTTGGGGCGTCGCCGCCCTCGCTCACTCGTCTCTGGCAGACGTCGAGCGGGTCGGCAGGGCCGCCCATCATCGCCGGCGGGACGATCTGGACGATCGGCGGAACCACGCTCTTCGGTCTTGATCCGGCCACCGGTTCCCCCGTCCGTCAATTCCCGTTGGGCAATGAGGCGAACCACTTCCCGACCCCCTCGGCTGGGGACGGACTGCTTCTCGCACCTGCATCCGACAGGGTCTTCGCCTTCACCACGCCTCCCGCCACCCAGGTGGCGGCCCCGCCGAACGGAGCCACGGTGAAGGGGAGTCAGTGGCTGGACGCCGGTGCCTCCAGCGCCATCGGCATCAACAGGGTTGAGTTCCATCTGACCGGAGGGGCACTCAACAATGTGCTCATCGGCACCGCCACGTCGACGACGTACGGCTGGCTCTACCGTTGGGATTCCACCACAGTGGCGAACGGGACCTACTTCCTCCAAAGCGTCGCCTACGACACCACTGGGGTCAGTGCCACCAGCGCTGCCATCGGCATCACGGTGAAGAACTAGTGCCGTGTCAGACAACGGTTGCCTGGTCGGCTCACCCAAGCGAGATCGCTGATGCCCGCCACAGGTTGTCCCCATAGGCAAGAACGAGCCCGGTCGCAGCATCCGTGACGAGCTCGAAGTCGTAGTCACCCGACTCGTACCGCCAACGGTCGGTCGCCAGACGCGTGTACCTCTGCCGGTTGCCGACGACGTCCAGCTCCGGAAACCGTACCCACGCAGCGGTGATGTTCGACGCTTCACCGACTTCGAGCCCTAGTCGGCGGATCGGAATGGTATTGGTGGCGGGCGTCCAGCCGAGATCGATATCGTCGCAGTCCCGAAGGTGCGACGCCGGCATGCCGTCCAATTCCCACCCGTCCGGGGGATGGGATCGGAGGTCGATCTCTCGAATCCCCAAGGGCGTCACGATCGTCGCCTGGGCCTCCGTGGGACGCCACCTGTGGTCCACAGAGACGGCGTAGTCGATGTGGCACGGAAGGTCTCCGAGCGGGACTACAACAACGCCCTCAAATCGATAGCCGTCTTCGCTTTCGAGTAACGAGGCGTGTTCACTGCTCGAAAGCTCCGAGCAGTGCCAGATGACGTGGAGCTCGACACCACTTGTGGTCATTCCGGAACACCAGGTACGGCGTGAATGCCACCCAGCCTATGGAGTTCTGACGCGGCGAATGGCGCGACACGGGCGACCCGGGGTGGGTATGGGCGGGGCGTGCCCTACCCGCTCGTTTGCCGTGTTGGTTGCTCGCCGAGGGCGGAACGCACAAGGTCCCGGATTTCGTCGTCGGTGACGGCTGTCCCGTCGTCGACTCGGAGTTGGATGGTGCCTTTGCTGGTCCTGAGCGTCGGATGGCGGGCGATGAAGCTGTCGGCTCCACCCTGTGGCCAGCCGTAGATCGAAACTCCGTGCTTCCACACACCGACGAACAGGCGATGCTTCTCGACCCTGTAGGTGGGCATCTTGTACGAAATCCCCACGGTCGCGGCCGGGAATGCGTCGAACACCAACCGGTCGATGCGGTCGAATAGGGGTCGGTACTCGGGGGGAATAGCCTCGATGTAGTCCCGGACGGCCTTGTCCATGGTCCAATCATGCCGCGCCAGCGGCCCACCGGGAATCGCCGGTTGCCCGTAGTGGGCCCCGACCACCCTGTCGCGCTTTCCGCACCGGCGCACCCCGGATGCTCATGAGTGTCCGGACTTGTCGCTGGGCAACCGACCCCGGTGAGCCGCTCCGGCGCCGGCGTGGGCGGAGCGGCGACCGAGCCGGGCGACTGGCTACCGTCAGTGGAGTCCACGGCCGAGCCGGGATGACTACCCGGTGGCCGCCACTCCCACCTTGTGTCCCTGGGCATCGGCAAAGACCCCGAACCTGGTGCCGGGCACTCGCTGCTCGGGTTGGATGATGGTCCCACCCAGGCCCTCAGCCCTCTTCAGTGTGGCGGCGACGTCTTCGACGCCAACGAAGAAGAGCACTTCGTCCTCGGCGGCCTGGCGAGGGCTGATGGCAACGAAGGTTCCGCCTTCGACACCGGTGTCGATGAAGGTGTAGCCGGGGAATGCGCCTTCGGCGGCCACCTTCCAACCGAACAGGTCGGCGAAGAACTTTCGGGTCTGATCGGGGTCCTGCGAGCGGATCTCGGCGTGAATCACGGGATGCGGCACGATGGTCTTCCTCCTCCTGAGCGGCACCCCAGCGGCACCGTCTATCGGAGTGACGGAGTCATCCGATCGAATTCGACTGACTTCTTCGAAGAAATCGAGATCGGGCCCGGAGGGCATGGTCTCGGCCCGGTTTGGCCCCTGTCCCGCCCAACGCTGGAGACCACTGGCGGAATGCTCGTGGGAGTGCAGAAGTGAGAGCTGCAACAATCTGGGCATGGATGCTGACGCCCTCATCGTCTCGCTGGCTCTCGCTCCCCACCCGGAAGGCGGTCACTATCGCGAGACATGGGCGGATGATGCCGGAACAGCCATCTACTTCCTGCTCCGGGCCGGAGAGCAATCGGCCTGGCACCGCGTCCACGAACGCGCCGAGATCTGGCACTTCTATGCGGGAGCACCACTTGAGCTCAGCGTCAACGAGATCGGCCGCCAAGGTGCAACACGGACCTCCCTGCTGGGTCCCGATCTGCGTGTCGGACAGCAGCCGCAGGCCGTCGTTCCGGCAGGGGCGTGGCAACGAGCTCGGAGTTCGGGGGCGTGGTCACTGGTCGGATGTACCGTCTCGCCACCGTTCTCGTTCGACAGCTTCGAACTCGCTCCCGGGAACAGACTGCCCGGGTAGCCCGGCGAGGCCGTTGACGGGAAGGTTGGCGCAACTCGAGGTGATCAGCTCCGGCTCGGATCAAATTCCAGCACTTGGGTGAGCCGGATGTTGTTGCCCGACGGATCCCGGAAGGACGTGTCGATGCCGTAGGCCTGGGCCGTGGGCGGGTCGTTGAACGAGATGCCTCGGGCCGAGAGCTCCTTATAGCTGGCCTCACAGTCGTCGGTCTCGAGGAACAAGGTGCCACCTGCGCCCTTCGCCACCAGCTCGGCGAGGGATGCACTGCTATCGGGGTCGAGCATCGGAGGCCCGGGGACGGGCATCAGCACCAGCCCGACGTCGTGCTGGCCCGCGGGGCCCACGCAGAGCCAGCGGAAGTTCCACGCCTCCATGGTCACATCGGCGCGAACCTCCCAGCCGAGGGTCTGCGTGTAGAAGGCGAGCGCCTCGTCCTGATCGTGGACCCAAAATTGTGCATTGGCGATCTTGATCATCGGTCCTCCTGCGTTTTCGGTATGAGGCCGAGCTTAAGGTGCTGCAGTCACGCCGTCTTCTCGAAACGTGCGGTTTTGCGGACGACCGTAGGCCTGCGCGACGCAGCGGGGAATGCGGACGTGCCACTCGGCGGGCGGGTACATGGCGCGATAGGCCAGCGGGGTCTGGCCGAACATCCGACGGAAGCTGGTGGTGAACGAACCGACGCTCTGTGCGCCGACGGCAAAGCAGATGTGGGCGATTGACCAGTCGGTGGTGCGAAGCAGGCTCGCTGCCCGCTCGAGGCGACGAGTCAGCAGGTACTGATGGGGCGACTCGCCGAAGGTCTGCTTGAACTGGCGACTGAAATAGGCCTGCGAAAGACCCGCGGCGGCAGCCAGATCGCGCACTGACAGCGATTCGTAGTATCGGGCATCGGCGAGATCCTTGGCTCGAACAAGGTGTCGGGCCAGCGGCAAAGGTGCCATCCCCTCAGTATGCCGTCAGCTGCGGCGGAGGCCGCCCGGTGGAACACAAGGAGCGGTCAGATTGTCTGACGTCACTTGCTTGATCCCGTGCAGGCCGGACCCGGGCTGCTGCAACCTCCGTCCCGCTTGACACCCTCTCCGAGCCGTGGTTCCCTCGGTGGCAGCCCGAGCGTGCCGCGCCAGAGGCCGACGGGGGGCGGAGGACGGCACAGGAGGGGCAGGGCCTGGGCCCGGCACCAACGAGCGAGGAGTCGTCAATGCGATTGAATCCCATCTGGCGCTGGCTTCTCGCACTCTCCATCCTTTCCTTGGTTGTCATCCCCACCGTGACGTCGCTCCCAGCGCAAACCGCAGCAGCTACCAGCACCGCGGGCGGGCTGTCGGTCTTCGTTGGCTATGCCGAGGACAAGGAAACAATCACGCCGAGCCCAAGCGACTTTCCCACCCCTTGGGCCGGGACACCCAACACCGTGTTCCTGGGCGGCACCGTTCCGGGTCAGGCGGCATGCGGCACTTTGGCCGCGTGCTATGACACCGGCGCCATTCGGCTCGACAACAGTGGCGCCAGCCCGGTCACGGTCAGCAACGTCTCCGTCGATGACCATTCGTCCCTTCCCGGTGGAAAGGTGTTCAACAACCTGTGGGGATCGTTCACGGTCCCGCCCGGTCAGAGCGTGATCCTGGTGGCCAATCCGCCCAATGCCAACCCCGGGTTCGACAACTTCGACACATCCGGATTCCCGAGCAGCTGCACGCCGATCTCTGTCCCGCCCACGGTGACCCTCTCCGTGGCCGGGGTCGCCACCACCCTCGTTGACAGCACCCATGTGCTGGACACCGGCGGAATCGATCCGGGGCAGTGTTCGCCGAAGCACAACGAATCGGAGCAGTGGCGCCCCATCGGTGCGTCCGGTTCCACCAGCGCCACGCTCACCCTCGGTGCCGCCACTGCCACGGCGTTTCAAGGGCACGAGGTCACCGAGACGGCCACGTTGCTCGACGGTGCCGGCACCGGGCTACCCAATACGCCCGTGGGGTTCAGTGTGGTCAGCGGTCCTGACGCGGGCCAGACCGGCCGCTCCATCACTGACGGCAGCGGCCACGCCGCCTTCACCTACACCGGATCGGGGCAGGGTGAAGACGTGGTCAACGCCGCCGTGACCACGGTCGGGAGCTTTGCATCCAACTCGACGACCGTGCTCTGGGTCGATGGCACGGCTGCGGGTTGGAGCTCGGCCGACATCGGGAATCCTTCCCTGGCGGGAAGCCAGTCGTTCGACTCGGGCACCGGGACCTGGACGCTGAAGGGCGGAGGAGCGGACATCAACGGTGGCTCGGACCAATTCCGTTTTCTCTGGCAGACGCTCCCCGGTGACGGGGGAGTGGCCGCCGACGTCACGTCGCAGACCGACACGAATCCGGCCGCCAAAGCAGGGGTGATGGTGCGGGCCAGTACCGACCCGAGATCGGCGTACTATGCCGCCTTCGTCACGCCTGGGAACGGGATCGTCGTCCAAGAGCGATCGACCCTGGGCGGAGCAACCACCGCCCTGCTCAGCAGTCCGGGGGCGGTGCCGGCCCATCTCTGGGTGGCCGTGTCGAACGGCACCGCCGTCACCTATGGATCAAACGACGGCTACGTCTGGAGCCCCATTGCCGGCTCGAAGGCGGCCGTGGGCCTCGGCTCCACTCCCTTGGCCGGGTTGGCGGTGACGTCTCACGACGACACGCAGTTGGGCTCCGCCACCATGGGACCGGTCGTTCTCACGACCACACCACCGGCACCGCTGCCCCCGGTGCCGTGCCCGGCCGGGTGGACCTGCGCAGACATCGGCAATCCGACCCCGGCCGGGACTCAGACGTTCGCCCCCACCACCGGGACGTGGACCATTCAAGGTGGCGGGGCCGACATCACCGGGACCACCGATGCGTTCCACTATGTGTGGCAGTCGTTGACGGGCGACGGGACCGTCAGCGCCCGAGTGGCGGCGCAGACGGTCT
>DASZGT010000369.1:0-15140 GCA_035938575.1 Acidimicrobiales bacterium
CGAAGGCGTTCCGCTGTTGGAGGAAGGGCCGCTCACCCCCGAGGACCTCGAGGTCCGTCGGGCCACCCACCGGCTCATCGACCGGGTCACTCGGGACTTCGAGCGCTGGTCGTACAACACCGCGGTGGCCGCCTGCATGGAGTTCGTCAACCTCCTCCATCCCTATGCGCGCCACGATGGTCAGGCGCAGATCCTCGACGAGGCCGTCGACACCCTGTTGCTTCTGCTGGCACCGATGACGCCGCACCTGGCCGCCGAGGCCTGGGAGCGCCGGCACGGTGATCAAGTCCATCTGCATCCGTGGCCGGTTGCCGACCCCGAGCTGGCCGCCGAGGAGTCGGTGACCATGGTGGTGCAGATCAACGGCAAGGTGCGGGATCGGATCGAGGTGGCACCGGACATCTCCGAGGCCGAGGCCGAGGCACTGGCACTGGGGTCCGCTGCGGTGGTCGAGGCCCTGGGGGGCCGCTCACCCCGCCGGGTCATCGTCCGTCCGCCGAAACTGGTCAACGTCGTGATCTGACGGCGGGCCGAAGAGGACTCGCCGGCGCCCACCCTCCTCGATGGCGGGCGGCCCGCTTACTTGAATCCGGCCAGCACCTCGGCCCACCGCTCAGGATCCATGGCGTAAGGGGCGTAGAAGTTGAAGCGATCGACGAGCCCCCCGAACCGGCCGAGGACCTGGCCGGCGATGTCGTCGAGCTCACCCACCACGGCGAAGGTGTTGAGCATCTCGTCATCGATGAGATCGGCCATCTGGTCCCAGGCGCCCCGTTTCGACAGCGTGTTGAGCTCGGGCTGGAGGTCCCCCCACCCGTGCAGGTCGAGGACAGGCCGGTACGCCGGTGTCGAACCGTAGAAGGCCAGCTGCGCCTTGACCGCCTTGGCGGCCTTCTCGAAGCCGGCCTCGTTTTCGCCGGTGACCACCATGCCCGGATAGGAGATCTGTATCTCGGATCGGGCCCTGCCGCCGGCCGACAGGCCCCGTTCGAGCGCCGGCACGGTCACCTCGCGCAGGTACCGCTCGGTGGTGAATCCGTGGGCCAGCATGCCGTCGGCGACCTCGCCGGCCACCTCGGTCATCCTCTCGCCCACCGCGGCCAGGAAGATGTCCGGGTTGCCGTAGGGGTTGGGTCCCGGGTCGAACATCGGCGTCATCAGGGTGTGGCGATAGAACTCCCCCCGGAAGGCCAACCTGCTCCCGTCGGACCAACTGGCCCAGATGGCCCGGATGGCCAGGATCAACTCACGCATCCGCGGCGCCGGATGGGACCACGGCATCGAAAACCGCTTTTCGATGTGCGGCTTGATCTGTGACCCGAGGCCCAGCATGAACCGGCCATGAGAGAGGGCGTGGAGGTCGTTGGCTGTCACCGCCAGATTCATGGGGTTGCGGGCGAAGGCCACGGCGATGCCCGTTCCGAGCTTGAGGCGTTCGGTGTGCTCGGCAGCCAAGGCCAAGGGAAGGAAGGGGTCGTGGCTGGTCTCGGCCGACCAGATGCCGTCGTACCCGACCCGCTCGGCCAGTACCGCCGATTCGATGGCTCCACTCGGGTCGAACCCGAGACCCCCGTCCACGTCCATGGGATGCCACGGTAGCCCGGGGACCAGGCCGGAGGTATCGGCGGGAATGGGACGTCGGGTTGCGCAATCGACGGCGCGCGTCCCAGAATTTGCGGGTGGCCGATCCTCTGACTCCTGGTCGTCCGGCGTCGGACGAGCCGACGCCCACCCCGGCACCGCGGGAGGGAGCCCGTCCAGTCCCCGAGTGGGCCGTGGCCGAGGGCTCCGACGTCCGGTGGGAATCGCCCGCCGCCAGCCGTGGCGACCTTCCGCAGGGCCCGACGGGAGGAAGCTCCGCCATTGCCGGTGACTCAGGGACGGTGACCGATGAGGACCGGACCCGCTACGGGATTCTGCTCGACCGCGCCGCCGAGCGCGGGCTGCTGGCACCCTACGACTACGAGATGCGGCTGGGCGACCTGGCCTCGGCCACCACCATCGAGCAGATGAACCGGATCGTCACCGAGCTTCCGGTGTTCACCAGGGCGGCGGGGGCGACGCCGCGCAACGGCCGCAGTCCATCCGGCCCCCGCATCTCATCGAATCGGCCGCCGTTCTCGGCGGCCGATCGGCAGCGACGGGCCCGACTGTGGCTGATGGTGACCATCGTCATGGTGGTGGCGGTCGCCTCGCTGCTGTTTCTCTCGATCTACACCCGGCACGTCGTCCACAGCCGCAACTCGGGACTGCCGGTGATCACCCAGCCCGTCAGTGGCCTTCGCCTCTGAGGAACTGTTCGAGCTCGGCGGCGATCTCGTCGCCGCTGGGTACCTCGATGTCGAGGCCCCCGGTGGTCTCCTCTGAGTCGAGGGCGGCCTCGAGGCGGCGGACCATCTCCAGGTGGTCGGGATTGGCCCCGATGAGCTCGTCCACCTGTTGCCTCGACGCCTCGCCGGCCCCGCGGAGGGAGGCTGTGTCGAGCACCGTTCCGGTCACGGCGCACAGCCCCTCGATCAGGGTTGCGCTGGCCTCGGGATAGGGCATGGCTGACACGTAGTGCGGAACCCGGGCCCACAGCCCGATCACCGGTATGCCGGCCTTGCCGAGGGAGACCTCGAGCGCGGCCTGCACGCCGGCCGGGACCTCGAGCGTCCCGTGCACGGTGCCCACCCGTCCTGCCAATTCCACCGACTGAGGAGGGACCGTCGAGGCCAGGCGGACCGGCCGGGTGTGTGGGGTGGGCGCCGGAAAGGCGCCGAGCCCGACCACCGTGCGGACCTGGAGGTCCCGAGTCAGCCCTACGACGGCATCGATGAAGGTCGGCCACCGGAAATCCGGCTCGGGACCGGTGAGGTACAGGATGTCCGCTCCCACCCGGTCCTTTCCCGCCACCAAGCGGATGGCCGGCCAGGTCAGCTCGGTGGTGACGCCATCCACCAGGCGGGCGATCGGGCGGCGGGCGCGCTGATCGACCAGCAACTCGGTGTCGAAGGAGGCGACGATCGTGGTCGGTGACGAGGTCAACAGCTCGGCGATCGCCGCCGACGCACCCATCCCCGCATCCACCCATCCCTCGAGGGCGACGACGAGCACGGGCCGGGACAGCCGAACGTCGACAGGCTCGCCCCACTCCGGATCGAATTCGTACAGGGATGTCGGTTTGCGATCGGTCACAGAGACTCCACTTCGGCCAGTGCCCGTTCACCGAGTCGCCCGACATGGGCGGCAAACTGCTCCACACCGGAGCGGTCGCCAGCAGCCGCGCCACCGGCGTAGCGCACGTGGACCCCCTGGAGGATACAGGCCAACTTCCAGAATCCGAACGCCCGGTAGTACGCGATCTGCGACACGTCGCGCCCGGACGCCGCCGCGTAGCGGGCCAGCAGGTCCGCCCGCCGGGCGAATCCCGGCAGGGTGGTCGGGGCGACCCCGAGGAGGGCCGGATCGCCGTCCTCGGGCTCCGCCCAGTACACCGACAGCAGCCCGAGGTCGGCCAACGGATCGCCCAGCGTGCAGATCTCCCAGTCGAGGATGGCCCGGACGTTGCCGTCGTCATCGAGGACGGTGTTGTCCAATCGGTAGTCGCCGTGGACGATGGCCACGCCCTGCTGCTCGGGGATCCGGGCGGCGAGCAGCTCGTGCACCCGGTCGACGACTGCCGGCCCGGGTTGGCCGTCCAGAGTCGACTGGCTGAACTGCCCGTGCCACCGCTTGAGTTGCCGGGCGATGTAGCTGTCGCGCCGGGCGAAGTCCCCGAGACCCACGGCGTCGACATCCACGGAGTGGAGCTCGGCCAGCGTGTCGATCAGCGAGTCGCCTGCCCGGGCCCGGCCGGCTTCGCTCAATTCGGCCGCGGCCCGCTCGTCACGGACGATGTGGCCCTCGACGAACGACATCACGTAGAAGGGTGCGCCGTTGACCGCTTCGTCGGTGCACAGCCCCAAGGTCCGCGGTACCGGGACGCGGGTAGGGACCAGGGCGGTGATCACCGTGTATTCCCGTTTCATGTCGTGGGCGGTGGGAAGCACGTGACTCACCGGTGGACGTCGGAGCGCGTAGGACTTCCCCGATCGATCGGTGACCCGATAGGTGAGATTGGAACGACCACCGGCGATCAGTTCGAAGCTGAACGGGGGCTCGGCCGAGGGGATGGTGGCGGACAGCCAGGCGGTGACCCCCTCACGATCGACTCCCTCGACGGCGATCTCGGCGGTCGGCGGGCCAGCTCCCATGCCGTACGACGCTACCCGCGCCGCGATACGGCATCGGGGCAGGCCCGGAACACCGGCCCGCGGCCCGTCCTGGGGGCGGCGCAACCCGTCCGACTCTGCGCTCATCGTGGTCGGCCCGCCCGAGGGTGGCCGACGGCCGAATCGGTCCCGGTATGGTCGAGCAGATGATTGACGTCACTGATGCCACGTTCGAAGCAGAGGTGCTCCAGCGGTCCTCCGAGGTCCCGGTGGTGGTGGACCTGTGGGCGCCGTGGTGTGGGCCGTGCCAGACGCTCGGGCCGATCATCGAGCGGGTGGTGGCGGCCACAGACGGGGCGGTGGCGCTGGCCAAGGTCAACGTCGACGAGAACCCGGCGATCTCAGGGAGCTTTCAGGTGCAGTCGATCCCCGCCGTCTTCGCACTGAAGGACGCCAAGGTGGTGGACCGGTTCATCGGCGCCCAGCCCGAGGCCGTGGTCGAGGAGTTCGTCGCCAGACTGGCCCCGCAGCCATCGGAAGCCGATCGACTGGTGGCCGAGGGGGTCAGTTCGGGGACCGAGGAGCCCCTGCGCAAGGCGCTCGAGCTGCAACCCGATCATGAGGGCGCCATCGCCGCGCTGGCCTCCATGATGATCGGCCGGGGTGAGTCCGACGAGGCCATCGCCCTGCTCGGTCGGATCCCCGAGACCCCGGAGACCCGGCGGCTGTCGGCCGAGGCCCGCCTGGTCTCCCAGCAGGTCGACGTGGATGCCGTCGGGGTCGAACGGCTGTTGGACGGGCTGCTCGACCGGGTCCGCGAGGACCCGGTCGCCCGCCAGGAGTTCGTCGATCTGTTGGAGACCCTGGGCCCCGATGATTCCCGGACCACCGAGTACCGCAAGGCGCTGGCGGCCCGACTGTTCTGACTGAGGGCCCGTGCTCGGGTGGCGCCGCCGCCCGGTACGGCCCGACAGCCCGATAGCGTCCCTGCCGTGCGTGCCAACAAGTTGGCCCTCGGGGACAAGACATTCGACATCACCCACCGGGCCCTGGTCATGGGCATCCTCAATCGCACCCCTGACTCCTTCTACGACCACGGGGCGACGTTCGCGCTCGACGATCTGGTCCGTCGGGCCGAGACCATGGTGGACGACGGCGCCGACCTCCTCGATGTGGGTGGGGTCAAGGCCGGACCTGGCCCGGTCGTGGATGAGGCCGAGGAGCTCGACCGGGTCGTTCCCGCCATCGAGGCCCTTCGGGCCCGCTTCGACATCGCCCTCTCGGTCGACACCTGGAGGGCGTCGGTGGCCAAGGAGGCCTATGCCGCCGGCGCGGTGATGGGCAACGACATCAGCGGCTTCTCTGATCCGCGGTTCCTCGAGGCCGCCGCCGCCGCCGGAGCCACCGTGGTGGCCACCCACATCCGGCTCGGTCCCCGCATCCCCGATCCGGAGCCTGTGTACCACGACGTGGTCGACGCGGTGAGAACGTACCTACTCGAGCGGGTGTCACGGGCGCGCTCAGCTGGGCTGGCCCCCGACCGCATCGTCCTCGACGCCGGCCTCGACCTCGGCAAGACGGCCGAGCAGTCACTGCTGCTGCTGCGGAGCTCGGACCAGCTGGCCTCCCTCGGACATCCGCTACTGCTGTCGGCGTCGAACAAGACGTTCCTCGGGGCGATCCTGGGCCTGGAGATCGGTGACCGGGCCGAGGCGTCGTTGGCTGCCACCGCGCTGGGGGCCGCCCTCGGCTGTCGGATCATCCGGGTGCACGACGTCGCCGCCCACCGCCAGGTGTGCGCCACCCTGGGCGCCATCGAGGCGGCGCGGGACGAAGCCGGCGCATCGGTGGGCTCATAGTGTGGCTCGGGCCATGAGTGCGACCAAGGCCGCCGCCGTCTCTGCCGGATCCGACACCGCCGCCCGGGCGGTCTATCTGGTCAAGGGGAACGACCCCTCCCTGGTGGCCCAGGCCGCCCACGGCCTCACCGAGCGTCTGGTCGATGGGGGCGACCCGTCGCTGATGGTGGAGGAGTTCGGGGGCCCGGGTGTCGACCAATTCGACGTGGGGGCGGTCATCGACGCCTGCACGACGCCTGCCTTCCTGGTCGATCGGCGGGTGGTGGTGGTGCGCGAGGCGGGCCAGCTGACATCCGGCGACGCCAAACGACTGGTGGAGTACCTCGACGACCCCTTGCCCACCACGGCGTTGGTGCTGGTCGGCGGCAGTGGCACCATCCCCCAAGCGCTCGTCAAGACGGCTGGCGCGGTCGGTGAGGTGGTGGACACCTCGGTAGGGACGGGAAGGGCGAGGTCCCAGTGGTTGGCCGATCACTTGAAGGGCGGCCCCGTCCGCCTGGAGGGCCCGGCCGCCGCCCAGCTGTCCGAGCACCTCGGCGAGGACATGGGTCGGCTCGAGGGCCTGCTCGTCACCCTGGCTGCCGCCTACGGGGTCGGGGCCACGGTGTCACTCGACGACCTCGAGCCCTTTCTGGGTGCGGCCGGCGCTCTGGCCCCCTGGGACCTCACCGATGCGATCGACGCCGGCGAGACGGCCAAGGCGCTCACCGTGCTCCACCGGATGTTGGAGGCCGGTGATTCCCATCCCCTGGTGGTGATGTCGGTTCTCCACCGGCACTATCGCCAGATGCTGCGCCTGGACGGCGCGGGGGCGACCTCGCCTGAGGAGGCTGCCCGGCTGTTGGGACTGCGGAGTGCGTACCCGGCCAAGAAGGCCCTGGCCCAGTCGCGGCGATTGGGGACGGCGCGGATCGGTCGGGCCATCCAGCTGCTGGCCCAAGCCGACCTCGGTCTGCGAGGCACCACTGCGCTCTCTGGGGATCTGGTGCTCGAGGTGCTGGTGGCGAGGCTCAGCCGGTTGGCCCGTCAGCGCCGGTAGGGGACAGCCAGTCGTCGGGAGCGGGCGCGGGGACGGGAGCCGGCCGACTCCTCCGTCTGGTCGTCACTCGTCTGGTCATCACCCGGCTGGTCGTCACTCGGCTGGTTGACGGTCGCCTGGTTGTCGGCATCGGCAACGTGCTCCGTCCAGTGAGATCCGTCCCAGTAGCGGATCTGGTGCCGTCCGGAAGGATCGGTCTTCCAGCCGGCGGGAGCGGTCGGGAGCTCGGTGGCCTCGACGTTGTCCTCGACTGGCTCGACATGCTCGACGCTGTCCTCGACGGTCAGGCCGGCGCGTTGCTTCGGGCGGCGGCCCAGTGGTTGGGACAGGATGAGGCCCAGGCGCGAGCGGGCCCTTCGGCTCCCCTTGTTGCTGAAGTCGGTCGGGACCTCGTTGTCCTCGACGTTGTCCTCGACGTTGTCCTCGACCTGCTCGACGTCCTCGACGCTGTCCTCGACGGCCAGGCCGGCGCGTTGCTTCGGGCGTCGGGACAGGACCAGGCCCCGGCGGGCGCGGGCCGTGCGGCTCCCCTTGTTGCTGACGTCGGTCGGGACCTCGACGACGTCCTCGACGCTGTCCTCGACGGCCAGGCCGGCGGGTTGCTTCGGGCGGCGGGACAGGACCAGGCTCCGGCGGGCGCGGGCCGTGCGGCTCCCCTTGTTGCTGAAGAAGGTGGTGCTGATCTCGACGGGCCCGGACTGGGCGGACGGCGTGGCTTCCTTGGCCACCGGCTCCTCGAAGGGCCCGACCACCTGTTCGGCGCTCTCCGATCCGAGGGGAACCGGCGTCGTCGCGGCCCGGTCGTCTCGGTGGTGGATCTCGTCGACGCCCGCATCGGGCGGGTCGGAGGGCTGAGGGGCCGTGGGTCCGGCGGCGGCCAGCGCCACGAGCTTGGGTCGGGCCATGAAGGCGTAGAGGGCGAGGCCGACGATGGGAAGGAGGAGGACGAGGATGAGGTAGGCGGGCTTGCTCTCCCCGGCCTGCTGCCATACCCGCCCGGGTTGGCGGATGATGTCGAAGGCGCCGAGGAGCATCGACGCCCCCACGAGGAGTGCGACCAGTTCGAGGGAGAGATTGATGGTGGCGATGATCTGCCCACTCATGATCCGCAGCCTCCTGCTGTTGCGTTCTTGTCGGTTTGATCGTGCTTGTCGGTGCGACGCCGGATGGAGGGACGCCGATGGCCAGGTCGTCCGGCGGTGCTGTGGATAGGGCTGGTCTGAGGTGGAGCGGTTGTGCTCAACCGGTCGATGAATGATTCGATGTGGGATCTATCGACGTTGGCGGGGCACTTCTGTAGCGCCAGGTCGGGTATTTGTCTGAGGCTGGGCGTCCGCGGGCTCAACGGAAATCCCTCGATGAGGGGACCGGGCCGAGGTCGAGGGGATCGAATCGCTCGGCCACCAGGGTCATCGACCCTTCGGACCGTTCGATCCGCCCTCGCACCAGCAGGGCCGGGCACGACCGGGCCACCGGCTTCCACCGGAGCCAGGCGCCACGGGAGCAGACGATGTTGACCATGCCGGTCTCGTCCTCGAGGTTCAAGAAGACGGCACCGTGCGCGCTCTCGGGTTGCTGGCGGTGGGTCACCACACCGCCCACGGTGATCCGGTCCCCGGTCGCCCTCGATCGCAGCGCCTCGGTGGGGAGGACCCCACGCCGGTTCAGCCGATCACGGGCCAGTTCCATGGCGGTGGTGTCCGGCGTCATGCCGAGGGACCACAGGTCATCGGCCACCTCCTCCCACCGGGTGGGGAGGGGGAGGGACGGGGGGTCCGATCCGGTGACCACACCCGGGAGCCGGTCCGCAGTGGCCTGGGAGGCCGCGCCCGCGCCCCACACCAACGACCGTCGATTCGGCCCACGTGTCGATGGGCCGGTCCGGGCCGGCCCGGGCGGTGGGCCATTGCCTTGTCGGGGGCGATCGGGGCTGAGACTGTCGAGCGCTCCCGCCGTGGCCAGTGCCTCCAGCTGCGGGCGGGTCACGTCCGCCCGGCGGACCAGGTCCTCCATGCTCGACCACGGGCCTGCTTCGGCGATCCTCGTCGCCGTCTCGCTCCCGATGCCGTGCACCGACGACAGTCCCAGGCGTATGGCGGGACCGGTGGATCCCGCGCCGTTCCGCTGGTGCTCGGGTCCGATCTCCTCGAGGCTGGCATCGGCCTGACCGGCATTCACATCCGGACGCCGGACGGTCACCCCGTGGCGTTTGGCGTCGGCCACCAGGCTCTGAGGGGACCAGAACCCCATGGGCTGGGCGTTCAACCGCCCGGCGGTGAAGGCGGCGGGGTAGTGCACTTTGCACCAGGCGGTGGAGTACACCAGGTGGGCGAAGGCCACGGAGTGGCTCTCGGGGAATCCGAAGTTGGCGAAGGCGGCCAGCGCTGCGTACACCTGCTCGGACACCTCGGTCGAGACCTGCCGGGCGGCCATGCCGGCGAACAGCCGATCGCGGAGACGGGCCATCCGTTCCCCCGACCGCTTGGCACTCATCGCCTGGCGCAGTTCGTCGGCTTCGGTCGGGGTGAACCCGGCCACATCGATGGCGATCTGCATCAGCTGCTCTTGGAAGAGGGGCACGCCGAGCGTCCGCTCCAGGGCGGGTCGCAAGAGTGGATGCAGAAAGGTGATCGGCTCGGTCTTGTTGCGCCGTCGGATGTAGGGGTGGACGGCGTGGCCCTGGATGGGGCCGGGGCGGATGAGGGCGACCTCGATGGCCAGGTCGTAGAAGCACCGGGGCTGCACGCGGGGGAGCGTGTTCATCTGGGCACGCGACTCGACCTGGAACACCCCGACGGTGTCGGCCCGGCACAGCAGGTCGTAGACCTCGGGCTCCTGGTCGAGGCGGGCCAGGTCGATCTCGACGTGGTGGAACCCCCGTACCAGGTCGACCATGTTGTGCAGGGCGGTGAGCATGCCCAGTCCCAGGAGGTCGAATTTGACCAGCCCGGCGGCGGCACAGTCGTCCTTGTCCCACTGCAGCACGCTCCGGCCGGGCATCCGTCCCCACTCCACCGGGCAGACCTCGACCACCGGTCGATCGCAGATGACCATGCCTCCCGAGTGGATGCCGAGGTGTCGGGGGAAGTCGAGCAGATCGGTGGCCAGGTCCCGCACCAACGGTGGGAAGTCGGTGCGCTGGCCGAGCGGCTCGCCCCGGTCGACCGACTTCGACCACCCGTCCACCTCCTCGATCGTGTGCCCGAGGGCCTTACCCACGTCGCGCAGGGCCGACCGCGAGCGGTAGGTGATCACGTTGGCCACCTGGGCGGCGTGCAGCCGGCCGTAGCGCTCGTAGACGTACTGGATGACCTCTTCACGCCGGGCCGACTCGATGTCGATGTCGATGTCCGGAGGCCCGTCGCGGGCCGGGGAGAGGAAGCGCTCGAACAGCAGCCCGAGGTCGACGGCGTCGACGTTGGTGATGCTGAGGGCGTAGCAGACGGCGGAGGTGGCCGCCGAGCCGCGGCCCTGGCAGAAGATGTCCTGGCGTCGGCAGAACATGACGATGTCCCAGACGGTCAGGAAGTAGCCGGGGAACCCGAGCTGCCCGATGATGGCGAGCTCGCGGTCGAGTTGGGCCCACGCCCCCGACACCCGTTCGGCCTCCCGTGGCCCGTACCGGTCGTTGGCTCCCCGCCGGACCAGCTCGATCAACCAGGTCTGCTCGGTATGCCCGCTCGGTACGGGGAAGTCGGGGAGCCGTGGTGCCACCAGGCGCAGGTCGAACGAGCACCGGGCGGCGATCTCCGCCGCCTGTTCGACCACCCCCGGCCACCGGGCGAATCGCCGCAGTTGCTCGCCCTCGCCGCGCAGGCAGGCGGTGGCCGACGAGGGGAGCCACCCTTCGAGGTCCCCGAGGGTCCGCCGGGCCCGGACGGCGGCCAGCGCGGTGGCCAGGGGGAATCGGGCCGGGGTGGCGTAGTGCACGTTGTTGGTGGCCACCGGGGCCACCCCGCGCTCGATGGCCAGCAGGGCCAGGGCGTCGTTGCGGGTGGCGTCGATCGGGTTGCCGTGGTCCCACAGCTCGACGGCCAGGTGGTCGCGACCGAACCGTCCGATCAGATGATCGAGCGCCTGGGCCGCGGCGGCCGGCCCGTCGGTGGTGAGGGCGGTGGCCAACGCTCCTTTGCGGCATCCGGTGAGGATCTGCCAGTGGCCGTCGTGACGATCGGCCAGGTCGTCCAGGGTGATGATCGGCTTCCCCTTCTCCCCACCGTCCAGGTGGGCCTGGGCGATGGCCCGACTGAGCCGGGCATAGCCCTCGGGATCCCGGGCCAGCACGACCAGGTGGGTGCCGTCCGGATCCGGTACGCCGGTACGGACGGGCGGGGCGCCCGCCCCGGTGATGGTGAGCTCGGCGCCGAACACCGTGGCCAGGCCGAAGGCCCGGGCCGCCTCGGCGAAGCGCACCACGCCGTACAGACCGTTGTGGTCGGTCAGGGCGACCGCGGACAGCCCCAGTCGGACCGCCTCGGCGGCCAGCTCCTCAGGATGGCTGGCACCGTCGAGGAAGGAGAAGTTGGAGTGGGCGTGTAGCTCGGCGTAGGCCATCTGCTCGTGCCGTCTCGATCATCCGTAGGTGGCTTCGACCCACCAGCGACCCCGTTCGACCAGCAACAGGTGGGCCTCGCCGCCGGTGACCGCCTGCAGGCGCGCGCCTCGGCGGCGGGACCGCGACCACCACCGCTCCTCGGTCGGCCATGGGCCGGCCCAGGCGGTCACCACCGCCCACGGGCCCTTCTCCACCGACAGGCGGTGCGGGCCGGCGGTGAGCAGACCCCGCCCGGATACCGACACCGGCTGCCCGTCGGCGTCGGCCAGCTCGGCGGGGACAGGAGCGGGATGCACGACTGCCGGCGCCGGCGACGGGATCTGGCCGGGCCACGGAGCGACGAGGGTGGGGTCCACGTGGTTCTCCCGGGCATTCCAGGTGACGAAGCGGGCACGCTGGGCCGGCCCGCGGCCCCCTTGCAGGCGGGCCGTCACCACACCGTCCGGGCCGATGAGGTCCTGGACCGCGGCCAGGGCCCGACCGGCCCGGACATCGGTGTCACTCACCCCGCCCCAAAACCCGGATTCGCCCACCACGGCGCGGTTGCCCCGGGCTCTCGAGCGCTGTTCGTCGATTCGCCGGCCGGCCGCCGGCTGGCCCGGCTGGCCCAGGTCACCGCTCCGGCCACCGGCCACCATGTGGCAGGTGACCCCGTCGGCTCCGAACCGGCCGAGCACATGGGACTCGGGAAGCGCGGCGAAGTCGCCAAGGGTGCGGATGCCCAGCCGGGTCAACAGTTCGGCCAGTTCGGGGTGGCCGAGGATGCCGACCGGAAAGGGGGCCAGGAACCCGGGGGTGCCTCCCGGGGGAACGACCTGGCCGCTGCGGGCGGCGAGGACGGCGGCGAACAGCCCGTCGGCCACCCCGACCTCGACGGCGGTGATGTCGGAGATGGCGTCGGCGACCGATCGGGCCAGCGGTCCTTCGCCGCCGAAGTAGCGGGACGGGCCGCGGGCCGGAAGCGAGCAGATGCCGGGTCGCACGGTGGTGACCCACGGGCAGTACGACTCCACGGTGCCGATCACCTCGACGAACAGCCGGAGCGCGGCTCCATCCTCGTCCTCGTCGAGGAGGTCGGGGCAGCGGACGACGAGGAGGCGGTTCACGCCCGTGCCATCGGGCCCGTCACAGCCTGCTCCGCGACGTCACCGGCGGCCTCCGCCACCGATCCGGTGGTCGACGGCATCCACAGGTGGCGGTGGCGGGGACGCGCGGCCGACCGTCTGCCGGTGGCCGTCACCGTCATCCGCCGGCGGTGCAGGTACCCGTCGCCGGTGCCGACGCCGTCCCACTGCATATCGCTGACGCTCAGATGCGTGTCTGGGTGCTCGGGCCATCCGGACGGCCCCGGCACCACCACCAGGATGGCCCGGCGCTCTCTGGTCCTGGCCACCAGTCTGCGGGCCATGGCGGGCCGGGGTGCGAAGGGAGGACAGAGCACCACCAGGTCGACGCCGTCGATCAACGTGGCGGCGACTTGGGCCCAGGCCGCACCCGGACGGGGGACCACCGCCAACCGGGCCAGGTCCACGCCGATGTCGTGGGCGGCCACCGCCCCCAGGCCCGGGAGCCCGACCAGGGCGCACCACGAGCCCGCCCCCGACGCTGCGGCCAGGAGGGCCAGCGCCACGCTGATCCCGCCGCCACTCCCGTCCGGGCTGCCGGGCAGGGCCAGGCCGCTGACCACGATGGTGCTGCCCCGGCGCAGGCTGCCGTCGGGAAACAGGCCGACGAGGGGTGGGAGGACAGGGAGGAGGCGGGTCTGGCTCGACGAAATAGGCCGGGTGCGCTCGGCCAGGAGGGCCAGGGACTCCCCGGACCTCCTGCGGCCCGGGCCACCATCCCCCTGCTGGCTGATCGGAGATACGAACATATGTTCGTAGAGTACTGCCGGAGGTTTGGAGTGGCCAGTGGGTCTCAACAGCCCATCCGCGGTCCACACTATGAGCCCGAGCTGATCGCTATCATTGTGGGCACCAGAGAGAGGAGGTGGTCCAACTGAGCAGTCAACGTTTTGGGACCCTGGAGGTGGCTGGCCGCTAAGGCGGCTCGCTGTACCACCTGGCGAAACCCAGCCAGACACCCACCGGGCGACCTAGCCGGACCCAGGTCCCATCCGGCGTCTCACGGGAGTTCCGGTGCACTCAATCAGCAAATTCGACCTGTAGGGCGTCTCTTCGGAGGCGCCCTACAGGCTTTTCAGGGCCCCATGGTGGTCTCGTCGACGTCGAGGGCCTCACGCACCCCGTCGGCCACCCGTTCGCTGATCTTCCGTCGGGTCAACAGGAGGTCGAGCTCGGTCCGCTCCGCCCTGATGACCTGCTTGCGGAGCTCACGCTCAGCGCCGAGGTAGCCCGTGGCATCGGGGGCGGAGCCAAACCCGTCCCCGGGGCCATCCCCGTCAACCGCACCAGAGCCCATCGCCTCGAGTCTGCGGTCGATGCGGGCGAGTTGGGCCTCGTAACCAATGCGAATCCGGTCCACCACCTCGGGGGGGAACTGATCGCTCCGAGTCACGCCATCGATGTGGGACAACGCGCTCACCGTCAGCCGACGTCGTGCTTCGGCCACCAACACCACGTCCTGCTCGTCCCGCGTCACCAGACCGAGGCGCCGGATGAGCCCGGGGAGGGTCAGGCCCTGGCCGATCAGCGTGGCCACGATGACGGCGAAGGTGAGAAACACCAGTAGATCTCGTTCTGGAAAGCTCAGGGGCAGGGCGAGCGATGCCGCCAGGCTCACGGCGCCACGCATGCCGGCCCAGCCCACCACTGTGGTCTCCCGCCACGATCGGCCGGAACGTTGGGTTGCGCCGAAGAGCCGTTGTCCACCGGGCAACGCGGTTGCCGCGAACATCCACGCCATGCGCACGACGATCACGATGCCGACCACGCCCAGGGCCTCGATGACCAGCGAGCCGGACTCGCGGTTGGTCAGGCTGTCCAGAATCGGCCGAAGCTCCAAGCCGATGAGCAGAAACGACATCCCGGTCAGGAGGAAGACGATCAGGTCCCAGATCTCGCGTTGTTGCAACCGGGCTGCCGCCGTCAGCGATCCCGAGCCGTAGCGACCGAAGTAGAGACCGGTGGCGACGACGGCCAGAACCCCGGACGCCCCCAGTTTGACGGCGGGCAGGTAGGCGGCAAAGGGAAGGATCAGCAGCATGGTGTTCTCGATCACCGGCGTCTCGGTGAAACGAAGCATGCGACACCCGAGCCACCCCACGGCGATGCCGATGATCAGCCCCACCACCACCGCCAGGGTGAACTTCCCGAGCACGTCGGTCACGGTGAAGGCTGATCCCACCGTGGCGACGGCCACCTGGTAGGCGGTCAACGCAGTGGCGTCGTTCATCAAGCCCTCACCGCCGAGGATCGTCACCAGCCGGCGGGGGAGACCGAGCTTTCCGGCGATCTGGGTGGCGGCCACCGAGTCGGGCGGCGAAACGATGGCGCCGAGGGCGAAGGCAACGGCCCAGCTCATCCCCCCGACCA
>DASZGT010000370.1:0-9257 GCA_035938575.1 Acidimicrobiales bacterium
GCGGCCCGCCAGTACGGGCTGGAGCGCCGACGCTCCATCGCTGCCACCGCCGTCCTGTTGGGCGCGCTCGAAGCGGTCCTCACGCAATGGCGCATCGATCCGACAGAGGACAACGCAGGGATCCTCGAGGAGACGTACCTCGCCATGGTGGTCGGCGCGTATTCCGTGGACTCCGCGCTTGGCCGCGCCCCGGCCAAAGGAAAACGTACCGTGCCGCTCATAGCGTTTCCGGCCAAGCAAACCGAAGGGTAAGGCAAAACCGCCGTACATCATCAGACTCAAAGGGGGGTCATGACATCGTCGGGCCAAAGATCGATCAACGTCTCGTCGAGACATTTCTCAGGGCGTCGGGTTGTGCGCCGAGCACGCTCCGCCATCGTGCTGGGGGCGGCACTGCTCACAACACTGGTGATGGTCCCGGTGGCGGGGGCGTCCAGTACGTCCCCGGTGCTGAAGAGCTCGGGGCCATCCGGGGAGGGGCCCTACCCGTGGGCCTACCCGGCGTCGGGCGGCATAAAGGCGGGTACCGGCACCACCAGCGCGGGCGCCAAGTGCACGCCGTCGGCCCCGCAGTTCAACTCGCCGTACGCTCCGCCGTGCATCCCGAAGTTCACCGGCAACAACGGTGGGGCCACATACGACGGCGTGACGGCCAGCACCATCACCCTGGCCGAGCGCGAGTTCCCCAGTGCGGCCGACACCCAGGAGATCGAGGCGCAGGCCAAGGCGGCCGGCGGTGCCATCCCCCAGGTCATCAGCCAGGTGCAGCAGGTCTTCCTCAACTACTTCAACAGCGTCTACGACCTGTACGGGCGCAAGGTCGTCATCACGCCGTACACCACCCAGGCCAGCTTCACCACCGAGGAACTGGGGCAGGGCCAGCCGCAGGCCTGTGCCGACGCGGACGCAATCGCGAATCAGATGCACGCCTTCGGCGAAACCGGCATAACGAACGGGACCTCCTACGGAGGCACCGGTCCTTTCTCCACGTGTGCCGCTCAGAAGCACCTGGTGGAGTTCGACGGTGACCCGTACTTCGACGAGGCCGCGTTCCAGGCGCTCAATCCCTACGTCTGGTCGATCACCCAGAATTGCAACACGATCACGGACTCCGAGGCGGAGGTGGTGGCCTCCATGCTCGGTGGGAAGAAGGCCGTGTACGCCGGTGACCCGACCCTGAAGGACCAAGTGCGCAAGTTCGCCGCCTTCGTCCCCAACGTGTCCCAGTACCTGAACTGCACCAAGGACTTCGTCAATTTGGTCGAGAGCAAGTACCACGTCAGCAAGAGTGAGTTGTCGCCCAGCTTCGACTACAACCTCGACATCGCCACCTTCCAGCAGTCGGCGCAGCAGGCCATCATCCAGTTCAAAGCGGCCGGGGTGACGACCGTCATCTGCTCCGCCGACCCCTTCTCGCTCGGCCTGCTGACCAAGGCGGCGGCGGCCCAGAACTACCACCCCGAGTGGTTCATGACGGGCTCGGCCCTGACCGACCAGGACCAGGTGGCCCAGGGTCTCTACGACCTGCCGGAGATCCAGGGGCACATGTTCGGCATGTCGGAGAGCGCACCCTCGACCGCGTTGACCGGCCCGCAGTCGCTGGCCGGCCAGCTCTACCAGAAGCTGACCGGGCACACCATCCCCAAGGGCACCGACGGCAACTACGGCGCCCTGGTGGAGATCTTCAACGACCTCCAGGCGGCCGGGCCCGACCTGACGCCGAGCAACATGGCCCGGGGGATCCATGCGATACCCACGCTCGGGGCGCCGGCCTACCAATACGGTCAGTGGACCTACAACCTGGGGTCGACGGGGACGCCCGGGGGAGGCGTCCACACCGCCGCTGACGATGCCCGCTTCGTCTACTGGGACGGGACCAAGACGTCGCCGCTCAACGGCGTGACGGGGACCTTCGTGGCCGTCCTGGGCGGCAAGCGCTATGCGCAGGGCCAGTGGCCGACCACCCTGCCCCCGCTCTTCGGAGCGGGCTGAACAGCAAATGGACGTGAATTCGCAACGGCAAGTGAGGGCTGACAAGGCGACGGGTGCCTCTTTCATCCATCGGATGGGGACGTGGCAATCCGGCGACGAGGCGTAGACGAGGCATTGGCTCCGGCGCGCTGAATCACACAGGCCACCCCCATGCAGATGCCATGTTCAACGATGGAGAGGCTCGCTCAGTGATCGGCCGCACCACGTGAGGTCTCAAGGCGCAGAAGTTGAGAGGGAAACGTGACGATTCCTGAGGCGGGCGCGCCCCCGGGGGTTCAGGTGGACCGCGGCCTGCGTGAGCGCGGGGCCTCGCTGTGGCGGTCGACCCGCGTCACGCTGGCGTGGTTCTTCGGCGCCATCGGGGCGTGGATCCTCCTGGCCGCCATCCTGCCCAAGGGCCTGCCTCTCGGCATTGTGCTCCTCGGCATCGTCTACGGCGCCATCTACGCCATCCTGGCTGTGGGCATCGTCCTCATCTACCGCGGGGACCGCATCATCAACTTCGCCCAGGCCTCCATAGGCGTGCTGCCCGCCGTGCTGGCCCTCGAGCTGGTCGTCACCTACGGGGTTCCCTACGTGCTGGCCGCGGGAGCCGGCATCGCAGCCGCCATCATCCTCGGTGCGTTGGCCAGCCTGTTGCCCCGCCACTTCCGCAACAGCTCCCGGCTGATCCTGACCGTCGCCACCATCGGGCTGGCCCAGCTCCTGACCGGGCTGGCCGCCGTCGCCCCCATCCTCTTCTGCAACCCGGCCACCAACCAGTCGTGCGTCAACGCCTCGAACGGCCAGTCGGTCAACACGCCCCTCCATGTGTCGTTCACCATCGGTCCCGTGCTGTTCACCGGCAACGACATCGTGGCCGTCGTGGGAGCCGTGATCGTGGCGTCCGCCCTGGCGCTGTTCATGCGCTACTCCAAGTACGGGCTGGGCATCCGGGCGGCCGCCGAGAACAGCGACCGGGCCACCCTGCTCGGGATCTCGGTGGCCCGCCTCGACACCATCATCTGGGTGCTGGCCGCCGTCCTGTCCACCCTGGCCATCTTGTTACAGGTGCCCGTCCTCGGGTTCGGCGGGTTCCAGACCGTCACCGCGGGAGGCGACGAGATCCTGCTGCGCATTCTGGCGGCCGCCGTGATCGGGCGGATGGAGAGCATGCCCCGGACGGTGGTGGCCGCACTGGCCATCGGCGTGTTCGACGCCGGGGCCACGTGGACGTACTCCAACACGACCTACGTGGACGCCTCACTGGTGGTCGTCATCGTGGTCGCCCTCCTTCTGCAGCGGCGTTCCCGCTCGCGCGTCACCGAGGGCGAGCAGTCGAGCTGGCGCTACGTGGCCTCGGTCCGGCCCATCCCCCGCCAGCTGGCCCGCCTGCCCGAGGTGCGCTGGACCCTCCGGGTCATGAAGGTCGCCTTCGTGGCCGTGGTGGCCTTGCTCCCGCTGCTGCTCAGCGACAGCCAGACCTATCTGGCCTCGCTCATCGTGGTCTACGCGATCGTCGGTCTCTCGCTGCTGGTGCTGACGGGATGGACCGGACAGATCTCCCTGGGGCAATTCGGGCTGGCCGGCATCGGCGGCGCCACCACGGTGCTCCTCTACTCCCGCCACGGATGGAACTTCTTCGCTGCGCTCGCCCTCGGAGTGCTCGTCGGCGCCCTGGTCTCGCTGTTCATAGGGCTCCCGGCCCTGCGCATGTCGGGGCCGTTCCTGGCCGTGACCACCCTGGCCTTCGGCGTCACCGCCTCGTCGTACTTCCTGCAACCTAACTACCTGCCCTGGTTCGTCACCACGCAAGCCAACCGGCCCACACTCTTCGGGGGAAGCGTTCTGAACACCGACCCCCAGGTCTATTACTTCTGCCTGGCTGGCTTCTTCCTGGTCCTCCTGGCGGTGCGCTCGCTGCGCCAAAGCAGGACGGGCCGGGACCTCATCGCCACGCGCGACAACGAGCCCGCAGCGCGCGCGGTCGCCGTCAACACCACCCGTCACAAGTTGTTGGCCTTCGCGATCTCCGGGGGCATCGCCGGGTTCGCCGGCTCGCTCTTCGCCGTCCAGCAGCAGGGCATCAACAGCGGGTCGTTCACCGCGGACATCAACATCACCATGTTCTCCATGGTGGTCATCGGTGGCCTGGGCTCCATGCCGGGCGTGATCCTGGGGGCCGTGTTGGTGTGGGGGGCCCAGTACTACCTCCCGTCCGGCTACGCCCAGCTGGTCAACGGATTGGGGATCCTGCTCCTCTTGCTCTTCCTCCCCGAAGGCATCGGCGGCCTCCTCAACCGCGGCCGGGACCAGCTCTTGCGCGTCGTGGCCCGCCGCCGCGGGATCACCGCGGCCGGGATCTGGCGCCGGCCCGACGGGGACACCGGCGCCGGCACAGCACACGACCAGGCAGCGCCGCAGCCCGACTCGGTGGACCGCCAGCCCGCCAACGTGCTCACGCTCGGCCTCGATTCGGGGGCCCATGGCTGACGTCACTCTCACCCCGCTGCCGTCACGGCGACCCTCGCGCCTCACCGGGATCTATTCGCCGCGCCCACTGATCGCCGTCATGGGCCTGGGCGCCATATTTCCCATGAGCGCTCTGATCTTCGTGCTACAGCTGCCCCAGATACAGGACGCCTACGCACAGGGGCTCTCCATCCTGGCGCTGGTGGCCGTCCAGCAGGTGCAGACGGGCCTCGGCCCCGACCTCGTCTTGGCCCTCGTGGCCAACCAGACCTCGCGGACGAGGGTCCTGGTCGGCGCGGGCGGCTTCTTCGCCGCCGCGGCCGCCGTCCTGTGGCTGTCCGGCGTGTTCCCCAACCAGATCCTGCTCTACGCCGGCGCTCTCGGGGTGGTGCTCGGCGGCGGCGCGCTGACCTCGACCCAGAACTCACTCCTGTGCGACTACTACCCGGTCAGCCTGCGACCACGAGTGATCCTGGCCCAGCGGGCGGCCCTCGTCTTCGGCCTCAGCCTGTGCCCGCTCATCGTGGGGACCCTGGCGTACGTCTTCGGCTGGCAGGCGTCGTTCTTCGTCCTGGCCGTCGGTGCCCTCTTCTTTGTGGTGCTGGCCGCCCGGCTTCCGGACCCGGTCCCTCCCGGCGGCGTCCCGACAGGCGAGCCGGACCGACCCGAACCTCCGGCCGAGCCGGCCACGCTGCCCGAGGCCGCCCGGGTCATCGCCACCACGCGATCCCTTCGGCTGATCTATTACTCGCTCCCCTTCCTGTTGGGGACTGTGCTCGGCATCACCTTCTACGCCACCGCCTACTACGAGAACGTCTTCCACCAAGATGCGGCGCACCGCGCTCTCCTCTTCGGCCTGGCCGAACCGGGAGCGGTCATCGGCTTGCTCATCGGACTGGTGGTCCTGCCCCGGCGCATCGCGGCCGACCCGGGGGGGGCGATACGGACAATCGCCTGGTTGGCCATCGCTGCCGCCACCGGCGCGGCTTGCTTGGCCCTGGCGCCCGACGTGGCCGTGGCCTACCTCGCGCAGCTGGTATTCGCCGGCGCCTCTGCCGTGGTGATCGCCGGGGTCTACGCCATGCTTTCGGTGGCGTTGCCGACCCGCATGCTCACCTTGGGTTTCGGGCTCTCCACGGTCTGGCTGACCTTCGGCGTTCTCCTCGTCGGTCCCCCCAACGGCGTACCCACGATCAATTCGCTTATCACCAATGCCTTCGGTTACCGGGCCTCGTTCTGGATCTTCGTGCCGCTGTTCGTCATCGGCGCGTCGCTGCTTCGTTCGGCCTCCCGCTTCGTCGCCGAGGACATCGCGAAGCGCAAGATCACCGAGGCGGCGGACGCCACCGTGCGCCGGCAACGGGCCGACGGGACGGGGGGTCTCCTCATGGTCCGCTCGCTCGACGCCGGCTATGAGGGCGTCCAGGTCGTCTTCGGCGTGGACCTCGACGTGGGCGACGGCGAGATGGTGGCGGTGCTCGGCACCAACGGCGCCGGCAAGTCCACACTTATGCGGGCCATCTCCGGCCTGGTGGTGCCCACCGCCGGGGAGGTCATGTTCGACGGCAAAGCCATCACCACCTACGAGGCGTATCGGATCGCCGAGGCCGGCATCCTGCAGGTGCCCGGAGGTCGCGGCATCTTCCCCGGGCTCACCGTGGCCGAGTGCCTGCGGGTGGCCGGGTGGCTCTACGACACCGACGACCAGGACCTGGCCCGGGCCACCCAGACGGTGCTCGACTACTTCCCCGTGCTGTCCCGCCGCTGGCACACCCCGGCGGGCTCACTCTCGGGAGGCGAGCAGCAGATGCTCAGTCTCTCGATGGCCTTCATCGCCAAACCAAGGCTGCTGATCATCGACGAGCTCTCCCTGGGGCTCGCCCCCACCGTGATCGAGAGCCTGCTGGGCATCGTCGAGGGCATCCACGATCACGGCACGGCTATCATCCTCGTCGAACAGTCCATCAACCTCGCCCTCCGGCTCTGCGATCGGGCCATCTTCATGGAGAAGGGTCAGGTGGTCTTCTCCGGATCGACGGCCGACTTGCTCGACCGCCAGGACATCGTGCGGGCCGTGCTCCTGGGCGGAGCCAACGATTCGCCGACCGGCGCCACCTCGGCGGTCACAGTCGACAGAGCAGACTTCGCGCCGCCCGCCAACTCACCTCTGGACTCTCAACACCCCGTGTTGTCAGCCCGTGGCCTTTACCCGCGCTTTGGCGGAGTGGTGGCGGTCGATGACGTCGACCTCGACCTCTACCGGGGCGAGATCCTTGGCCTGCTCGGGCCGAACGGTGCCGGCAAGACCACCATCTTCGAATTGCTCTCGGGCGAAAGGCGTTGCGAACGAGGGCGCATCACGATG
Organism: Acidimicrobiales bacterium; assembly: GCA_035938575.1. GTDB lineage: Bacteria > Actinomycetota > Acidimicrobiia > Acidimicrobiales > RAAP-2 > Bog-756. The sequence continues at coordinate 6,809 of DASZGT010000370.1, forward strand.
GGCGACGTCGACATCACGTCCTGGCCCGCCCATCGAAGAGCGGAGCACGGGCTCGGTCGCTCCTTCCAGGCCGCGCGCCTGTGGCCGGGCCTCACGGTGCACGAGTCCGTCCTCATGGCGATCTCACACCACATCTCTTCGCCCGGGGCGGCGGCAGCCGTGCTGTGCCTGCCGACCGTGCGCCGCTCCGAGCGCCGGCTGCGCCAGGCCGCCGATGAGATCCTCGAGCCGCTCGGGCTGGCGCAATACTCGGATCAACTGAGCTCCGATCTTTCGACAGGTGAGCGACGCCTTCTCGAGCTCGCGGTGATCATCGCCATGGGCCCGAACATCGTCTTGCTCGACGAGCCGTCCGCCGGCCTGGCGCAAGCCGAGACCGAAGCCATGGCACCGGTCCTGCTCGAAACCAAACGACGCCTCGACTGTTCGATGATCCTCATTGAGCACGACATGGGCCTCTTGCGCCAGTTGGCCGATCGGGCCATTGCCCTCGACGCCGGCGCCGTCGTCACGACGGGAAATCCAGAGGACGTCCTGAATCATCCGTACGTGATTGAGTCATACCTCGGGGTCGCCGCCCCGTGAGACGTCGGCCCCGCGACGCCATGGTCGGCCTCATTATTGTGGCCGTGGCCGCCACGGTCCTGACGGCCTGCCACACCGCGCCTCGCCTGGGTGCGTCCACGACCGTCTATCCCGTCGAAGGGCACTGCGACACCTCGGCCGTCGTCGAGGTGGGCGCCTCCCTTCCCCTGAGCGGGTCCGACAGCGTGGCCGGGCGTGCCCAATTGCTCGGCCTCGAGTTGGGCGTCAATGCGGTCAACGCCTCCGGAGGCGTCCTCACGGCCCATCGGTGTCTGGAATTGCTCTACAAGGACGATCGCTCCGATCCCGCTGTCGACAATCAGGCCCTGGTGGACCTCGTAAACCAGGAAAAGGTCTCGTTTCTCGTGGGACCGTTTTTGGCCCTGGAAAATCCGGCCAACCGCGACCACATCGGTGCGCTCGGGACCGCCGCCCCTAGCTACTCCTCTCTCGCCGTGACCTTCAAGCCCCGTGAGTTCCCCTTCACCTTCCCCATAACATCATCGATGGGCAACCAGGCCAGCCTGCTTGTGGCCACAGCCAAGCGGCAGCACCTTGACCGCGTTGCCCTCGTTCGCTCGAGCTCGGAGGCGGCCGCCGAGGGGGCCAACGCATTCCGGAGCGACGCCCGCGCGGCCGGTCTCACTGTCACCGCAACGAGCTACGTCGTCGATTCGAACGCAGCCGGGCGGTCGGCATGGACCGACCTCGCGGCAGGACACCCGAGCGCAGTGGTGGTCTTCGACACCGGATCGACTCTGGCCCCGCTGCTCAAGGCGCGCCGGGGCGTCGGCTCGATACTGCCCGTCCTCGCCTCCGCACCGGGCGCTCCGGCGCTTCCGACCGCGGCCGTCAACGAAGTCCAGGTGATCGTGTCGAAGTCGTTGGTGGTTGCGCGCCACGTTCCCGTCAGTCTGGAGTCGTTCCGAGCCCGGGTGCTCCGCACACTCAATCAGGCACAGCTCGACGGCCCCATTACGCCCTATGCGCAGGGGTACGACGCCGTTCAGCTCTTCGCCAGCGCCACCAATGGAGTCAACGCGTATGACTCGGGCAGCGTCCGCACCTTCATTGAGAATGCCAACTTCGAGGGGCTCCTCGGGACATACGACTACACCTCGAGCGACCACGAGGGATTGGCCGCGTCACAGCTTGCCGTCGCTCCACTCGATTCGCTGTCCAACGGTCTCTACGTCATGGCAGATTCCAAGTAAGGCCTCCCGACACAGCCGATACCGCGCCACCTCCGAGAACAACCATCCGGGAGCCGCAGATGATCACCCCTGACGAGCTGCGAGTCGAGCGCACGATCTACGTCGACGCCACACCCGAGGCCGTATATGACAGCGTCTCCGACATCACCCGCATGGGCGACATCAGTCCCATGTGCACCGATGGGGACTGGGACGAAGGCGCCATCGGCACCATCGGCGACTGGTTCACCGGCACCAACAGAGTCGGCGACCGCGAGTGGCAAACCCGATCACAGGTGGTCGCCGCGGACCGTGGCCGTGAATTCGCCTTCGTTGTCGGCGGCGCCGAAGGCGGATGGGTCCGCTGGGGCTACCTCATTTCCCCTCAGCGCGGCGGCACCGATGTCACAGAGACCTGGCAGGTGCTGCGGATCGTGCCGCACATGGGCGAGACCGACGAGCAGCTCGCCGCGCTACGCGAACGGACGGCTGTGAACCTGAAGGAGACTCTCGACGCACTGCGGGACATGCTTACACCGATGCATCTGGTTCATAGTCTGGGGGATCCCACTTCAGGCCTCTGAGATGGGCCTTTGGTGGAGGTGAAGGGACTCGAACCCTCGGCCTCTACATTGCGAACGTAGCGCTCTACCAGCTGAGCTACACCCCCG
>DASZGT010000371.1:0-5253 GCA_035938575.1 Acidimicrobiales bacterium
CCACCTGGGCGTCGGAGTCCAGGTAGTCCCACCCGAGCCGCTCGGACAGCAGGCGGCCCACGGTGGTCTTGCCGGCGCCCATCATGCCCACCAGGATCAGCCGGTCAACCATCGATCGCCGACGCCGGCGGGGCCGCGGCGGACGGCGTCTGGCCCAGCGCCGCCAGGTATCCGAGGCGGTTGCGCCGGAACTCCTCGACCGAATCGCCACCGAACTTCCGGAGCGCCTCGGAGGCGAGGACCAGAGCGACCATGGTCTCGGCCACCACGCCCATGGCCGGGACGGCCGTCACGTCGGTGCGTTCCTTGAAGGAGACGGTGGCTTCCTTGGAGACCACGTCGACGGTCCCGAGGGTGGGCCGATTGAGCGTGGCCAGGGGCTTCATGGAGGCACGGGCCACGATGGGCGCACCGGTGGAGATACCGCCCTCCACACCCCCGGCGTGATGGGTGTCCCTCACGTAGCCCCCGCCCAGGACTCCGGCGGCACCATCCCCGGATCCGTCGGCGCCGCCCTCCGCCACCCGGATGGCGTCATGCGCCTCCGAGCCCCGTCGAGCGGCCAACTCGTTGCCGTCGCCGAGCTCCACGGCCTTGATGGCCTGGATGCTCATCAACGCCTGGGCCAGCAGGGCATCGAGACGGCGGTCCCAGTGCACATGGCTCCCGAGGCCCACGGGCACGCCGTAGGCAATGATCTCGGCCACACCGCCGAGCGAGTCTCCGTCCTTGGCCGCCGCCTTCACCGCCGCGATCATCCGACCCTCGGCAACGGGATCACAGCAACGCACCGGCGAATCGTCGGCCCTGAGGAGCTCCTCCACCGTGGGGAGTGGCCCGGCCTCAGCCCGCTCGGGACCGAGTTGGACGATGTGGCTGAGGACGTCGACGCCGATCTGGGCCAACAACAACTTGGCCATGATGCCTGCCGCCACCCTCGCCGCCGTCTCGCGGGCCGAGGCCCGTTCGAGGACGTCCCGGGCATCGTCGAGCCCGTACTTGAGCATGCCGGCGAGGTCGGCATGACCGGGCCGGGGCTGGGTGAGCACCTTCGACGGAAGGCCGGGGGCGGGTGACATCTCGGTCTCCCACTTGGGCCACTCGGTGTTGGCGATCTCGATGGCGATCGGAGAGCCGAGCGTCCGGCCGTGGCGAATCCCGCCCACCAGGCTCACCTCATCGGCCTCGAACCGCATCCTGGGCCCCCGACCGAAGCCCAACCGCCTACGGGCCAGGCCCCGCTGGACATCCTCCACGGTGACCAGCAGCCCGGCGGGCATGCCCTCCACGATGACCACCAGGGCGCGTCCATGGGATTCACCGGCGGTCAGGTAGCGCAGCATCGGATCAAATCTACTCGGGGCCGGCGGTGCGACCCCCTGGGGCACCCACCGGCGCGGCCGGCGTCAGGCGCCACATCCGTCCGTGCTGCGCGCCTCGGCGACGTCTCGCCGACGTGGCGCCAGTTCAAGTCCCCACGTGGAAGAGGCTGTGGGCGATATGGCCACCCCAGAAGACGCCGATCACCGCTCCGGCGGCCAGCGACGGGGCGAAGGGGATCCGGGTCTTCCGGCCCGATGCCGAGACCACCATCATCACGAGACCGAAGACCATTCCGGCCACGAAGCCGGCCAGAAAGGCCACGTAGGCGTGCAGCAGGCTCAGATACCCGACGGTAAGCCCGATGGACCCCGCCAAGCGGACGTCGCCGAATCCCATGCCACGCGGGATGAACCACCAGATGGCGAAGAAGAAGCCGAAGGCGACTGCGCCGGCGATGACCGACCCGGTGAGGCTGTGCCACCGGTGATCGACGGCCGCCGCGGCCACCAGCAACGGGACGATCAAGGCCATGGCCGCGTAGACGAGCCGGCGCGGAACCAGTCGATGGGAGAGGTCGGTGACCGAGACGACCACCAGCAGGGCGAAAAACACGCAAAAAGGGGCGAGGATCAGATCTCGTCCGAAATGGGCGGCGGCCGCCCCCAGCAGCGCACCGGTACACACGGCGGCCACCAGGGTCCGGACCGGGGCGCGACCCGCCGGCACGAGGTTTCGCGCCGTCCGGTCAGGCGCTTCGCCATCAGCGGCACCCTCAGGTTCCGCCGGCGCCCGTAACTCACCTGTGGTGCCGCTCGTTCCGTCAACGGCTGGAGCCAACCCGTCGTCCCCGGCACCCTGGCCCTCGGCCGTTGCCTGCCGCTGGGCCCGACGGCGCTCGTCGTCGATCCGACTGCGTTCGGCGAGACGCTGGCCGATCGGGTCCAGGACCCCGCCGATGCAGAGGCCGGCGAGAGCTGTTCCGGCGACCAGCAGCGTGTCCACGTCCCGCAACGTACTGGACCGGCACCGCTCCGACGGGCATCGTTGTGCCCATGGAGACACGCACCTTCGACCTGGCCGGCGCCGACGGGCCCATGTCGTGCTACGAGGCCGTCCCCGATGGGGGCGGGTCGCCGACCCGCGGCGCCGTCGTGGTCCTCCAGGAGGCCTTCGGTGTGAACGCCCACATCGAAGACGTGACGAGGCGATTTGCGAGCGCCGGCTACCACGCCGTGGCGCCCCACCTCTTCCACCGGACGGGATCGCCGACCATCGCGTACGACAACATCGCTGCGGTCATGCCCCACATGCAAGCGGTCACCGACAAGGGGGTCATCGCCGACGTCGAAGCAGTGGTCTCCCGGCTGCACGAGGCCCGATGGTCAGCCGGTCAGATGGGCGTCGTGGGCTTCTGCATGGGAGGACGGTCCAGCTTCCTCGTGGCCGGGACCATGGCCCTGGGCGCCGCGGTCGGCTTCTACGGCGGCGGCATCGTCACGGGCAGAAGCGCCAGCCTGGACTCGCTGCTGGGTCTGATCCCCGGGATGGCCACCCCGTGGCTCGGTCTCTTCGGGGACGTCGATCCCAGCATCCCCGTCGAGGACGTCGAGGTCCTACGGGACCGGCTGTCCTCCCAGGCTCGGGTCGACGCCGCCGTTGTGCGCTACGCGGATGCCGCCCACGGGTTCCACTGTGACGTGCGTCCCTCCTACTCCGCCGAGGCCGCCGCCGACGCCTGGGGGCGCACCTTGGACTGGTTCGACGGTCATCTCGCCCGGCCCGAGCCCTGACGACAACGCGGCCCTCCGTCATGCGGCTTGCCACCGCGGCCTGAGGGCGGCTAGAGAGCCGGCTCGTAGTAGGGGTTGGTCCCGTCGGCGTGGTCGGTGACGTCCACGATGTTGGCGAGTTCGGGGATGGCCTCACGGAGGATGACTTCGATGCCCTGGGACAGGGTGGCCTTGGCCATCCCGCACCCTTGGCAACCCCCACTGAGCCGCAGGTACACCGACGCATCCTCCACGGCCACCAGATCGGCGCGACCACCATGGGCGGCGATGCTCGGATTCACCTGCTCCTCCAGCACGGAGACGACCCGTTGCGCCAGCGGGTCCGACAGGTCCACTTCGGGCGAGGAGGCTAGGCCGCGCGCGGTGGGGGTCGGCGGCGTGTTGGGGTTGACGATCACCAGACCGCCCTCACCGGTTGCGTCGGTGACGAAGTCCAACGTCGCGCCCTGGAGGCGCTCGACGCTGGCCTGGGGGAACACGATGGGCAGCTCGTCGTCGTGCTGCACGACATCGCCACCGGTGGCGTCCGACAGCGCCTGGAAGTACATGTCGTAGGCGTAGGCCCCGTTGCTCTCCCCGCTGATCTCGAGCCAGAGGGCCAGCGTGTCCGACTCGGACTCGTTGGCCAGCACCTCGAGCACGGTTGCCCTGGCGCCGGAGGTGACGGTCAACACCGGACGGATGTCCTCACGGTCTTCACTCATGCCTGTCATCATAAGGGCGTGCCGTCAACCCACAAGCACGTTCCCCCGGATACCCACGAGTGGGTGAGCTTCGAGGACCCCGGCGAGGAGCGCACCTGGCTCTTCGACGTGACGTTTCTGGCCAGTGCCTGGACCTGCATCTTCGGGCACGGGTGCCAGGGGGTCCTGACCGGGCCCTCTCCGGAGCTCGTCCAGGGATGCTGTTCCTACGGGGCCCATTTCACGGGCAAGAAGGACGCCCGCACCGTCGAACGGGCGGCCAAGGACCTGACCCCGGACCTCTGGCAGTTCCACAAGCAGGGGCAGAAGGGCGTGGTGAAGAAGCTGAGCGGCGGCGACCTGGGGACCCGATTGGTCGACGACGCTTGCATCTTCCTCAACCGGCCGGGGTTTCCCGCCGGTGCGGGCTGCGCCCTCCACCTGGCCGCCCAAGCCCAGGGACGAAGCCACGTCGAACTCAAGCCCGAGGTGTGCTGGCAGCTTCCGCTGCGCCGCGAGGACGAAACCTCGGCCGGTGGTCACGTGACCTCGGTCGTCCGACAATGGGATCGCCGCCATTGGGGCGAAGGCGGCGAGGAGTTCGCGTGGTGGTGCACCGAGGATCCCGAAGCCTTCGTCGGTCACGAACCGGTATACAAGAGCATGCGGACCGAACTGGAGACGATGGCCGGCAAGAAGGTGTACCGAATGCTGGCGTCCTATCTGGACGAACGGACCTCCGCCAAGGCCCGGGTCACGCTACTGCCCCATCCGACGGTGCGCCGCTGACCGCAGTGGCCGACGCGGTGCCTGAATCGATGGGCACCGGATGGGCCGCCCGCATTGGCCAAGGAGCGCGGTGACCTCGAGGAGAGGTACGGATCGCTAGTCGCGGAGAGGGTCGTCCTCGGCGAAGGAGGGATCCTTCGGAGCCGTTCCGAGGATCTCGTCGTAGTCGTCCTCCGTGGCCAGGCACCACGAGGCGTGCTTGTCATCGGGCTCTGCCCCGCATTCGGGGCAACTCCGGTTGGCGGTCGCGACGGACCGCTTCAAACTCCGCGCTTCCTCGAAGCGGCGATGGCGTCCCTTCTTCACGGAAACAACTCCTTGCCCCACCAGGGGTGGCTCGGCCCCCCGTCTGTGGTGTTACCCGGGGTGACCACCGATCACCAATGCCTGCCAGTGTAGTGCGGGACACCCTCATTCGTGGCACACCGCCTCCGCCGGTACCATCGGGCCATGCCCGATCAATTCGACCCCCAGGCCATGGTGGAGCGCTTCCGGGCCAGGGCCGATGCGGTGAAATCCCGGGGGCTCCCGCCCATCGAGGGACCCGATCGCGAGCGGTTCAAGAAGCAGGCTCAGGCCGACTTCATGGACTTCGCCATGCTCGGCGACGCCGAGCCCAGCATCGAGGACGGGATCCTCACCCTCCGGGTCGATCTGCGGCCCGACCC
>DASZGT010000372.1:0-24620 GCA_035938575.1 Acidimicrobiales bacterium
AGACTGGTTGGATTGCACCCGCTCGGATCGAGGGAGGCCGGCACGGGCAGCGGCGACTGGCCGTAGGGGTAGTTCGGACCCAGGAGCGTCTGCCAATGGTTGGTGCTCCACCACAGGTAGTAGTAGGCGTACATCCCCTGCGACGAGGTGGCGAACGCGGTCGACGCCGAAGCCGCCTTCGGCGCGGGGCTGGAGACCGGGCTGGATCCCGGCTGTGCTGCCACGGAGGTGCCGATCAGGGATCCGGCGGCGAAGAGCGCCGTCGCCACCATTGCGAGCTTGGTGGCGAAACGATGGCGGCTGAGCGTACTCATGCAGGAATCCCTCCACCCGGTGGGACGAACAGTGGCCCGGGCCTGAGTGCGTTTTCGACCGATTCCGATCCTCCCTGAAGCAAATTCCCGTCCGGAGCGGGTGCCCGCGCAGGCTACAGGCGGGGAGAGCAATGTGCCCAACTCGTGGGCATCCCCGGACAAACCCCACGTGGATGGCGACGTCGTCACCCCACCGCGGCGTCCAGCCGACGGGCCGGAGGGGAGGCCTCGTGGATCCGTCGGAGTGGTTTCGAGCGTGCTATGTCTGGCACGTGTCCACGGCCTCCCCACGGGGAACAGCCAGCCCGGATCCGATGACCGGGGCCGCCCCGCCGGCTCAGGCGCCCCCCATCGGATGGTCGAGCGCGCACGCGTGGGTCAGGGCAAAGGACCCCGATTTCCTGGCCTTCAAACGGTCGCTCCGCGCCGCCGTGGTGATGCCCTCGGTGTTCGGGCTCACCCACCTGCTCTTCTCGGACCCACAGGTCAGCCTCTTCGGAGCCTTCGGGTCCTTCGCCCTGCTGCTGCTGGTGGAGTTCCCGGGCCGGCCGCGGACCAGGCTCACGTCGTATGCGGCGCTCTTCCTCGTCGGGAGCTGTTTCATCACGGTCGGCACCGTCGTCTCGACCCACGAGGTGGCTGCGATCACCGTGATGGGGGTGGTGGCGTTCTGCGTTCTCTTCGGCGGGATCGTCTCCCCGCAGGCCGCATCGGCGTCCACGGCGGCGCTGCTCACCTTCGTGTTGCCGGTGGCTGTCGCCCAACCGGCCACAGAAGTCGGCCCCCGACTGCTCGGGTGGCTGGTCGCCGGCGCCTTCTGCATTCCCGCCTGCATGCTGGTCTGGCCCACTCCCTGGCACGACGACCTCCGGCGTCGTCTGTCGACCACCCTGTCAGCCGTCAGCCGGCTGGCACTGAGCGTGACGGAGCACCGTCCCGATCCGGACGTCCACGCCGCCGTGGCGTCGGAGCTGTCGCAGCTCCGGAGCCAGTTCGCCTCGACTCCCTACCAACCCACCGGCACCGCGGCGGGCGCGGTGGCCGTGGCCAAGCTGGTGGGTCGCGTCGAGTGGGTCGCCAACAACGCCGCGCTGGTCGGGGCGGGGGCACCTCGGGCCGATGGGTCGCCGGCCCGGCCGGTGGTGGGGGCGGTGGCCGAGACGCTCCGCCTGTGCGCTTCGCTGGTCTGCGATGGTGACGGCCACCCCGTTGACGATCCAGGCCTCGTGCAGGCCGTCCAAGAGTCGACAGAGCGGTTGGATCGGCTCATCGAGGCCGACCTCGACGAGGAAGTGTCGATGTTGATCGAGCCGGGAGCCGATGACGGTGCGGCCGAGGGCCAGAGCCGAGCCGGGTCAGGCGACTCCGCTGACCGCGGGGAGCCGGCATCCTCGCTGGACCCGACATTTCGTGCCCGAGCCCTGGGTATCGCCACGGGGCTGGTGGCCGACGCCGCCGTCGAGGCGGCCGGCGTCCACGCGGTCACCGACCGGAGACTGGGCGATGCCGCCGATGTGCGTTTGCGCTCGTCCTGGAGCCGGCTCGCCTCGCACCTCTCCATCCGATCAGTGTGGTTCCGGAATGCCGTGCGCGGCGCCGCCGGGCTGGCCCTTGCGGTCGCCGTCGTGGAGGTCACCAACGTCGAGCACGGCTTCTGGGTGGTGCTGGGCACGCTGTCCGTGCTCCGGTCCAACGCCCTGGGGACGGGCGCCACGGCCCTGCGCGCCGTCGGGGGGACCGCCCTGGGCTTCGTGGTGGGCTCGGCCATCATGGTCGGCATCGGGGGCCACCCGGTCGTCCTGTGGGCCCTGCTCCCGCTGGCTGTCCTGGTGTCGGGCGTGGCCCCGTCGATGATCTCGTTCACCGCCGGGCAGGCCGGCTTCACCCTGGTGGTCGTCATCCTGTTCAACATCATCGACCCGGTCGGCTGGAAGGTCGGCCTGACCCGCATCGAGGATGTGGGCCTCGGCTGCGCGGTGAGCATCGTGGTCGGGCTGTTGTTCTGGCCCCGGGGGGCCACCGCGGCCCTTGGACGCGCCCTGTCCGATGCCTTCGTCAAGAGCTCGGGATACCTGGCCGACGCCGTCGATCGATTGACCACCACGACCCACGAGGTCGACACCCGTCCGAGCCAGCGGGGGTCCCATCGGGCCTATCTGCGGCTGGACGATGCGTTCAGGGAATTCCTGGCGGAACGCGGAGCCAAGGTGGTGACCATCGAGACGGTGGCCAACCTCTTCACCGGGTCGAACCGGATCCGCATCGCGGCATACACGCTCTCCACCTTGCCCGTGCTCCCCTCCGAGCCGGGACAGCCCGAGCTCGAGTCAGTTGCGATCGCCGGGGCCGTCCTGCGGGACTCGTACGCCTCGACGCGCCGCTGGTATGACGAATTCGCGGAGATGCTGGCCGACCGGCGCGACGCGCTCGATCCGCCACCGGTCGACGACGCCACGCTGCACGACGTCCTCCGTCAGGCCCTGCACGACGCCGGCGAGCGACATCGGGGCGACCGGGTGCGCCTCGTGCTGCGGATGCTGTGGGCCGACGAGCTGCTCGAGACCCAGCGCCAGATGCAGGCCGACCTGGTCGACTCGGCCGACCTCTTCGCCCGGCGGAGCCGAGGGGCGATGATCTGAAGCGGCCCGCCTCCCCCCACCGCCTGGGGCGGCAACCATCAGCCCCCGCCCTGGCCGGCGGTCGGCGCCGGAATGGCGCCGGCAGCAGGCGAGAGCCCGTCGGGGGCTTCCCCTTGAAGTAGGACAACCGTCGGTTCACTATGGGAGGAGAGGGCAGCGACGAAGGGAGCCGTGATGCGCGCCAACATTGGGGATCGGATCGTGATCGGCGGGCATCGGGTGGGCCAACCTGAACGTGCCTGTGAAGTGGTGGAGGTCCGCCATCCCGACGGAGAGCCGCCCTTCGTCGTCCGATGGGGTGACACCGGCCATGAGGACCTCTTCGTCCCCGGCCCTGACGCCGCCGTCGTTCGAACCGGGCGGGAGCCGGTCTGAGCGACTCCGTGCGGTCTGTCTTGAACTCTGCTGATCGACGCTGACCGCCTCGGGTGACGGCCCGTCGCGGCCCTCACCTGCGTCGACGAGGGCTCGGTATACGCTGTCGACTGTGGGGACGCGGGGGGATCTGCCGGTCTTGGCAGTCGTACAGAGCGTCGAATCGATCAATGTCTTTGACCTCGCCGAGGCGGCGGCCGGATGTTGTCAGATCGTGTCCGTCATTGACGGAACCCCGTCGATGGCACGGCTTCTCCGACACCTGGGTCCTGTCATCGACATCACGGGTCTGAGCGATGTCCAGGCCGTGGCCCAGGTACGCGAGGCCGCACCGGTAGGGATCGCCACCTTTGTGGACCCCGATCTACCTCGCACCGCGGCGCTGGCCGAGGCCCTCGGCCTCCCGTTCCACTCCCCCGAGGTGGCCGCCACCCTGGTCAACAAGCACCGACAGCGCGAGAAACTGCGCACGGCGGGGCTGCCGGGCCCCCGGTTCCGGGAGCTCGGGCCCGGGGACACGGCGGTGGACGCACTGCAAGGGGACCTGGCCTTCCCCGTCGTGGTCAAACCGAGCGCGGGTGCCGCCAGCCGCGAGACGACGCTGGCCGCCGACGGTCAACAGCTCCTCGATGCCGTGGCCAGTGCACGGGCGGCGGGCTACGAGGCCATGGTCGTCGAGGAGTACCTGGCCGACTCCGAGGCCGCCATGGCCCCCGACTTCGCCAGCTTCGTCTCGGTGGAGAGCGTGATCGGGGGCGGACGGTTGCGTCACCTGGCCGTGATGAGCAAGCTGCCGCTGGCGCCGCCATTCCGCGAGGGTGGTCACTTCACGCCCAGCCATCTGCCGGACGCCACGATCGACGAGGTCCTCGACGTGGTCGCCACTGCGATCCACGGGATCGGAATCGTGGTCGGCGGCGTGCACACGGAGGTCAAACTGACCCCGTCCGGTCCCCGGATCATCGAAGTCAACGGGCGTACCGGTGGAGCAGTCCACGACGTGCTCTCCGAGGCCGGCGGCTGCGCGCTGATCGAGGCGGCGCTGAGGGTGGCGCTGGGCGAGACTCCCAGCGACGAGGGCCTGTCGCCATGCGATCGGGTGGGATTCCGGATCAACATCCAACCGCCGGTGTCGGCGCGTCAGGTCGATTCGATCGAGGGTGTCGAGCAGGTGCGCGGGCTGTCGGGCATCAAGTCGGTCACCGTCCTGCACCCGCCGGGCGACGCCGTGGACTGGCGGCTGGGCACGGACCAGCAGGTCGTCGCTGTCGTCGGGGCCGTCGACAACCTCGCCGACCTGCAGACGATCCGTCGTCAGGTCGCCGAACTCTTGACCGTCTCGTACCGGTAGCCCGGCTTCCTCCCGCAGCAGCCCGCCTGCGAGCGGCGGATGGTACAACGTGTCACCATCACCGGTGAGCGCCCCAATGGCCCCGATGGGTAACCCATCGGCGGCACAGACGTTCGGCCGTGCGCAGACGACGCCAGGAGGGATTCATGGGAGGACCACGCATCACCACCATCGATGACGGGGAGTGGCAGGAGGTGCGCCGGATCGGGTTCGCCGACGGTCGGACGGCCTCGGTGCACGAGCGGTGGCTCGACTTCTCTCCCCGGTTTCTCTCGCTCGTGGCCCGCTGGGACCCCGGGATGATGATCCATGCCCACGGTCACCGTAGCAACCACGTGGTCTTCGTCATGGAGGGCGAGCTGCGCTGCGGGGACGTGGTGTGCCCTCCGGGGACGCACATCGCCCTGGATGAGGGAGACGCATTCGGGCCGTTCGTGGCCGGCCCCGACGGCGCCGTGCTCTTCGAGGTGATGATGGGCGACCCGAGGTCGGTACCGACGGATCCGGAAGGTTGGGAGCAGCTCCTCACGACTCATGAGGCGGTCCAACTCCCCAATCCGCCCATCGACATGCCGGACTGGCTGGAAGACACCCGGAGCCGGTGACTTCCGGTGTCGACGGCACGGACGGCGGATCGTCCGCTCCCCCGTCGTTCCTCGGTCCCGACGATCTTCCGGTGTTCGTCCAGGACCACGCCATCCGATCTCGGGTGGGCGACGGGTCGGGATGGTCGTGACTGCGGCGCCGGCCGGCGGGGCCCCCGGGCACGGGCAACGGTCCTGTGCCTGACCGGGGATCTACCCGGGTAACCGGGCGTGACGCAAAGGGTGGGGCTCCGCGCCCTCCGATGGCACCCGGGAGCATCTCCCTGCGCCTCTACCCCCACGACGACCTGTCGCCCGAGGGGATCGTCGAGGAGCTGCGGCGCCAGGCGGGGGCGGCTCGGGCGTCCGGATTCGACGGCGTCATGACCAGCGAGCACCACAACGGGTTCGGCGGCTACCTGCCCAACCCCCTGCAGGTTGCCGGCTGGGCTCTCGAAGCGATGAACGACGGATGGGCCGCGCCCTGCCCGCTGCTCCTGACCCTGCGCCCGGTGGCGCTGGTGGTGGAGGAGACCGCGTGGTTGCAGGCGCGGTTTCCCGGCCGGGTCGGCCTGGGCGTGGCCGCCGGTTCGCTGCCCGAGGACTTCCTGATCATGGAGGCCACTCGGGACGACCGGGGCGAGCGCTACGCCACGGGCCTGGCCACCGTGGCGGGCGCGATGAGCGGACGGGACCCGGGCCTGCTCGGCTCGGACCCCGCGGTGCTCAGGTGCCGCCAGCATCCGATCCCGGTGGTCAGCGCGGCCATGAGTCTCGGGGCCGTGAGACGAGCCGCCCGCCTCGGAGTGGGCGTGCTCTTCGACTCTCTTTCCGGAGTGGATCGGTGCCGCCGATTGGCTGAGGCCTATCGTGAGGCCGGGGGACCGGGTGCGGTCGTCATGATCCGGCGGGTGTGGATGGGCTCGCCTCCCTCCGGACGCCATGCCCGACAGGTCGCCGTCTACCGGGGCTACGCCGAGCCCTCGGCCCAGGCCCACTGGACGGGAGACCAGTTGGTCAACGCGGACGATCCTCTCTCGATGGCCGAGCAACTGGCCGAGACGGCGTCGGCGGGAGGGGCGGATGCCCTCAATCTCCGGGTACATGTTCCCGGGATGACGCCCGGAGAGGTGGCGGCCCAGATCGGCGCCCTGGCGGACGTGCTGGCTGCCCTACGTCCCCGCCTTCCCGCCTAGGGTCTCTCCCAATCGCAAGAGGAGGCACCGATGACGAGCACCGATGTTCTGGTGGACGCCTTTGAGCGGATCCGCGATGTGGTGCACCCCGCAGTGAACGGGCTCTCTCCCGATGAACTGGCGTTCCGTCCGAGCGGTGAGTCCAACTCCATTGCCTGGTTGGTCTGGCACCTCACACGCATTCAGGATGATCACGTGGCAGGACTCGACGGGAGCGAGCAGGTCTGGACGCAGAAGGGGTGGGTCGACCGGTTCGCCCTGCCCCTCGACCCAACAGATACGGGCTACGGTCACGACCCGGACACGGTGGCGGCTGTCATCGCGGACGCCTCCTCACTGCTGGGCTACTTCGAGAACGTCCACGAAAGGACCTTGGAGTTCATCCGTTCACTGACCGAAGACGACCTGGCTCGGGTCGTCGACCGAAGCTGGGACCCACCAGTGACGGTGAGCATTCGGTTGGTGAGCGTGATCGCCGACGATCTCCAGCACGCCGGTCAGGCTGCCTATGTGCGAGGGATCCTTCAGCGCCTCTGACCCATCCCGGTTGGCGCTCCCCCGACGGGTGGTCACTCCCCCGTCCAGGCCCGATCCTGCGAAACTGAGCTGATGCCCACCGACAGCCCCGGTACCTGGGGTCACCGACTCGAGGTCTCACGCGTCGGGTCGGGCACATCGATGGCCAGGAGCGGCGGCCCGGGGCGATTCGTCACCTTCGTCGAAGTTGCGCAATCGGACGGCCGGTGGGCTCGGTGGGAGTCGCGTCGGCAGCGAAAGCAGGCCGGCGCCGCGGATTCGACGAGTGGCACCTGGTGGGCCCCCCGGGCCAGGGGCTGGTGGATCGGCGTTCTCTTCGCCGTGGGCTCCCTTCTCTTCGCGCTGGGCGCCGTCCCCGGCTACGCCGGATCGGCTGGCGCCCTGGTCGACTCGATCACCTTCTTCATCGGTTCGCTCTTCTTCACCACGGCAGCGTTCCTCCAGTATCGGGAGTCGGTGGACGCCGGGGCCGAGCGCCCGGTGCATGGATGGAGGCGGGTGCTGTCCTACCAGCCCGGCCACATCGACTGGTGGGCCAGTGCCATCCAGCTCGTCGGCACGGTCTATTTCAACCTGAGCACCGGCGCCGCGGTCAATGCCGGCCTGACCGCCCAGGCGGCCCACCACCACATCTGGAGGCCGGACGCCATCGGATCGGTGTGCTTCCTCGTGGCCAGCACCCTGGCCTGGTTCGAGGTGAGCCACGGGTGGATGTCCTGGTCGCCAGGCAGCATCTCCTGGCGCATCACCGGACTCAATCTCGTGGGGTCGATCGCCTTTGGCTGTTCTGCCGTGGCCGGCTACATCGTGCCGTCGACCGGGGCGATCTGGAACGCCGAACTCTCAAACCTGGGGACATTCGTCGGCGCGCTGTGCTTTCTGGTCGGTGCGGTCCTCCTCTTGCCCGAGCGCACAGAACCGGCAGGATGAGTTGACCTCGCCCCATTCCGCGGTCGAGGGTCACCGTCCCGGGCGCTTCATTCGGAGGGGCAATCTGGAATGATGGGGACGTGAGGATGGCGATGCCGGACCCACGCCCCGCCAACCGGCGGCCCTGAGAGCCCGTCAACCGGCGGCCCTGAGAGAAGGACACGGACATCATGCCCCTGCACAAGCACTCCGTCGTACGCGACGCACTACTCGACACCATCTATGCCGGACAGGACCTCCTGACGTGCTTGCCGGCCGACCACTTCCCGACGCACCAGATGCGGCCGGCAGACGCCGTCCAGACCATCTCTGACGAGCTCCTGCTCGACGGCAGCGCCCGCCAGAACCTTGCCACCTTCTGCCAGACGTGGGAGGAGCCGGAGGTCCATCAACTGATGGACCTCTCCATCAACAAGAACATGATCGACAAGGACGAGTACCCGCAGACGGCGGAGATCGAGCGACGGTGCGTCCAGATGCTTGCCGACCTCTGGAACGCTCCCGAAGAGGGCGGTGCAGTGGGGTGCTCGGCCATCGGGTCATCGGAGGCCTGCATGCTGGGCGGGATGGCAGCCAAATGGCGGTGGCGGGAGAAGCGCAGAAACGAGGGGAAGTCCACCGACAAACCGAACATGGTCTGCGGACCGGTGCAAGTGGTGTGGCACAAGTTCGCCAAGTACTGGGACATTGAAATGCGGGAGATCCCCATGTCGCCCGGCCGGTACCAAATGGGCGTCGAGCAGATGCTGGAACAGGTGGATGAGAACACGATCATGGTCGTTCCGACCTTCGGGGTTACCTATACCGGCTCCTACGAGCCGGTCCTCGAACTGTCGAATGCCCTGGACCAATTGCAGGCGGAAACCGGTTTGGACATCGACATCCACGTGGACGGGGCCTCCGGTGCCTTCCTCGCCCCCTTCTGCGCCCCCGACATCATCTGGGACTTCCGGCTCCCCCGGGTCAAATCGATCAGCACCTCGGGGCACAAGTTCGGCCTGGCCCCCCTCGGAGTGGGATGGGTGCTCTGGCGTGACGCAGCCCACCTCCCCGACGATCTCATCTTCCACGTCACCTACCTGGGCGGTGACATGCCGGTGTTCCAAATCAACTTCTCCCGGCCTGCCGGCCAGATCATTTCCCAGTACTACAACTTCGTGCGGCTGGGAAGGATCGGGTACCAGGAGGTCCACGATGCATGCTATGCAACCGGCAAATTCCTGGCCCAGGAGATCGTCAAGCTCGGGCCTTTCGAGCTGCTCTGCGACTCCAACGCCCAGACCGGGATCCCCTCGGTGGCATGGAGGATCGGCGAGGGCGAAGACCCCGGGTACACCCTCTACGACATCGCCGATCGGCTGCGGGTGAAGGGCTGGCAGGTGCCCGCATATCCATTGACCGGCTCGGTGTCCGACATCTCGGTGCAGCGGATCCTGGTGCGGCAGGGAGTGAGCGCAGACCTGGCTCTCCTGCTGCTCGACGACATCAAGGTGTCGATCGACCACTTCGCCAGGCACCCGGTGTCGGTGGCCATGACCAAGGAGGAGGCCGGCGGGTTCAGCCACCTGTAGGACGCGCCGAGATGACGATGTTCGACCTCGACGACCGGCGGGTCTCGATCCATCCCGCTTGCTTTCCACCCGTCGGGGTTGACCCCTCGGATTGTGCGGTCGGCTGAGGTGGCCGACCCGAGCGACGCCCCGGTCACAACCGATCAGGATGTGTAGTCTCGTTGCGTTGCGGATGCCCTGAAGGAACGAGAACGTGAGGATGATGTCCTATGACAACCGGTCCGATCGAATACATCATTGTGGGGTTCCCCGGCAATAAATTCTCGGGCGAGATCGCCCCGGAGCTGGCGGCACTGGTCGAGTCGGGAACGGTCCGAGTTCTCGACCTGGTCTTCATCGGCAAAGATGCCAACGGTTCGGTTCTGGCCTTCGAGATCGACGAATTGGAGGCACTGGCCGCCTTTGCCGGATTGGACACCGAGGTCGGGGGTCTGATCAGCCCTGAGGACATCGAGCACGCCGCCGCGGCCCTCGAACCGAACTCGTCCGCTGCCCTCTTGATCTGGGAGGACCTTTGGGCGGCGCCATTCGCAGAAGCGGTGCGCAGAGCCGACGGCGTGCTCCTCGAGGGAGCCCGTATCCCCCACGAGCTGATCGCACCGGTGCTCGCGGACCTCCCACCTGCTGTCTGAGCGGAATCGAAAAGGAGACTCCCCATGCTGAGAAGACGACCCATCGCCCGAATGGCAGTTCGGACGACTGTGGTGGCTGGCACTGCCGCTGCCGTTGGCGCCCATGCCGCCAACAAGCGGGCGGCCGATACGGCCCAAGCGGCGCCCGAACCCGCGGCCGCCGCTCCCGCTCCCGCGTCAGCACCGGACCCCGTCGCGCAGCTCACCCAGTTGGCCGCATTGAAGGACTCCGGGGCGCTGACCGAGGAGGAGTTCGAGACCCAGAAGGCCAGAATTCTCGGTTAGGGCAACCGGGACCGTCGCCGGGCCTCGCCGCTCGATCAGCCGACGATGGTCCCGTACATGTTGTTGAGCGGATACGAGAGCAACTCGAGCCGTTCTCCGTCGGGACCGGAAAAGTAGGCCGAGGAGCCCCCGACGATCAGGGTCTCGACCCCGGCCGCCTCGAGTTTTGCCACCAGCTTGTCCCAATGCTCTGTTGTGACGGAGATGGCGATGTGGTGCAGGCCCCCAAGGACCTCGCGGTACTCGCCGAGGTCAAGGCCGGGGAAGTCGAAGAAGGCCAGGTAGTTTCCATGCCCAACATCGAAGAAGAAGTGCGTGGAGCCACGGTAGTCCCGGTTCTCGAAGAGCTCGGCGAGCGGAAACTCAAGAAGGTCCTGGTAGAAGGCAATGGTCCGCTCGACGTCGCCGGAGAGCACGGCGAAGTGATGGAGGCCCCGGCCTGACGATGCGGGCCGATCTCCCAATGGTCGGAGGTGCAGGGCCTTGAGCCTTTCCCACTCCTCGCTCCGGTCGAGGTCACTCCCGTGCACATTCATCGGTGTCACTCCCCTCTCATCGGAATCTCACGGCCGGCGCCCGCTCTGACACTCTCCCGGTACGCCTGCCCATGTTGCCCCGCATCGTCACCGGGATGCTCGGCCCCTTGGTCGCGAGCCAGCAGTCAACCTGTCCCCAGCAGGGGTGACCCGAACCCGAAGACGCCTCCGTCGGTGGCCACTTCCCAGTACCCTCCGGTCGACGCGTCCGGGGTCATACCGACAATGGGGGCAGAGTTCGACGGGGCCCCGAGGTATTGGGCATCTCCGTAGGTGAAGATGCTCCCGTCATTGGCCACCTCCCAGTAGCCGTTGCCAGAGGGGGTGCCGGCCAGGCCGATCACCGATTGGTTGGGATTCAATCCGCTTGGCGAGCCAAGCGACGGCGCCCCGTAGTTGAATATCGCACCGTCGTTGGCCACCAGCCAGTAGCCCCCGGTCGCCACATCAGCTGCGATGCCCACGATGGGCGCTGCCGAGGTCAGTCCGCCATTCGGCCCGAGAAATGCCGCGTCACCGAAGGAGAAGACGCCACCGCCCGAAGTGACCTCCCAGTAACCCTGGCCGTCGTGCGTGGGAGCCAAGCCGACGACCGGCACATCGGCCGCCACGCCACCTGCCGAACCGAAGTTTCGAGCGTCACCGAATGCGACGAGTTCGCCATCGGACGCCACTTCCCAGTACCCGAGACCGTCGGGAGTCGCTGCGATCTGGACGATGGCCGCGCCAGGCTGGAGATTCGAGGCCGATCCATAGTTGACCGCAGCACCGAAAGCCGAGACAGCCCCTTGCGCATTGGCGAGCCAGTATCCCGAGCCGCTCGGAAGGGCGGCCATTCCGACCGCGGAGCTCGGTGATGCACCGACCGGCGACAGTCCGGCTGCGTCCGACCCCTCAGAGGAAGGGTCAGACAGCCCGCCCGAACTTGAGGCCCGGACGGTGAAGTAGTAGGTCGTCCCCATGAGGAGATGGGTCACCGTGTATGACGGGGTGGCGATGAGGGTGGATCCATTGGCGGGTACTGAACTCTCACCTCCTGGGCTGTTTCCCACGTAGACGTTGTAGCCCGTAATGGGAACCCCGCTGCTCGGGGGCGGGGGGCTCCAACTGATCTTCGACCACCCTTTGCCCGTGGTGACCAGGAGGGCCGTGGGCGCCGAGGGAACGGCATTGGTTGGAGGATCCGCGCCCACCGTATGGGCCGAGGAGGCCGAGGGCGTCGACGGGGATGAGGCGGGTGACGAGGGATCCGCCCTACCCTTGGCCTTGGCCCCAGTGCTCGCCGAGGCGCCGGCAGGGCCGGGTGGAGACGTCGAGGGGGTCGTCGACTCCGAAAACGGAGCCCGGGCCGTGGCCGGTGTCGGAAAGGTGGAGCTGGCCTTTTTGACCGGGCCCCCAGAGGCCAGAAACGACGCCAGGAGCACGATCGTCATGGCGCCGGCCGTGCCGGCGACCAGCAGCCGGGATCGAAGGCCAGGCAGGGGCGACTCCCCTACCAGCCATTGCCACCATTGCTTGAGTACCCCCACCCAATTCGACATCGGCCGCCTCCCTATGGATCCGGGTCTCTTCACGACATGACACCCAAAACTCCTGGTCAACCCCGACGTGCGAGCGGCAAGAGTCCTTTCCGTCCACCGTCAACCTTGGATTCCCCAAACGCTACCCGCGCCCAGGGCGAAATTGGTGTTCTTAAGCAATCCGAACGGAGAAAGTTTCAGAGCGGCGGCCAGGCCCTCCCGCCGCCGGGCCGAGTGTCCAGTTGGCTGATCCGGATGACCTGCGATTCACGCCCAGGTCGACACCGCTTCAAATTGCAGATGTGGATGCACGAAGGGCTTGGTACCATGAGCCGCGACTCATGGCGACAGGCGACGCGGGTTCGAACGGCGTGTAGTCCAAACCTGCTCCTCCTGTCCGAAGCATCGGGGGAGGCCACTATGAGGTTCTGCGCACGGATGTTGCTTGTGGGAGCGCTCGTCCTTGGGTTTGTCGTAGCAGGAGCGCCTCCGGCCGTTGCCGCCACGCCCAGCCTCGGGTCCATTAACCACATCGTCGTGTTCATGCAGGAGAACCGCTCGGCCGACAGCTACCTGGCCCAGCTGAGTGCCATACAGCCCGCCTACGAGGCCGAGCCGACCACAGGCAACCCAAATCCCATCGGCCCCGGGACCATCGTCCCGTTCCACAAAACCATGCTGTGCGAGACCTCGGACCTCAACCACTCGTGGAACGGCGAGCACCAGGCGTGGAACAACGGAGCCATGAACGGCTTCACTGCCGCCAATGACATCAACTCGGCCAATGCGGATGCCTCTGATCCGACGGGCTCGCGCACCATGGGCTACTACACCCAAGCCGAGCTGCCCTACTACTACTCGCTGTACAACACCTTCGCCACCGGCGACCGTTACTTCCAATCCACCCTGACCCAGACGTTTCCGAACCGCTTCTACCTCCTGGCCGGAACGTCATTTGGCCATATCGCCAATGACTTTCCGCCCGCCGGCGGCTATCCGAACAAGACCATCTTCGAACTACTGGGAAATGCCCACAAGAGCTGGAGGATCTACCAGTCCCAGTTCGCGTTCGGATCCTTGTTCTCCTATGTCCAGAAGCATGCGAAGAACCACGTCTTTCCCATCTCCCAGTACTACGTGGACGCCCAGCAGGGGAATCTGCCGGACGTCAGCTTTGTCGACCCGATCTTCCTCGGCGCGGAGAACACGGAGAACGACGAGCATCCCCCCAGCAACGTGCAGGTGGGTCAGAGCTTCGCTTACGGCGTGGTCACCGCCCTTGAACACAGCCCAAACTGGGCGCATTCGGCGCTGTTCCTCACCTACGACGAGAACGGCGGCTTCTATGATCACGTCGCCCCGCCGGCCGCCGTCGCCCCCGATGCCATCGCACCGATGCTCCAGCCCGGAGACACCGTGGCCGGGTTCAACCAACTCGGGCCGCGGGTGCCGGTCGTGGTGGTGTCGCCATTCTCCAAAGCGCATTTCGTCTCGCACGTTGTGCACGACCACACGTCGATCACCCGGTTCATCGAGACCCGCTATGGCCTCCCGTCCCTCACCGCTCGCGACGCTGCCGCCGATCCGATGCTCGAATTCTTCGACTTCACAAAGGGAGGCGGGGCCTTCCACATCCCGCCCACCTTCCCGGCACCGTCGGTCACACCCTGTTGACGGGCCTGGGCCAGCGCCACCGGCGTTGATCTCACTACCGCCACAAGCCCGTCCCACTTAGGACTTCTGGGCGGGTCCAGCGTTCGGCCCGCGGAGAGGCGCTCTGGCAGGTCAGCTGCAGGTCGAAGCGGACCTCTTACAGTCCTGTAAGGGCCGCGGCCGAGGCTGTGAGTTCCCCGCCCCGGTTCACCTGTGAAATCCGACGGCATCAGTCAGGCCGAGCAGGTCCTCGCCCATACACGACGAGGCCAAGCTGCTCCTGCCCGGAGCCGAGCCCTCTATGCCGTTCCGCAATAGAGTGAAGCACATGCAAGGAGACGGCGAAAACGGTGCCGGTGGGCTATGAATATTGCCATGAAAGAGATCACAGAGCAGGCGGAGCAGGCGGAGCAGGCGGAGCAGGCGGAGCAGGCGGAACAACTGTTGACGAAACGTCGCAAACCATACGCACGATCAATTCTTGTCGGTCTCGCCATCCAGGTGGTCATCGTGGATGCGATGTTTGCGGCCTATGCCATCAAAGGTGCCCATTGGGCGATTCCTGCGGCCACGATGAACGTGTGGATCGGTGCCGCTGCCATACAAGTGATCGGGGTTGTGTTCTGTGTGACTCGTATGTTCCCAGTCGGACGCTCCCAACAGTCGGTGTCAGGTTGAGCCAACCGGACTGCGGGAGGTAGGGCCTGGGCTGCAACCCTGATGCCCGCCACCCTTCCAGGCGTTCTGGGACACCACGCCGGATGGGTCCAGCTTGGGGATCAGGTCACCCAGTAACCCAGGTTGAACATGATCTGGGTCAGCACGGCGGCCGCGATCGACAAACTCAGCCCGATGATGATCGGGGCTTGCCATCGGCGCACCAGGAGATACAGACCGACGTAGAGCGGAAAGGCCACGCTGACCAATCGTGCTGCGGCCTCGGTGTTGGCCGGGGCGCCCGTCACCTTCACCACGCTCATCGATGCCAAGAGGGTGATGCCGGCCAGTACGACGATCCAGGCGATCGGCACGGGGACGTGGTCGGCGCTGTTCGGATCCCTGTGGGCGCGGACGGCCATGACGATGAGGGTGATCAGTGCGACCCCGGCCAGGATGAGCGCGGCATCGTCCACCATCCACATCCAGACCTCATTGGTCTGGAGCACCTTGGCGCTCAGATTGGGGAGGACGTGGACGGCCGACCCGGGATTGCGGAGATCATGAACGATGCCCCCGACGTTTTCGATGAGGCCCACGTAGGGCGCCATCACCACGCGATGGAAGGAGGGCAACGCGTTGGAGAAGCCCAGGGGATCCCCGAATCGGATGCCCAGAAAGGTCACGAAGGCGGCGGCGCCGAATGAGCCCACGGCGGCGTACCCGATGGTTCGTCCGATACCCCGCCGGGCCACCAGGGCCGCCACCACCAGGGCGGCGGTGAGTGCCACCGACTCGGGCGACGTGGCCGAGGCGTAGCCGGCCACGATGGCGGCCCACCACCACCGACTCCGGTCGAGCAGGGTGGCCACCGCCACGATCTCCAACGCGAACAGCGCCTCTGAGTAGGGAGCCAGAAAGAACAGGGAGGTCGGGAACCAGCAGAACAGGAGTGTCGACACCAGGGCGGCCCGGGTCCCGAACCTCCGGGCAATCAGCCCGTACAGCAGCCCGGACGCCACCACGAAGGAGGCGAAGGAGACCAGGCAACCGGCCGCCGTGTAGCTCAACAAACCTCCGGTCACATCGTGGACGAGCCGGACCATCAGCGGATAGCCCGGGAAGAAGGCACGGAAGTCCGACGCATGGGCCGGGTATCCGTGCGCGGCGATCGTCAGGTAGTAGCGGGCATCCCAACGGTCAAAGGCGTCGAGCCAGGTTCCGGTGCTCAGGGTGCCGAGTTTGGAGTGCAGCAGCGCTTGCGGGAAGAGCACCACCACCACGTGGGCCACCAGCACGCCGGCCACCACACGGGACGCCGCCATCCACACTCCGGGGCGCGTGGCGATCCACCAGCGGGGTCGGTATCCGCCACGCCCGACCGTCTCGGCCGGCGCCGGCCTCTGGCTGCCAGCGTCAAGTGGTCGTTGTCCGTTGCCCGCGGCGACTGCCGTCTCCTCCACAGCGCTGGAACCGCCCGACGTGGTTCCCACCGAGGCCCTCATCGTCGATGCACACTAACAGCGTTCATCGCCAGCACCCCGTGTCGACCGGGGGTTCCCACCGGCTCCCTCATGGTGCTGGCACGCGCAAGCCGGGCGCCCGCTGCACGTCGTACCAGGCATCGATGGCGCCGGAGTTCACCGGTGACACACCGAGGACGCGGCTGTACAACCGGGTCACCTCTCCCGAGTTGACGGCACCGGTGTCCACCAGGACGACCCCGACCCGGTAGCGCCGGATGAATCCTCGGATCTCGTTTACCAGGGTCCCGTTGTCGGCCACGGGAGCGCTGTTGTAGAACGGAATCCCCCCTACTTGGTTGATGAGGTAGTCCTCCACTGACACCGGCGTCAACAGCGACGGAAACAACTCGGGGACACCGTGGGCGTCCGGGATGAGCGCATAGCCGCCGATCAGCGAGAAGCGCATCCCGGTCACGGCCTGCCACACCATGGGCTGGGCGTACAGCGGGGCGGCGAAGGGGTAGGTGATGGCCACTGCTCCCGGACGGATCCGGTGGACGGCATCCGAGGTGAAGTAGGGAGGAGTGGCGGTGGGCACGTTCGGGTTCGGCCATCGTGGGATCAGGGCCAGGACGGCCAGCCCGGCGACCACCAGCACGGCGGCCAGCTGGACCCGGCCGAATCCGTGGCCCGGCTCGGCCGCGTGACCATTGACCCGCTTCGGGGATGTCCCGACACTGCTGGTGTCATACAGCTGGTCGATCCCCAGGGCCACCATGAGGCCCACGAACAAGGCGGTGAGCATCGAGATCCTCGACGGCACCATCTGGTTCACCAACGGGATGTGTTCGAGCACCGCGCCGGGGAGTGGAAAGCCGGTCGAGTGCCCGTCGATGCTCAGCGAAGGGCCGAGGGAGAGGACAAACGTCACCCCGGCCATGGCCGCGGCAAATCGGAACCACCGATTGCGCCAAGTGCGCACCCCGAGGTAGCCGAGGAGGAGCAGGAGCGGAACGCCGAGGTAGCTGCCGTTCTCCGAGCGATCGCCCAGGATGGTCAGCCTGTCGCCGACAGCTGACCAACTGGACGGGGCCAATCGCTCCGCCGATGTCGGCACGACTGGGCCGAGAAGGTCGGACCGGAGGAGCGACGTGCCGCCGGCGCCGGAGGATGCGGTGTAGTGCTCGGGACCGGTGAAGTAGACCCATGTCGGATAGGCCAGGATCGCCACCATGACCGCGAGCGCCCACACCAGCCCGCGCCACGCGAATTGGAGACTGGTGGAGACCTGTGCCGGACGAGCCACCGCCAGGATCAGCAATCCGATCACGACGACCAGTCCCGTGGTGACCAGCACCTCCGAGGAGATGAGGAATTGCCCGGCGGCCAGCAGCCCGAGCGCCACCCCCCACTTCGGCGCACTGCCCGTGCGACGCACGAAGAGCTCGTAGGCGGCCAGCACGATGACCGGCGGAAGGGGGACGAAAATGAGGTGGAGGTGGGCAGTGGACTGGCCCACCATGTAGGGAGAGAACCCGTAGACGAGGCCCCCGGCGAACGCCGAGGGCGTCCACACTGTCCACCGCCGCAAGACCAGGAACATGGATGACGCTGACAACGGGAAGGCCAGCCACATGAGCAGGTTGAGGCTGGACACCGGTCCGGCGATCAAGGTGAGCGGAGTGGTGATCAGGCCCAGCAGGGGCATCTGGGTGTTGTAGGTGAGGTTGACACCGACGGGATGGTTCAGAAGCGAGGTGTAGAAGAGGTTCTGGCCGTGGGCCACGGCATGGGAGGTGAAGGCTAAGAACCACGTATTCAGCCCGGCGTCGGCACAGGCGCACTGGGGGATGCGGTTCGGATCGCCCGGCCACGTCGGGAAGTAGATGGCCAGCGCCAGTCCGGCATACACGACGATCGACAGGACGACGGCCCACGGGACACCAGGGCTGGCGGTTTGTGGCTGTCGGTCCAGCGGTGAGGCCGTGGGCACGAGGTCGGACTCTACCGACCCCGTCGCATTTGCCGCCGAGGAGGGGACCATCAGAGGCTCACCGGGCGGCAGAGCGCTGCCGCCATCGCATGAGAGGCCTCTCCATGAGGTACCAACTGGCAATGGCGATGGCGAAGATGATCGCCAATCGGACGACCTGGGTCACCCAGGACGGCCAACTGGTGCCGTTGGGCTCGAGCGCCAGGTCCACGGGGAAGTGCACGAGGTACAGCGTGTAGGACAGGTCGCCGACGAACACCAGGAAGCTGATGCCCACGATGCGAGATCCGATGCCTTCGGGGGAAACCACGAAGTAGACGAGGACGCTGGCACAGGCCAGCGTGGTCAGGGGGAGCCACCACACGGCCAATGCCTCGGTGAACAATGGCGCATAGAAGAGGACCCAGGCCATGAAGGCGGTCGAGGCCATGGCGGCGAACGCCGCCATCCGTATGGCCCAGGGCTTCCACCGGCTGAGGTACCCGTCGTTGGCCAACAGGCCGAGCAGGCATCCAAGCAGGATGGCATCGGCGCGGCTGTCGAAGGCATAGTAGACGCGGGTGAACAGCGCGTTGTTGAAGTGGGGGGCGCGGTACACCAGCCACAGCCGGTCGGACACGCTGATGGCGATACCGACAACGGCGAACACGTAGGCCAGTCGACGACGGTGGAGTGCGACCGCGGTGACCATCAAGACGGACCAGATGATGTAGAACTGCTCCTCTACCGAGAGCGACCAGGTCTGAGCCAGATATCCGAAGAAAGGGGCGTGGCCGAACGCCTGGCGGTAGTCGGCGTAGTAAAAGAGAGCCGCGGCGCTGTCACCCCAGACCCGTTGGGACGCATCGGCCACATGGACGAGGGACGCGTAGATGGCCAGCAGGCCCACGGTCAGGAGTAGCGGGGGCCCGAGACGGACGACCCGGCGCGAGTAGAACCCCTTGAGACTGATCCGACCGTTCCTCTGCCCCTCGCCGGCGAGCATGGCAGTGATCAGGAATCCGCTGAGTACGAAGAAGACCTGAAGCATCGCCCACGACCCGGGCAGCGTGTGGAAGTTCGAGTGATAGATGAGGACGGCGGCGATTCCCAGGGCGCGGATTCCGGTCAGAGGGGGTCGGTTCCCCAGTCGGAACTTCGATGGTGCCGGGCCGTTCGAGGTGGCCGGGGGGGCCACCTCACTCTCGGCTGCTTTGGATTCAGAGGTGACCGGCCAACCCGACGGATCGCCGGCTGTCGCCGTCCCGCTGCTGGGAGGAGCCGCCGTGCTGTCGTGCGCCACGGCATCGCCGCCGGGCCCCTGCTCACCGTCGTCCGCCATGGCCCTAGCCGACTACCGGCCAGGGTCGATCGTTGCAGGTCACGGCGACCAAGCCCAGGAGTTGCAGCGCGTGCATCGATCGGACCCTAGCGCAGGGCGTCTCGTACCCTTTTGACGGTGACCACGCTGGGTGAGGTGGCGGGTCGGCACTCCGACCGGGGCGGGCCGGCTCTGGGTGGTACACGGCATACTCAAGAGTTGTCGGATCCTGCACCGATCGCATTGGCTACACACTCCGGCGCGGAAAGGAGCGAGGTAGCGGGGGCGGATGCTGCCGTGCATCGCGACAGGACGGTCGACGAGATGGGCTTCGTCCCAGTGCCCGGAGGGCCGGTCCACACCCACACCCCATCTCTGTGACTCGGGGCCCGGCCGTAGACGGCAGTGAAGAAGGCGGCCGAATACGTCGGTTGGCGGCCCTGGAGGGTGACGACGGTCACCCCCACGTTCCACCGGAGGATGGCGGCTCGTACTTCCGCCACCTGGGCCGCGGTCGCCGGCAAGGGCGTGGTCACGAGGGTCTGGGGATCGGGAGAGAGCCGATTGAGCACGGCGATAGCTCCGCCCGGCGGCGAGACGAAGGCCGAACGGCCGCTGGCGTCCGGCACCACGGCGAAGCCTCCCGCCAGATCGAAGTGCAGACCGGTCTGGGCCTGCCAGCCCATGGCTCGCTGGTCGGCAAAGGGCACGACGAGCACGATGGTGCCAGCAGGCAGTCGGGGCGCGTCCCGGGTGAACCAGGCCGGCATGGGGCTCGACTCCACGGTGAACGGCACGGCACTGGTCAGCGCCACCGGGAGCAGGAGGGCCACTCCGAGCGCGGCCAGGACAGAGCCTGCCACCAACTGGGGCCTCCGGTACCAGGCCATAGGAGCGGCGGCGATCGCGTGGCGGTGACCCAGCGCCTGGTTGATGATGGAGGCCCACCGGTCGAGTGAGATGGCGAACAACAAGGCGACGCCGAAGATGACGGCCACGTCGAAGCGGATGGGAAGGATGTCCGACACCAGGGGGACGTGGTTGAAGAGGCGCCAGGGCAGCCACCACTGATGGTTCAGGTCCGGCGTGGAACTGGCCTCGTTCCCCATTGTGGTCCCGAAGGAGAGTAGCCAGGCGATCAACGTGCCGATGGCGATGGTCCAGGCCAGGCGGCTGCGATACCACGTGACCACCGACACGGCGACGAAGGCGATCAGCGGTATTCCGAAGTAGATGAGGCTCGGGAGGTGGGCGGGCCCGGCATTCGGCCCGATCCCGCCGAAGTACCCTCCGAGGCGATCGAAGTACGAGCTGGCGTGGACGTGCGAACCGGCGTTGACTACGGCCCAGGGTGTGGTGCCCCACACCGAGGCGTTGGCCCACGGGACACCCGTGATATGGCGGGGCCCGGCCAAGACGAACCACACCGGATAGGCCAGCACGACGACGACGATCCCTGCCGCGACCCCGCCGGCGGTCAGGAACCGGTCACGCAGTCCCCAGGCGATCCGGGGGGCCATCACGGCTGCGGCCACCAGAGTCAGCACGATGACCATGATGCAGATGGCCAGCATCTCGGTGCTGGTAAAGAACTGCACTACCACCAGGACGGCCAGCCAGATGCCGGTGCGAACCGGTGTGCGCCGCTGCGTGACCGCCAGGTCGTAGAGGAGTATGAAGGCCAGGGGCGGAAAGAACAACAACGTCCAGTTGATGTGGCCGAACGGATCGTTCTGGAGAACGAACGGAGAGAACCCGAAGAGCAGTCCGCCGAGCACCTGGCCGGGGACGAACGTGGTCACCTTCCGCGCCGCGACGAAGAAGCACCAACCGGAGAGGGCGGGAGCCAGGGTGGCGAGAATGTTGAACGAGGCGATGGGTCCGAACAGCCAGGTGATCGGAGCCATCACGATGCTGGGCACCATCCACGAGGTGTTGGTGATCATGTTGGCCCCGCCCTGGCCGGCGAACATGGCGTTGGACAAGAAGGGCGAATGCCCATGGATCAGCGCCCACGGTGTCCAGGTGAGGAACCACAACTCTTGGCTCGGGTCGCCGCACTGGCAGGTGATCGTGGAGGTGGGACTCCCGGTGATCCACACGTGCCACCACAGCAGGACGCCCAGGAGCGTGAAGCCGCCGATGACTGCGAGATGGAGCGCGAGCACACGACGATTGATGCGAGCCCTCCGAGGAGTTTCCCGGGCAGGCATCAGTGGCCTTGACGGCGGAGGGACGGTCGCCACCCCTGTCATCTGCGACTCGATCACAACGATGTATTGTCCCACGAATGGATCGCGGCCGGGGGCGCGTGCACGGGGGCCGGCCCGCCACGTAGCATGCCGGTTTGCTGTGGCGAGCAAGTTGCAGTCATGGACCACTTGGGGTGATGGTGTCATGGGGATCGAAATGTCGGGGGCCATTTCCGTCCTGTCGTGCCGCTCTCGCTTTCCCCGGGCTCACCCCCTGGCGAATCGCACCCAGTGGGGGCCTGGGTGACGACGACTGACCGGGTCGTCGTCGAGTCGGTCGGCGAACCACCGGCCGCTCACGGGTCCTCGGCTGACGAATCGGCCTTCCCGGCACTGATGTCTTCCGCCAACCGGTTCCGCCCGTTGCTGATCGCCTCCGGGCTCTACCTGGCTCTGGCCGTCATGCTGTGGTGGAACGTGTGGACGGGCCACCCGGCGTCGGCCACCACCTGTGGCTGCGGCGACTCCTCACTCTTCACCTGGTTTCTGGCCTGGCCGGCGTACGCCATCCGTCACGGTCTGAATCCGCTGTACTCGACGGCCCTGTTCCACCCCACGGGTGTGAACCTGCTGTCCAACACGGCCGAGGTGGGCATTGGGATCGCGCTCACCCCCGTAACCTGGCTCTTCGGCCCCATCGCAACCTTGAATGTCGCGCTCACCCTCAGCCCTTTTCTGTCGGCGGTGGCGATGTTCGTCCTGCTCCGTCGTTGGGTGTCGTGGGCTCCGGCCGCATTCGTCGGTGGCCTGCTCTACGGATTCTCACCCTTCGTCCTGATCAGTCTCACCGACGCCCATCTCATGCTGGGCATGGCATTCGTCCCTCCGTTGATGGTGGCGTGCCTGGATGAGCTGTTCGTCCGGCAGCAGCGCCGGCCGGTCATCACCGGCGTGACGCTCGGGCTGTTGACCGCCATCCAATTCTTGATCGGGTCGGAGGTCCTGGTCATCGTGATCATCTCGGTGGGTATCGGGGCCGTCCTGGTGACCCTGTATTGCCTCCGACACCCGGAGCTGGTACGCCAACGCGTCGCTTACGCTCGCGTTGCCCTGACCGCCGCGGCGATCACGGCTGTGGTCCTGCTCGCCTATCCCGTGTGGTTCGCGCTCGCCGGGCCCGCCCACCTGTCGGGGAGCATCTGGGGCCCCACTTCCCTCATCAGCTACGGGGGCAACAACCTCAAGCAGTACCTCCTGCCGGCGCACGTCGCCCCGACCATCAGCGAAGTGTCTCGCCGATTCGGTGGCTATCAGGCCCCCATCCCGTCTGGGCAGTACTTCGGGCTTGGTCTGTTCGTCGTGCTGATCGTCGGGCTCTTGGTGTGGCGCCGCGACCGTCGGCTGTGGCTGTTCGGTCTGGTCGCGGCGATCTCAGTGCCGATGTCCATGGGCCTCCAATTCCACGGCTGGACACTGTGGCGACTCTTCGTCCGTCTCCCGTTGATGGAGAACGTGATTCCCAGTCGTTTCCTTCTGATCACCTATCTGGCCGCTGCGGTCATGCTCGGCGTGATCGTCGACCACGGGTACCAGGCCGTCCGCCGCTGGCGGGAAGAGGCCGTGGGTGGCCGGGACCGATCGGACCCGGGCACCGGCGGCGCGGAGGCACGCTGGGCCGGCGCCGCGGCCGGAGCGTTGTTGGCGGCGCTGGCGCTGGTTCCGATCGCGGCGTACTTCGCCGAAGGGATCCCGTTCACCGCCACGCCGGTTGTGCTTCCCCAGTGGTACCGATCTGTAGCGCCACACCTCACCGGCCGACACGTGATCCTGTCTTTTCCGGTGCCGTTCGAACTCCAGAGCGCGATGACATGGCAGGCCGTGGACGGGATGCATTACTCCATGGTCGGGGGTGGGGGGCCCAGCGGCCTCCCCTCACGAGCGGGCAAGGAACAGCTGGGGCAGTCCTATGTCGGAGACTTCTCCATCTCCGGAAATGGACAGATCGTGACTCCTGTGGAAGTGGTCGCCGTTCGCCAGGCCCTCGATGGGTGGGGCGTGACCATGGTGGTGGTTCCCGACCCCGCCCATCTTCCGCTCTACGAGCAGGTGCAGGACCTTCGCTCCGTTGCCGTGCTGATGACCGCCGCCACCGGTCAACCACCGATCCACCAGGAGGGCGCATGGGTCTGGCGCAGGGTGAATCGCGCCGGCCCGGCCGTGATCCCCAGCGCAGCCGATCTCGTTGCCTGCGTCACCGGCCCGGCCGTCAGCGGTCAAGCCTCCATCGATCTGGCCGCGGCTTGCGTGTTGACGACCCGGTCTGCGGGCGCGTGATCCTGGCGACGACCCGGTTAGGTCGCGGGATCCTTCGGCTCCACGGGGCGCCGTTTGAGCAGGGCGACCACCACCGCCACTGCGGCGATCAAGGGGAGCGGCCCGAGGTCGTAACGGAACCGCTCGTTCTCGCCATACTCGACAAGTGTCGTGAGGGCGAGGACGTACGCCGTCGACATCCAGATGAAGGTCAGGGTGAGTGCCCAGGGCGCGTCTGAACGGCGTCTCCAGACCATGAAGGGGATGGCCAGCAGAACGATGGAAAACATGATGACGGATCCGATCGACACCTGACCGAAGGTCACCTGGGCTGCAGCGAACGAATTGGTGGCGATGGCGGTGGGGCGGGGCTCCCAGGCCACATATCGATCGAAGGTGCTCAAGAACCCGGACAGGTGTCGCGAATTGGGCTCGACGAAGTTGTACTGCTCGGGAGGGACGAAGAAGAGGATGGCCGCTCGACTGACATTGTGGGCATAGGTGCCCGGGTAGGCGCGGATGTAGACCAGGTCGTCGTGGAGGAGCTGGTTCGAGATCCTGATGTAGTTGATGTTG
>DASZGT010000373.1:0-3024 GCA_035938575.1 Acidimicrobiales bacterium
GGCGTCGACGACGTGCATCTCGGATGACTTGGCCACGATGCAGACCGCCTCGGTCTGGGCGTTGACCAGGTGCCGCAACGTCTCGTCGTCCTCCGCCTTCACACCGGCCCGGCGGGTGGAGCCGAACGCCACCAGGGTCGCTCTCGACAGCGAGAGCTCGGTGGGGGCCCGAGCGAAGAACTCCTCGTCCTTGGGATTGGCGCCCGGCCATCCCCCCTCGATGAACGTGACCCCGAGGTGATCGAGTTGCTCCGCCACGCGGAGCTTGTCGTCGACCGTCAGCGAGAGCCCCTCCTGCTGCGATCCGTCCCGGAGAGTGGTGTCGAAGACGTCGACGGCGTCGGGTAGCGCGGGGAGATCGAAATCGTGCCCCCCTCCGGTTACCGCCCCTCCCGTTGCACCCTTGCCCATGGCGTGAGACTGCTGCCCTGGGGTCAAGGGATGAGCGTGGCTCGGTCCGTTGCCGTGCGAATGGGCGTGACCGGTCTGCGGTCGACCGCCGCGGTGGCTCTCGTCGTTGAGCGTGGGGCCCTCATTCGACATAGTCCAACCAGTCCTTGTACTGGTCGACCTCACCGCGGACAGTGGCGAAGTAGGTCTGCTGCAGCTTCTGGGTGATCGGGCCCGGCTTGCCCTCGCCCACCAGCCGATCGTCAACGGATCGGATGGGCACCAACTCGGCGGCGGTTCCGGTCAAGAACGCCTCATCGGCGGTGTAGAGGTCGGTGCGGATGATCGGCTCGTAGGTGACGCCGTAGCCGAGGTCGCGGGCGATGGTCTCGACCGATTGCTGGGTGATGCCCTCGAGGGCACCGGAATCCGACGTCGGCGGGGAGATCAGTCGCCCCTTGCGGACGATGAAGATGTTCTCCCCCGTGCACTCGCTCACATGTCCGTCAGGGGCGAGGAGGATGGCTTCGTCATAGCCGGCCTTCAACGCCTCCACCTTGGCCAACGACGAGTTCACGTACATCCCGGTCCCCTTGGCCGCCGTGGGGACGGCGTTCGGGTCGTGCCGGCGCCACGAGCTGATCTTGGTCGACACGCCGTTGGCCACGCCCTCGTCGCCCAGATACGTCCCCCAGTGCCAGGCGGCGATGGACACGTTCACCGGGCTGGGAATGGGGTTCAATCCCATTTCGCCGTAACCCAGGTAGACCAGCGGACGGATGTAGCAGCCGTCGTCGAGCCTGTTGACCCGGATGAGCGAGCGAGTGGCATCGACGATGTCGTCGATCGAATAGGGGATGTCGATCATGAAGACCTTGGCCGAGACGAAGAGCCGTTGGATGTGGTCGCGAAGACGGAACACGGCCACTCCCCGTTGGGTGGGGTAGGCACGGATGCCCTCGAAGACACCCGACCCGTAGTGCATGGTGTGGGTGAGCACGTGCACCGTGGCGTCGGCCCAGTCGACGAATTCGCCGTCCATCCAGATCTTGTCGCTCGGGGTAACGGGCATGGCTCAGAGCCTTTCTGCGATGGCGTCGCCGATTGCCGCAGTCGACAGTGCCGGGTCGGGATTGGAGGTGATGAATTCGGTGACGGCGTGGGTCACCTTCTCGGCGGCCGAGGCCTCGCCGAGGTGTTCGAGCATGAGCGCCGCCGAGCGGATGGCGGCGGCAGGATTGGCCCTGCCGGTGCCGGCGATGTCATGGGCGGCACCGTGGACGGGCTCGAACAGCGACGGTCCGGTGCGGTCGGGATTGAGATTTGCCGAGGCCGCGTACCCGATGCCGCCGGCCACGGCACCGGCCAGATCGGTGATGATGTCGCCGAACAGGTTGTCCGTGACGATCACGTCGTAACGGGCCGGATTCTCCACCAGGTAGATGCAGGTGGCGTCGACGTGGTTGTAGTCGCGGGTCACCGTCGGGTGGTCCGTCGACACTTCGTCGACGGTCCGCTGCCACAGGTCGCCGGCAAACGTGAGCACGTTCGTCTTGTGCACCAGGGTGAGATGGCGCCGGGCCCGTCCCGCCGCCAAGGCGAAGGCGAACCGGACGCACCGCTCGACCCCGTGCCGGGTGTTCACCGACCCCTGCGTGGCCACCTCGAACGGCGTGCCCCGCCGCAGGAATCCCCCCTCGCCGGCGTAGGTCCCCTCGGTGTTCTCCCGTATGACCACGAAGTCGCAGTCCGGGGCCAGCGCGCCGGGCACCCCGGTGAACGGGCGCATGTTGACATAGAGGTCCAACTCGAAGCGGAGGCGGAGGAGGAGACCCCGCTCCAAAGCACCCGGGGGGACGGAGGTGGAGCCCACGGGGGGCCCGACCGCACCGAGCAGGATCGCATCCTGGCCCCGCAGTTCCTCGAGGACGGTGTCTGGGAGGACCTCGCCGGTGCGGACGTAGCGATCCGCCCCGAGGTCGTAGTCGGTGGTGGCCAGCGGCACTCCGGCCGCCTCGACCACCTTCAATGCCTCGGCGACCACCTCGGGACCGATGCCGTCTCCACCGATCAGGCCAACCTTGTAGGTGCTCACTTGTCTCTGTCCTTCTGCTGTCGTCTGCTGGTCATGGTCCCAACTGGCTGATCGTGTTGCCCAGCCCGGTCCCGGCCCGACTCGTGGTTCCCGAGGGCCGGATGGGGCTCGCTCCCGAGTCACCGGTCCACATGCCTATCCCATGGCGGCCGGACCCGGTGGGCGGCCCACAATTGAAAAACCGCCCACCAGGTGGACGGTCACGAGGCACACACCGGGCGGGGTATGTGCCTAGTCGATAATGAATACGTAGCCGTACGCGTCGAAGCGGGTCTCCATAGGCCACCAGTCTCTCCCGAGCGGAGGGGGACCGTCAACCCCGTGCCTCGGCTCGAGCCCGGCTGAGCACCGCCCGTTGGCCCACGACGGCCCTGTTCTGGTCAATTCCCGGGCTGGCGCGGAAGGCAGGGACCTCCACACGTGCCTCGACCCCGATGGGCATGGCATTGAGTTCACTCCTCAGGGGCTGCACCGGGCCAGGCGTCGACGATTTCACCCCAGGGAAGTCCACCGGCGCGCAGGCACCGGACGGCGGCCCC
>DASZGT010000374.1:0-1533 GCA_035938575.1 Acidimicrobiales bacterium
ACCGAGGATGATGTCGACGCCGCGGCCGGCCATGTTGGTGGCCACGGTGACACCGCCCACCCGGCCGGCCTGGGCCACGATCTCGGCCTCGCGGAAGTGCTGTTTGGCGTTGAGCACCTCGTGGGGGATACCGCGCTTCTCGAGCAGACGCGACAGGTGCTCGGACTTGGACACCGATGCAGTGCCGACGAGCACCGGCTGGCCGGTGGTATGACGCTCGGCGATGTCGTCGACCACTGCGGAGAACTTGGCCTCTTCGGACTTGTAGATGAGATCCGGGTTGTCCTCTCGCACCAGCGGCTTGTTGGGTGGGATCGGAACGACCGGGAGGTCATAGGTGTTGGCGAACTCGGAGGCCTCCGTCTCCGCTGTTCCCGTCATCCCCGACAACTTCTCGTACAGCCGGAAATAGTTCTGGAGGGTCACCGTGGCCCAGGTGTGGTTCTCCTCCTTGATCCGCACCCGCTCCTTGGCCTCGACCGCCTGGTGGAGACCGTCCGACCAACGGCGCCCGTCGAGGGTGCGCCCGGTGAACTCGTCGACGATCTTGACCTCGCCCTGGGCCACGAGGTAGTCCTTGTCCCGCCGGTAGAGCTCTTTGGCATACAGGGCCTGGGTCAGATGGTGCACGTAGTTGACGGCCACGGCGTCGTACAGGTTGCCCACACCCAGCTGCCGCTCGACCTTCTCGATGCCGGACTCCGTGGGCACGACGATGCGCTTCTCTTCGTCCACCTCGTAGTCGTCCTCGGCCCGCAGCGTCCGCACGATCCCGGCGAACTGGTAGTAGAGCTGGGCGGACTCGGCGGCGGGGCCCGAGATGATGAGCGGGGTCCGCGCCTCGTCGATGAGGATCGAGTCCACCTCGTCGACGATGGCGAAGGGATGGCCGCGCTGGACCATGGTGTCCTCGGACCGGGCCATGTTGTCGCGGAGGTAGTCGAATCCGAACTCGGTGTTGGTGCCGTAGGTCAGGTCTGCGCCGTAGGCGGCCCGCTTGGCTTCGGGGTCATCGATGTCGGGACCCACCCGGCCCACGGTCAGCCCCAGGAACCGATGCAGCCGTCCCATCCATTCCGAGTCGCGGGTGGCCAGGTAGTCGTTGACCGTCACAACGTGCACGCCGCTCCCACCCAGGGCGTTCAGGTACACCGGCAGGGTGGAGACGAGGGTCTTGCCCTCCCCCGTCTTCATCTCGGCGATCCACCCGAAGTGGAGGGCCATTCCCCCCATGAGCTGCACGTCGAAGTGGCGCTGGCCCAAGACCCGCCAAGCCGCCTCCCTCACCAGGGCAAACGATTCGACGAGCAGGTCCTCGAGGCTCTCCCCGTGTTCGATCCGCTCGCGAAAGACGTCGGTGAGGGCCCGGAGCTCCTCGTCGGAGCGCGCCTCCATCTCCGGCTCGAGGGCGTTGACCAACGGAACCAGCTCGGCCAGGCGACGGACCTTCTTCCCCTCGCCGGCACGGAGGACTTTCGTGAGCACGCTCATGGGCTTCTCACTCTACTGTCGGACGTGTTCGGAGCTAGCCGC
>DASZGT010000375.1:0-4974 GCA_035938575.1 Acidimicrobiales bacterium
GGGCCGGTCGATGGTCGGCGAAGAACGCCGCATAGGCCGCGTTGACGGCTGCGTATCCGTCCATGTCGGTCACGAACACCGTGGTCTTGACCACATCGGCGGGGGTGGCCCCGTTGTCCCGCAGCAGCCGGTCGGCATTGGCCAAGGCCTGGGTGAGCTGGGCCGGGGCCCCGCCGTCCACCAGCGTGGCCGGGGAGGCGCGCCCCTCGGTGCCCGGGCGGAGGCCGAGCTGGCCCGAGCAGATCAGCCAGGGGCCGGCCCTGACGATGGGGGCGTAGGGACCGATGGGGGTGCTCATGGTTTGCTCCTGGCGTCGGGCGACTCGGTGGACCTGGCATCCGTTGCGGACGGACGGTCAGCCTACGGGCCGGCGCCGCGTGCGAGGGCTGCGCCACCGGCAGGCTCGACGGCGGCAGAGCCTCAGCGCCGGCCGGCTCCCCCTCGATCGGTGGGCCACTCGGGTGGGAGCCCGTCGGCCAGCCACCGGGCCGCGGCCACGGCCGCGAACACGGCGTCCGACCCGTTGACCGCCGGCCCGTCGGATCCGGGCAGGACGGTGACCGTCACCTGGGGCATGGCCCGGGCCTGCACGATCCCGAAGGAGCGCACCGTGAGGTCGCGCACCGCCCCCCGGTCGTCCACGGCAATGCCCTCCGAGCGAACCCATCCGA
The DNA here is from genome assembly GCA_035938575.1 of Acidimicrobiales bacterium. Lineage (GTDB taxonomy): Bacteria > Actinomycetota > Acidimicrobiia > Acidimicrobiales > RAAP-2 > Bog-756. The sequence continues at coordinate 672 of DASZGT010000375.1, forward strand.
GGGCCTGATGGCTGGCCCCGATGCAGTAGGAGCGCAACACCACCGCATCGAGGACCGAGCCGGCGTCGACGCCCACGTCGATGGAACCGTCCGGCCGGCAGCGGGCCACGGCCCGCCCACCGGAGGGGGATGACACCTCGATGGGCACGTCGACCCGGGCACCCACACCTGGGCGGCCGACCACCCGGGCACCGGCGGCCAGGACGGCGGCCTCCGCCCATACCGAGGCCCGCAGGTCGAAGGTGATCGGAGGCCCGGACAGCGGAACCGGTACGAGGTCGAGACCCGGCGCCGCCACCGCCACCGCCCCCACCACCTGGCGCCACCGGTCCTCGGAGACCCCGTCCGACGGAACCCCGACCCGCAGGACGCCGGATCCGTCGGGATCGATGCCGCCGGCCACCGGTGGCCGCTTGGGGCCGAGGCGCACTACGTCCTCCCGGGACCAGAGCACCCGGACCGGACGCCGGTGCTCATCGGCCAGCCGCCGGGCGTCCGCCATCACCGGCGAGTGCAGCTTGCCTCCGAAGGCGCCGCCGTTGGCACACGGGGACGCAGCCGTCCCCCCTGGCGCGCACCACGACGCATCGGGCTCGACGTAGGCCGGCTCGACCCAGCCGGTGCGCAGGGTGAGGGCCCAGGGGCCGGACGGGAGGGAGACCGGATGGTCCAGGGCCAGACTCGAGCTCCGCCCCTGCACCTTGCCGGCCAGGGCCCGGGCCGCCACCACCGACTCGGCCACGGCGTAGCCCCCCTTGCCGTCCGGCACCGCCACCAGCGCGTCGGGCGGGCAGGTGTCATCGGCGAACCCCGCCCGACCGAGGACCACGGCCGGACCGACCTGCTGGGCGACGCCGCCTTCGAGGCCGGCCCGACACGCGGCCTGATCCAGATCGCGGTCCGGCTTCCGGTCCTCCCCGGCTGATGCCACCCCGGCGAGGGCGGCGAGGGCGGCCTCCCTGACGGTCTGCCATCCGGTACAGCGGCAGAGATGGGCCACCAGGGCCCGGTCGATGCGTTCGGGCGTGACGGCGGGCCCGGACGGCGCCAGTGTGGATGACAGCGCCGCCAGTCGCATCACGATCCCCGGGGTGCAGAACCCGCACTGGCTCCCCCCGGCGGCGACCAGCGCCTCGACCCATCGCTCCCGCTCGGGTTCCGGCAACCCGTCGAGCGTGGTCACGGCGCGGCCCTCGAGGCGTCGGACCGGCGTCACACATGACACCCGGGGCGCACCGTCCACCCAGACGGTGCAGCATCCACACTGACCCTGGGGGCTGCACCCGTCCTTGACCGATCGGATGCCGACCTGATCACGGAGGACGTCGAGCAGCGACGCCCCTTCGTCGGCTACTTCGACGTCGGTGCCGTCGACTCGAAGCCGGATCAGTGGATCAGCGCTTCAGCGGCCCAGCGGCTCAGCTGAAGGAGGAGCCGCAGCCGCAGGTGCGACTGGCGTTGGGGTTCGTGACGTGGAACCCGGCACCCTGGAGGCCGTCGCTGTAGTCGAGGGTCGAGCCCTTCAACAGGTCGGCGCTGGTGGCGTCGACCACGACCCGGACGGTGCCGAACTCGCGCACGACATCGTCGTCGGCCACGTCGGCGTCGAAGAACATCTCGTAGCTGAAGCCGGAGCAGCCGCCGGGGCGGACCGCCACCCGCAGGGCCAGATCATCGATGTCCTCTTGGGCCAGGAGCTCGGCGACCTTGGTGGCGGCCACGTCGGTGAGGGTGACCGGATTCGGCTTCTTCCCGATGCTGACGGTCTGCATGGTGGCACTCATCGTCGCTCCTCCTGGATCACGAAACTCACCCAAGCGTACCCGCGCCCAGGTGGGAGTGAGACATCGCATCGGGTGGCACGGTGGGCCGGGCCGGTAGAATTGCCGAGGTGACCAGGTCCGAGAGTTCCGCCGTCGAGGGGACGGCGCCGTCCGGGGAGCCCTCCGAGGTCACGGTGCGCAACGCCCTCCGGGGTGTCATCGACCCCGAACTGGGCGCCGACATCGTGGAGCTGGGCATGGTGACGGCCGTGGCTGTCGCCGAGGACGGCGCGGTGGAGGTCGAAGTGGCCCTGACCGTGGCCGGCTGTCCGCTCCGCACCCAGATCAAGAGCGACGTGGAGACCAGGGTGGGGGCACTCCCCGGGGTCCGCACGGTGGCGGTGAGCACCGGGGTCATGGACGCCGAGCAGCGCCAGGCCGTCATGGCCCGGGCCCGCCTGCTGGCCCGGGACCCGGCGCCGGCGACCGACATCCCTGACACGGCGCGGGTGATCGCGGTGGCTTCGGGCAAGGGAGGGGTCGGGAAGAGCTCGGTCACCGTCAACCTCGCCGTGGCCATGGCCCGCCGGGGGTTGACGGTCGGAGTGCTCGACGCCGACATCTGGGGGTTCTCCGTGCCACGCCTGCTCGGGATGCAGGGGGAGGTGGAGGCTCGTGACAAGAAGATGGTGCCCCTCGAGCGGCGCGTCGGCGACGGGGTGCTGCGGGTCCTCTCGATGGGGTTCCTGGCCGACGAGGACAGCGCCATCATGTGGCGGGGGTTGATCCTCAACCGCGCCGTCCAGCAGTTCCTCGAGGACGTGCACTGGGGAGACCTCGACTATCTCCTGATCGACATGCCTCCGGGCACCGGCGACATCCAGATGGGACTGGCCCGCATGCTGCCGCGCACCGAGGTCATCGTCGTGACCACTCCCCCGGTGGCGGCCCAGAAGGTGGCGGCCCGCACCGCGGACATGGCCCGCAAGGGCTACCTGCGGGTGGCCGGGGTGATCGAGAACATGAGCGACTTCATCTGCGAGCACGGCACCTCCTACGCCCTGTTCGGATCGGGTGGCGGCGCCCGCCTGGCCGCCGACGTGGGCGTCCCCTTGATCGGGCAGATCCCGCTCCATCCATCGGTGGCCGCCGGCGGGGATGCGGGGACCCCGGTGGCGCTCGATGCCGGCCAGCCCCTGGCCGAGGTGTTCGACCGCATCGCCGACACGGTGATCACCACCATCGCCCCCGTGGTGGCCATGGACGGGTGCACGGTGCGGCTGCTCGAACAGGTCGAGGCCGCCGTGACCGCCGGGACGCCGGACGACGGTCCCCGCCAGGCGGTCGAGACGGGCGCTCCCTCGTCGGAGTGACCCGCCCGTCCCCGGCTCGTCGATGTAGTCAGGCCGTGTCCGCCTTCGGGCCCCAGGCGGCCCGCGCCGCCTCGGAGAGGTCGTCGTGGACCGCCGGGTCCGAGGCCAGCCGGTCGGCGAGGGCCTCCTCGTAGCCGCTGTCGCCGGGTCGGAGGATGAGGAGGTGCCCGTCCTCGATGATGACGATGGGTAGCACGGTGGGGACGTCGGTGACCTGGCGGGCCCACGCCATGACCTCATCGGTGGACCGGAACGACCCGATGCTCTTGAGATTGCTGATGGTCGGCGGGAGGAGCTCGATGTCCCCGGCGGCGTTGCGGGCCAGCGCCTCCCCCGGCCGGACCCAGATGGTGGCGATGGTCTCCGCTTCGTCGTGGCTGGCCACCTGGCCCGGTGGCGCCGCGGTGATGAAGAACCTGGTGTCGTAGCGCTTCGGGGCCCCCTCGGGGGTGATCCAGTGGCTCACGTAGTGGACGTGGTCGGCCGCCAGCACCAGGTCTTCCTGCCTACACACGTCGAGCAGCCGCGTGGTCCCCGCGTTGACCGCACGGCGATAGCCGGCGAACCGCCTGGCCGTGTCAGGGTCGCCCGTGTCGAGCAGGGTGCCGTGGTCGGGATGGGCGTCGTCACGGCGCTGTGCCAGCATGACCCCCGCCTCCTCGAAGCACTCCCGGAGGGCGGCCACCCAGAACGCCAGCCCCCCCGAGTCGATGCCCAGGATCTCGCTGGCCTCGGCGTCGGTGCGCCCCCGGCACAGGGCCTCCGCGGCCGGCCCCCGGTCCTCAGGATCGACCGATCCCCCGGGGAAGACATAGGCCCCGGCCACGAACTCGGAAGCCAGGTTGCGCCGGAGCATGCACACCTCGATGGCCTGACGTCCCTGCTCATCGAGGGCGTCGCGAATGAGCATCACGGTGGCGGCATCGCGGATGGGAACGCTCATTGGATGCACGCTACCGCCCGGCATGCGAGCCGGTCAGGAAGAGTCAGGAAGAGTGTGAGGGCATCAGGAAGCGCCCAGCATGGATCTGGTCGTGAGTGCCCCCGAATCGACCAGGGCACTGGTGGCCAGCTCGCCGAAGGCGGCGGGGTCGGCGATGAGCCAGGCGTGGGCGCCGTCGACCACCACCCCATCCACACCTGCGGCCCGGCGCAGGTCGTCGAACG
>DASZGT010000376.1:0-9129 GCA_035938575.1 Acidimicrobiales bacterium
CCCCGCTACTACATGGACTGCAATGCCACCTGCACATGCACTACGGGATGCGGCAACGGGTGGGCCTTCTGCGAGCCGGGCTGCGACGAGACAAGTTGTGGATGTGGGGCCAACGGGTGCAACTCCTTCGTCACCGGGTGCTTCCAGTTCCGATACGGCCAGTGCAATCAGGACGTCAGCTGTATGGGTCGGATCGTCTGCCGGGTGGTGGCCTGCATCCCTCCGTGGGAGATCGATCCGTCGTGCACCACCACCAACGCGCAGGACAACAGCACTGCGGAGCAGAATGCAGCCTGTTGGACACCGGCCACCCCGTCCCCCCCACCGGCGCCTTGCACCTCAGCATCGACCAACTGCCAGGTCATCGGGGTCACGCCGAGCGCTGACGGTGGGGGCTATGGAATGGTCACCACCTTCGGGAGGGTGTTGGCCTTCGGCGACTTCCGAAACCAGGGCGACGTGTCCGGCATCGCGCTGACCAAGCCCATCGTGGGCATTTCCGAGCGCCAGGCCGGTGGCTACTACTTGGTGGCGGCCGATGGTGGGATCTTCTGCTTCGGAGGCGCTCCGTTCTTCGGTTCCATGGGCGGGCGTCCTCTCAACAAGCCGATGGTGGGAATGGCCGCAACGCCATCCGGGAACGGCTACTGGACGGTGGCCTCCGACGGCGGCATCTTCTCCTTCGGCGACGCCCCGTTCTACGGCTCGATGGGGGGCCGTCCGCTCAACAAGCCCGTGGTGGGCATGGCGGCGACGCCCTCGGGCCGTGGCTACTGGTTCGTGGCCTCCGACGGGGGCATCTTCTCCTTCGGCGACGCCCAGTTCTACGGCTCGATGGGGGGCCGGTCGCTCAACCGCCCAATCGTGGGGATGGCCGCCGCTCCTTCAGCCCAGGGGTACTGGCTGGTGGCCCAGGACGGCGGCATCTTCACGTTCAATGTTGCCTTCCTTGGCTCCCCCGCGTGATGGTGGGGGACAACCTCCGTGTGGGACCGAGGGCCTCCCGTGGCGGTCGCCCCATCCCCGTCACCATCCGACCCCACCCATCCCGCCGAGGAGCACCATGACCCTTGCCATCGCTGTGGCCGCAACGTTGGTGGCCGTGTCGGCCGCCGCTCGATCGACCTGGTCGCCCTGCGGACTGTCCATGCTCTCCACCGTCACCCCGATCAGCGAGCGGGCGAAGGGGAACTCCTATCGCTCGACCGCGATGTGGTTCGTGGTCGGTGCCACCGTCGGCGGTGCGACACTCGGGGCGGCCATGGCCGGGTTGGCCGGCGTGGTCCGGTCCGTCGACGCCTCACCCACTGCCGCAGGCCTCCTGGCCGTCGGGGCCGCACTCGTCGCCGCCGCGTCAGATGCCGGGATCGCTGGTCTCAAGCTGCCGATTCATCGTCGCCAGGTGAACGAGCGGTGGCTCGACAAGTACCGACCCTGGGTCTACGGGAGTGGCTTCGGTTGGCAGATCGGGACCGGACTGGCCACGTACATCACCACGGCCGCCGTCTATCTGATGATCGTCCTCGGAGCCTTGACTGCCGATCCGGTCGTGGCGCTGGCCGTGGGCACCGGCTTCGGGCTTCTTCGGGGCCTGGCCGTTCTCCTCACCCGCCGCATGACCGATCCGTCGGCGCTACGCCGCTTCCACCGTCGTTTCCAGCTGGTGGGACCGTGGGTGGGCCGGGTCGTGGTCGTGGTCGAGGCCGGCGCGGCGATCGCCATGGTCAGCTACGTCGGATCCCCGGGAGCCCTGGCGATGATCGGGGTGGCGGTGATCGGCGTCGCAGTGATCGGAATCGGGGTGGGTGGACCCGCAGCGGCGCTCATCGCCAAAAGGGCCGTCCGCACCGCAGAACCAGCCTGCCCGCTGCCCGTTGCCGCCTCGCCGCCGGCCGAACCGGCTCGCACTGGCGCGGCGGATTGACGCGTCAGGCTCAGGCGTCCCGGTCGATCCGGCCGGCTCGGAGCCATCAGTTCAGCAACGGAGGCACACCGCCCGCGCCAACTCCTCGTCGGGGTCCCAAACGCGGGCACCGCACGGCCCGATGGGCCTCGCCCCGAAAAGGTGGCCGCTCAGTCGACGTCGGCGGCCCGGGATATCGAGGTGGTCGACGGGACATGGGAGAGACCCGGATCTCCACCAGGATCGTCACCCGGACGGTGACTGGAATCTCCCCCAGAGTCCCCATCGGCGTCGGCCTCGACAACCGCGCCGGATGCAGCCTCCGGCTCGGGGTCACCACCCTCGCCCCGTCTCCAGCGCTGAAGGGGGCCGATCCGCGAGACCAGGAGGCCCGCCCCCACCACCGCAAGGGCGATTCCGGCAATCTGGACCAGAAGCGATCCGAGGTGCCCGTCCTCACCGAGCCACAGGTGCTCGTCGAGGAATCGCTCGATGCCCCAGAGCACCATCCCGACACCGAGCACGATCCCGGCGGGCGGCAGCAACCTGGTCGACCCGGGGGCACCGGCGCCGTCGGCCGCCCCGATGGGCGCCGGGGCAATGGAACGGAGCCAGCGCTCGACGAGCAGCAGGATCCCGAAGATGGCGAAGTCTTCCATGGCCTGAAAAATCGGTACCGGGAGCCGCCTTCCACTCTGGCCGGCGTAGTACATGCCGAACCACTGGTTGGTGCGGTGTCCTCCTCCGGCCACCATCAGCTGGGGACCGAGCAGGCGGCCGATGCCCCAGCACGCCATCAGCACCGGGGCCATCAAATCGGCGAATCGCAGCGCCTGCAGTTGGGGGCAGCGCCGCCGCATGCTGACGATGGCGACCGGCACGGCGAACAGGAGACCGCCGAACGATGACAGGCCACCCTGCCAGATGGCCAGGACCTGTCCCGGATTGTGTGTGTAGAAGGAGAGGTTGGAGAGAACGTGGAGGGCCCGGGCCCCGACGATGGCGGCAACGATGACCCACACGAACATCCCGGTGACCCACTGCCAGGGATAGCCGGCCTTGCGCAACCTGCGCTCGGTGTAGCGAAGCCCGAACCAGAACGTCAGGGCCAGCCCGATTCCGTAGGTGTGCACCTCAAGGAACCAGACGTGGAACGCGACGGGGATGGGTCTCATCGAGGAAGGGGTCTCATGGTCGAGGAGCGCCTGGTCCGATACTCGTTGACGCCCTCCCAGTATGCCTCAGGTCCCCGGTAGGGTGACATCGGGAACCGGATTCAGCGTCGTCACCGGCGACGACAGGGCCAGACCAGACAGGGGAGACAATGGGAGCGCTTTCGGGCAAGGTGGCCGTGGTGACCGGCGGCGGATCGGGCATCGGCCAGGCAACCGCCGCACGGCTGGCGGAGACCGGCGCATCGGTGGCCGTGGTCGACCTGGACGGCGCCGCAGCGAAGCGTGCGGCCGACGAGCTCGGCGGACTGGCACTCGAGGCCGACGTAGGCCGCTCCGATGCCTGGCCGGGCATCATCGAGGCGGTCACCTCCCGCTTCGGCGGCATCGACCTCGCCCACCTCAACGCGGGGGTGATGACCGGCGAGGCCGACATCACCAAGCTCGACGACGACACCTACCGTCGCGCAGTGGGGGTCAATGTCGACGGCGTTGTCTTCGGAGTGCGGGCGCTGGTCCCAGCCTTGACGGCACGGGGAGGAGGAGCGATCGTCGCCACCGCCTCGTTGGCCGGGCTGATCGGCTTCTCACCGGACCCCATCTACTGCCTGACCAAGCACGCGGTGGTCGGCCTGGTGCGGTCTCTGGTCCCCCAATTGAGCGAGCACCACATCACCATCAACGCAGTGTGCCCGAGCATCGTCGACACGCCGATGGTCGGCGAGCAGCGGGAAATGTTGGAGCAGAGCGGGTTCCCATTGATCGATCCGTCAGCAGTGGCCGACGCGGTGATCGACCGGCTCTCAGGTGAGGAGAGTGGGCAGGCCATGGTCATCCAGGCCGGTCGCGAGGCGTTGGCCTTTCGCTTTGCCCGCCCTCCTGGCCCTCGGGCCGGCGGCAGAGTGGGACAGCTCCCGCCCACTGAGTTTGCTGCGCACGATCAAGGCTGACACGGATCAAGGCTGACACGGATCAAGGCTGACACGGGTCAAGGCTGAAGCTGCGCCGGCTGTGCTCAGCCTGAGCCGCCGGGCTCGACTGGGTCAGCCGACCCGACCGACGCCGGCGAATCCGTCGCCCGTCCGCACCCCGGTGTTCCAGACCGTCGCTCCGGTATAGGGCGCCTCGACCATCGTGCCTCCGCCGATGTAGATGGCCACGTGCTCGGAACCGCCGGGACCGTAGAAGAGCAGGTCGCCAGGCTGGATGTCAGCCAGAGGGATGTGGGTGGTGGCTGCATACTGGGCCCCCGAGGTCCGGGGGAGGCCGATGCCGGCCTGAGCAAAGGACCACATGACCAGCCCGGAGCAGTCGAACCCACCGGGAGAGGATCCACCCCACACATACGGCGTGCCGATCTGGCTCTCGGCTGCCTGGATGGCACCACCGACGCCGGCGGGAACTGGCGGCGGTGGCGCGGTCGGGACGGAGCTCACGCCGCCGCCGGAACTAGCCCCGCCGCGGCCGACACCGCCGGTCTGAGAGGCGGCCTGGGCCTTCTGTGCTGCTGCCACCTTGGCGTTGAAGGCGTTGGTGGCCGCCAACTGTGCCGCCGCCTGCTCGGCCGCCTGCTGCGCCTTGATCTGGTTCTGGATGTCGGCGTTGACGCTGTTGAGCGCGGCCTGGTCCTGGGCGGCCAGTGCCGACGCCTGGGTCTCCGACGATTGCAGGGTGTTGCGGGTGGTGGTGGCCTGCGCCTGTTGCTGCTGCAGCGCACTCTGGGCAGCTTGCAGCTGGCTCTGCGCGGTGTGCAGGTTGTCGATGGTGGTGGTGACGTTGCCGGTGGCGATGGAGGAGTACTCGGAGCGAATGGCCGAGGTGTTCACGTTCGACGAGAACATCTGGGTGACCTGGTTGCTGCTGCTCCCGCTGTTGGTGTAGTCACTGATGGCCTGGGTACGGAGCTGGCCCTGGTCCTTGGTCACCTCGGCCTGGTCCTTGGCCACCTGGGCCTGATTGGCAGCGATCTGACTGTTCAATTGGGTCAGCTGGTAGTCGGCGGCCTGCACCTGACCGGACAGGGTGGCGATCTGGGCCTGGGTGGCCTGGATCTTGGCGGCGATGGCGGCAGCCTGTGCCTTGTCATCCGATATTGAGCCGGCCGAGGCCGGGCGCGACGGCGAGAACACCGCGGAGGCGATGGCGATTGTGGCGGCCAGTGTGAGCACCACAAATACCCGATTGCGAGGTGATTTGCGGGGGGCGGAGGGCACACGTGGCACTGACGTCGAGTACTGCTCGGCGTGAGTCATCTGCCCTACTGTCTACCCCAATCGAGCCGAGTTCACAAGGACGCCCCCCAAGAACGCCCTTGTGTACAGGATGTTCCCGCTCAAATGGTGGCAGCTGCGGCGCGCATCCCGGCCCGCTCACCGGGCCCGGTCCTTACGCCGGGGGGGCATCGTGATGAGCTGCGCACAACCGGGCGATAGGGTCGTCAACCATGGGTGAAATCATCGAATTTCCGAGCAATGGAAGCACCGGCCATGGCTATATCGCCTTCCCCACCAATGGACCTGAATCGACCTCCGGAATCATCGTCATCCAGGAGTGGTGGGGTCTGGTGCCCCACATCGAGCGGACCTGCGAGCGGTTCGCCGAGGCGGGGTTCACCGCCCTGGCCCCAGACCTCTACCACGGCACCACGGTGCCGCTGACCGAGCCGGACGCGGCGGGCGCGGAGATGATGGCGCTCGACATGGGGTCGGTGGCCAAGGACCTGAGCGGCGCCGTCGACGAGCTCATCCGCCGGACTGGACGGCCGGCGGTGGGGGTCATCGGCTTCTGCATGGGCGGCGGGCTGGCCCTCGTCCTCTCCACGCAGCGGCCCGATGCGGTCAAGGCGGTGGTGCCGGCCTACGGGCTCATCCCGTGGCCCGACGCCCGCCCCGACTACTCGAAGCTGGACGCCGCAGTGCTCGCCCATGCCGCCGAGCAGGATGAGATGTTCAGCCCCGACAACGCCCGGGAGCTCGAGGCCGAGCTCACGGCTCTCGGCAAGGACGTCGAGGTCCATCATTACCCGAACGTCGGTCACGCCTTCTTCAACGAGGACCGACCCGAGGTGTACGACCGGGCGTCGGCCGAACTGCTGTGGGACCGCACGGTGGCCTTCTTCCGGCAGAAGCTGAGCTGAGCCGGCCATGGCGGAACCGGGTCTGGTCGAGGAGTACCTGACCCTCGGCCTCCGGCTGGGCCGGCACATCGACGGGATGGTCGACGCCTACTACGGCCCGCCGGAGCGGGCCGCGGTGGTGGGTGCGGAGCCGTTGCTCCCCCCGGAGCGACTGGTCGCCGATGCCCGGGCCCTCTTGGCCGCCATCGATGCCAATGGAGCGCTCGAGCCCCCCGCGGGCGGCGGTGCGGGCACCGCGGAGGGTGGTGCGGCCCCCGCCCGTCGCCACTGGCTCCGCGCCCAGGTGGTCGGGCTGCTGACCACGGCCCGCAAGCTGGCCGGCGAGCCCATCGGCTACGCCGACGAGGTAGAGGCCTGCTACGGGGTGCGCCCGACCCGGGTGGAGGAGGACGTGCTGATCGAGGCGCACGCCCGGCTGGAGGAGGTGTTGCCGGGGTCGGGTCCGCTGGCCGAGCGGCTGGTCGAGTGGCGGGAGTCGCACGCGGTGCCGGTGGAGCGGCTGCGGGCCGCCATCGACTCGCTGGCTGAGGACCTGCGCCACCGGACCAAGGCCCTGTTCGGGCTGCCCGACGGGGAACACGTGGACTTCGAGCTGGTGACCGACCAGCCGTGGTCGGGTTTCAACTACTACCTGGGCGGCCTGCGCAGCCGGGTCGCCGTCAACACTGACCTTCCGGTGCTGTCGACCGGCCTGGCCCACCTGGTGGCCCACGAGGCCTACCCGGGCCATCACACCGAGCACACCCGCAAGGAGGTGGGTCTGGTGCGTCGCCGTCAGTGGTGGGAGGAGTCCATCTTCCTAGTGGGGACCCCGCAATGCCTGCTGGCCGAGGGCCTGGCCGATCTGGGGCTCGAAGTGGTGATGGGCCGCCGGCCGGAATCCACGGTGGCCGGCCATCTCCGGCCGCTCGGGATCCGCTACGACGCCGAAGTGGTGGCGGCGGTGTCCGAAGCGGGGGAGGCGTTGGGCGCGGTGCGCCAGAACGCGGCCTTCCGGCTCCACGAGGACGGCGCCGACCCCGCCACGGTGACGGCGGAGGTGGCGCGCTGGGGACTCCTGCCGGCGGACCGGGCGGCCAAGGCCGTCGAGTTCCTGACCCACCCGACGTGGCGCGCCTACCTCACCTGCTACGTGGAGGGTCTGCCTCTCTGTCGCGACTTCGTGGGGGGCGACCCGGAGCGGTTCGACAGGCTGCTGTCGGAGCAATTGACCCCGGGGGCGCTGGCTGACCAGATACGGCTCGACCACGCCGGACCCCGACCCCACCGTGTTGCGGATGCCTGAGACCTGCCTCCCGGCGCGCCGGCGACCGACCAAGGACCTGACCAAGGAGCCCCATGCATCCGCAACCAGGCTCTGACGGCGAACGCAGGGCTGCTCCGGACGCCGCCCCCGACAGCGCACTGGACAGCGCCGTCGACAGTGCCGCCCTCGATGCCGCCGCGGCGTGCTACCTGCGCCTCGGAGTGGGCCGGACGACGGCCGCGGACATCGCCCGGGCGGCAGGGATCTCGCGGGCCACGCTCTACCGTCGCCACGGCAGCCACGAGGCGATCTTCCTGGCCGTGCTGACCCGCGAGTCCGAGGCGATGGCCGAGGCGGCCAACGAGCACCTGGCCGACGTGGCCGACCCGGCCGAGCGCATCCTCGAAGGGATGATGTTCGCCATCAGGGAGATCCGGAGCCGACCGGTGCACGCGGCCGTATTCGGAGGTGACTCGGCGGCGTGGGCTGCCGGCCAGGCCATCCGCGAGGAGGCCCTCCGCCGGATCGGGGAGGCGGGTGTGCGCCCGCTGGTGGCGCCGGCTCTCGCCGCCGGCACCTTGTCGGAAGACGGCGTGGCCGACCTCGTCGACTGGATCCTGCGGGTCCTCATCTCCTATGCCGCGGTACCGGGCGACGGCGGCCGACGACCCCACGAGGTCCGCCGGCAACTGGCGGACTGGTTCCTCCCCGCCTTCGAACGCATGACGGCGGTGGCTCCGCCCTCTGCCCGGGTGAGACACTAAGCTCTAACTGTCTCACGCTCGGTCCACGGGGACGGGCCGTCGCATCCCGGGCCAGGGTCTCGGGGAGCCGATGGGGGCGTGGACGGACCCAGGGGGAACGTGGTGACGTACAAGAAGGCCGGGCGGGCGAGCGTCGTCGAGTACACCTGGCGCGACTCCGAGTTGCGCAGCCGGCCCCTCCTGGCGCTCAACGCCGCGGGGTCGAGGCTCGCCCGGTTGGGGCTCGAGCTTCCGTCCCTGGACCCGGACTCGGTGGTGGCGTCGGCGGCCAATGCGGCCGGGTCCGATGACCTCGGCAGCGACAGCTTTCGCGAGCCGCTCGGGGTCTTCCTCGACGCCTGCGGGACAGAGGCTGAGCTGACCACGTTCGGCCGCATCCTCATCACCAAGATGTTGGCAGGGGCCCTGGCGAACCGCATCGCACTGCAACGCTGGGTCGAGGAGCACCCCGAGGTGCGAGAGGAGCGCATCGTCAGCCCGTGGATCATCGTCGGGCTGCCCCGCACGGGGACGAGCGTGCTGTCGCAGTTGCTCGGGCTCGACCCCATGGCCCGGCCGCTGCTCCAGTGGGAGGCGGCCCACCCCATCCCGCCCCCGACTCTGGAGGGCGCCGACGAGGATCCCCGCATCGCCCAGACCGCCAAGGAGATCAACGGGCTGATGAAGCTCAATCCGCCGCTCGAGGCCATGCACCCCTTCGGGGCTACCCTGGCCCAGGAGTGCGTGGCCCTGTTCATGTACGACGTGCGCACCCTGGCCCTCGAGACCCAGGCCCACGTGCCGTCGTACGCCCGCTGGCTGGAGCAGGCCGACATGGCCCCGGCCTACGCCCAGCACCGCCTCGCCCTCCAGACGCTGCAGTCGACCCAGCCCACCGAGCGCTGGATCCTCAAGACGCCCAATCATCT
>DASZGT010000377.1:0-1528 GCA_035938575.1 Acidimicrobiales bacterium
GCCGTCGGCCCCGGGTCGGCCACCCGGCCCTGGTCGATGGAGTCCTGCACCCGGGCGACCAGGAGCCGCGCGCCCTCGGCCTCGACCTGCGCGTCCCGGTAGGCGAGGACTTCGGCGAAGTTGTGCCCCGTGTCGACGTGCAGGACGGGAAACGGGATGCGCCCGGGCTTGAAGGCCTTCGAGGCGAGGTGCAGCAGGACGGCTGAGTCCTTGCCCCCGCTGAAGAGGAGAACGGGGCGCTCCGACTCGGCCGCGACCTCGCGGATGATGAAGATGGCAAGGGATTCCAGGAGGTCGAGGTGGCCCAAGGGGTGCTCGACGGGCCTGACCAGGGCGGTCACCGAACCTCGAGGCCGGCCCGCGTTCGGGCCCACGGCGGGGCGGTCCTGTGGGGAGTGGAAGGCGGCGGCGGTGTCCATGGGGCCTCTTCGAATCTTGACCATTTTGGTCATGTATACTAAAGCCTGCATTCGGACGGGCGTCAAGCGCCGGCGGCGGGCCCCCGAAAGGCCTGATCGCCTCGGAACGAAGTGAGGATCGGTGGCCGAGACCTACGTAAGCGAGCAGCCATTGAGCTTGGACGAGCTCTCCGTGATCAGCGACGGGTTCGAGTCCGCACCGGCCAGCGCCGTGATCCACTGGGCCGTCGAGACGTTCGACGACTCCATGGTCGTCGCCGCCTCGTTCGAGGACATCGTCCTCATCGACCTGGTCACCAAGGTGAGGCCCGGAATCGAGGTCGTCTTCCTGGACACCGAGGCACATTTCCCCGAGACACTGTCCTTCGTCGAGGACGTGCGGGCACGCTACGGGCTGAACCTCACGGTGACCAAGCCCGGCCCCGATGCGGCGGCCCATCCGTGCGGCACGGAGCAATGCTGCCAGTTCCGCAAGGTGGAGCCGCTGCGGCGCGCGCTCGCCGGCAAGCGGGCCTGGATGACGTCGCTCAAGCGCGCGGACGGTCCCACACGGGGCGATGCTCCCATCGTCAGCTGGGATGCCTCGTTCGGACTGGTCAAGGTCAACCCGCTGGCCACCTGGACCGATGACGACATCACGTCGTACCTGGCCGATCATGGGCTACCCGTGCACCCGCTCGTCTTCCGGGGCTACCGGTCCATCGGTTGTGCGCCGACCACGCGCCCGGTGGCCGAAGGGGAGGACCCACGCGCCGGGCGCTGGTCTGGCCTCGACAAGTCCGAGTGCGGCCTGCACGTCTAGTGCCGCGTGACCTCGACAATCCCTACGGGATGGAGTTCCGCGGTCGCCGTGACCGGGGACTCAAGTTCATCAGGCCGTACCGGGACATCGGCGAGCTCAACTCCGTCGAGCAGCTGAAACTCGCGCGGCACCCGTTCGAGGTGGCGCAGGCGGTCATCGACACGTACTCCAAACAGGGAGCCGATTCCATCGCCAAGGTCCCAGGCGAAGCGGAACGCCTCAAGTGGGTCGGCATGTACCCGCAGCGCCAGGGTGGGGATGCCTTCATGATGCGGATCAAGGTGCCGGGCGGGATGATGACCGCGGC
>DASZGT010000378.1:0-8323 GCA_035938575.1 Acidimicrobiales bacterium
TCGCCTCCAGGTGGTGGCCCGGTGGCGCTGATCGAGCAGATCGCCGGCGCCCTGGGACGGCGGACCAGCCGGCGGGGGTTCCTCGTGCGCACGGCGGTGGTCGGGTCCGCCCTGGCCGTGGACCCCCTCGACTACGTCCTCCACCCGGGGACCGCCTACGGCTTCGTCTGCCGCTGCGGCAACCCGGCGTGTGGGTGCGGGTCACCCTGCTGCGACGGGTACACCGAGTTCTGCTGCACGGTCACCGGGTCCAACACCTGCCCGCCCGGGACCTTCGCCGGCGGGTGGTGGCGGGCGGACGGCTCCCACTTCTGCGGCGGGGGTCCCCGGTACTACATCGACTGCCACGGCGAGTGCGCGGCGCCCGGCCCGCCCGGCTTCTGCGCCGGCCACGACGGCCTCCACTGCGGGTGCGCGGCGGGCAGCTGCGGCAACCGCCAGGCAGGCTGCATCACGTTCCGCTACGGCCAGTGCCACCAGGAGATCCCCAACGCCGGGCGCATCGCCTGCCGGGTGGTCACCTGCACGCCCGCCTACATGCTGGACAACGCCTGCACCACCCAGGCCCTGTACGACAACCTCACCGCCCAGCACAACCGGCCCTGCCTGCAGGCGCCCGCCAGGGTGCGCCGGGCCTACGGTGCCGCCGCCCCGCCCAGCGGGTCGGGGCTGTGGCTGGCCGGCCCCGACGGGGGCGTGTTCGCCTTCGGCGGCGCCACCTTCCACGGGTCGATGGGCGGCCGGCCGCTGGACGCCCCGGTCGTGGGCATGGCCTCGGCACCCGACGGCCAGGGCTACTGGCTGGTGGCGTCGGACGGCGGCATCTTCGCCTTCGGGTCGGCCGCCTTCCACGGGTCGACCGGAGGCTTGCGGCTCAACGCGCCCATCGTGGGGATGGCCGCCGCCCCGGGCGGCGGGGGCTACTGGCTGGTGGCCGCCGACGGTGGCATCTTCTCCTTCGGTGACGCCGCCTTCTATGGATCGACCGGCAATTTCGCCCTCAACCAACCCATTGTCGGAATGGAAGCGAGTGGATCGGGGTCGGGTTACCGTCTTGTGGCCTCAGACGGTGGTGTGTTCACCTTCGGCTCTTCATTGTTCTTTGGGTCCGCGGTCTCCCCTCTACCGCTTGGCATCTGCGTTGTCACGATGTCGAATCCGAGTCCCAGTCGCGGCAGCAGTGAAACGGCGACCGTTCGGTCGACAGTCGCAAATGCTCCTGTCATTGTGACCGTCAACTTCAAATTCCATACCTCGTCATTTGGTGGTTCAACCGATGGACTCGGAAACGCAGCTATTGCGTTCGCCGTCGGTCTGGCACAGGTCCGGACTCCCGTTGGCGTCATTGTCAACGTCGGGAACGGCACGGCCACGTGCAAAACGTCGTTCACACCTCGATAACTGCCGCCATGGTTTTTTGATCGTGCAGCTCAGTGGGGATTTCGTATGGGAAGGTCGGGGTCCGACTCGCCGGGCGACGCCACAACGACGGGCCGGTGGCTACGCCTCATCGGTCGGCAAGAGCACGTTGGGGTTCAAGACACTGTCCGGATCGAGGCTCCGCTTGATCGCCCGGAACGCGGAGATCTCGGCTGGAGTCCGGGAGAGGTGGAGCCACCGTCTCTTGGCCACCCCGATGCCGTGCTCGGCGCTGATGCTTCCGCCGAAGTCACCGACCATACGCAGCACCTCCTCGTCCACTCGATCATCGTCAGGGAGAAGACCACTCACGTTGACATGGATGTTGCCGTCCCCGACGTGACCGAACAGCCAGGTACGTGCCGCCGGAGCAATCGCCGCCACCGCACCTGGGACCTGGTCGACGAACCGGGCCAGTGACCCGAGTGGCAGCGTCACGTCCAGCTTGTGCGGTGGACCGAGGGAATTGATGGCGTCGGTGTGGGCCTCGCGGTAGCGCCACAGCTCGAAGCGTGGTCCCGGATCCGTGGCGACGACCACCTCGATCACGTGGTCGACCGAGTTCGTCGCCTCCGCCAGTGCGTCGGTGGGATCGGCATGGTCGGCTACTTCGACGAGCAGGTAGACGGGATGCCGACCTGAGAAGGGCGACACCATCCCGGTCACCGAGCACACCAGCTCGAGCCCCGGCAACAGGAAGAGCTCGCAGGCCTCGAGGGCGGGGAGAGACCGTCGGAAGGCCGCCGACGCATCGAGCGCCTCCGACACCGTCATGAACGCCAGCACGGCGACGGTTCGGCACGGCATGGAGGGAACCAGGCGCAGTCGGGCGGCGGTCACGACGGCCAAGGTCCCCTCGCTCCCGCATAGCAGTCCGGGTAGGTGATAGCCAGTGTTGTCCTTCACCAACCCGCCCAGGTGGGAGACGACCGATCCCGTTCCGAGCACGGCCTCCAGCCCGATCACCTGCGCCCGCGTGTCCCCGTAGCGCAAGACGTGGGTGCCGCCGGCGTTCGTGGCGACCATGCCCCCAACGGTGGCCGAGTCTCGGCTGGCCAGGTCCACCCCGTACCCCCAGCCTGAGGCACTTGCAGCCCGTTGCAGCCCAGCGAGGACGACCCCGGCACCGGCGGTGACCTGACCGGCGAGGGTGTCGACCGAATCCAGGGTCTGGAGGCGCCTGAGGCTGAGAACCACCTCGCCGCGAAGCGGCACGCCGCCACCCACCAACCCGGTGTTGCCCCCTTGGGGAACCAGGGCGACGCCGAGCTCCCCGCAGGCCGTGACGACACCTGCTACTTCCTCGGTGGAACCGGGCCTCACCACGGCCACCGAGCGGCCCTCGAACCGCCGTGTCCAGTCCGTTGTGTATGAGGCGATCACTTGAGGGTCGACGACGACCTGCTGGCCGACGACGTCATGGAGCCGATCGACCAGCACACGGTTACTGACCACGACCGATACTCTGCCCCATGCTCCGTGGCTTCGCCCCAACGGCGCCGTCGAACCCGACGGTGGGCGCTGTTGCGGATCCGAGACCTACGCTGGGCGGATCATGACGACTCAGATTGCCGTCGTGGGGGGATCGGAGGCGCCTGAGCCGATGATCGCTCTGGCCGAGAGCGTTGGCGCAGCCCTGGCATTGGGCGGAGCAATTGTCATCTGCGGTGGCCTCGGCGGGGTCATGGAGGCTGCGTGTCGTGGTGCCAAGTCGGAAGGCGGACTGACGGTGGGCCTCCTGCCGGGGCGGGAGGCGGCGGCTGCGAACCCGTGGGTCGACATTGTGATCGCCACAGGTCTCGGAGAGGCCCGAAATGCCTTGGTGGTCAGCTCGGCCTCCGTCGTGATCGCGGTCGGAGGGGAATACGGCACGCTCTCTGAGATAGCACTGGCCCTTCGGTGGGGTACTCCTGTCATCGGTCTCGGCACCTGGTCGCTGAATCGGGCCGACGGTACCTTGGACACAGGAATCGTGCCTCTGGACGATCCGTATGAGGCGGTGGCAACGGCACTGGGCTTCGCTGACGCCTGATCCCGTGGGGTGTCTATTCACCCCTACGGAGCCGGCCCATCCACATTAGGATCGCCGGTTGGTGGGGCGAAATCTGAAGTTGGAGGTCACAAATGAAGTTCGTACAGCTCATCGAGTTCAAGACCGGCGACATCGACGCGTTCAATCGCGTCCTCGACGAATGGCTGGCCAAGACGGCGGGAACCCGCACTGCGGAGAAGGCAACGCAGACCCGAGACCGGGACAGCGACCGTACCTATGTCCATATCGTGGAGTTTCCGTCGTACGACGCGGCAATGGAGAATTCCAACCGACCGGAGACCGCCGAGTTCTCGGCCCAGTTGGCGAAGCTGTGCGACGCCCCTCCGACTTTCCGCAACCTTGATGTCTTGCGAGACGAGGACATGTAGCTCCTCTGGGCAGGTGTGATTGGATGGTCGCGCCGGCTCGTACTGGCGGCCGTTCATTCGACAAACGAGCGATCCTCCCGCCCGGCAGCGGTTGCCGCTTGGCTGTCTGGTCGTAGCCCGGCAGTGTCCCATCCGTCATCAGGACCTGAAGTTCTTCGGCGTGCGATCGGACAGCATGGTCTTTGCCATCGAGCGAACCGCGCGGTCGAGTACGCCGTTGCCGTCCCTTCCACGGAGTCCATCTCTGCCCTGTGAAGGATGGACACCGGGATTGAGGAACGAGGACCACGGACCGGCACCCGCTGCGGCATCTGGAACTGCACCGTCCCCGGCGGTCCGCGACCAGCTCCCCTCGGGGAGTCTGACCGGGACGGAGCAGATACAGCACACCGGGGCCTGCCTGCCTTGCTGGGACTTCATCGAATCCTCACACATCGGACATCAGTCCCTCACGTCAGGGCGTCACCATCGTGTCTCGTAACCAACTGGACGAGTAGCACCTACAAGGAGACCAAATGCTGAAGAAGACTCTCGCCTCAATCGTGATCGGTGGGGTGTTGCTGGGCGGTGCCGCGTCAGGCGCCACGGCCTATGCGGGCACTCCCGCAGCCGCCACCGCCACCGCTCCCGCAAGCACGGGGAACCAACAGCTTCGCACCTGGATCCGGGACCACCGCCGCCAAATCCGTAAGGCTGTCGTGGCCATCAGCGCCAAAACCATCGGTGTGACGCCCGCGGCTCTGGTGACCGAGTTGCGCTCTGGCAAGTCGATCGCCACGGTTGCCGGTGAGCACGGTGTGAGCGCCCAGACGGTGGTCAATGCTTTGACGAGCGCGGCTGACGCCAAGATCACTCAGGCTGTCGCGGCCCACAAACTGACCTCGGCTCAGGCCAGCAAGATCGAGGCCGCCCTTCCTGCCCGCTTGGCCAAGTTGGTGAATCACACCTTCTGATTGGCACCTCGTGCCGCGGGCAGAGGAGTCTCTGCCCGCGGCCACGGGTTCGCAACGAGCCGGCACGAGGAAGACATCGACGCTTCGGAGCCGGTGTGAGCATTCCCGGCCGAGGGTGCCGGAGCGGAGGAATGGGCTGTCGCAGAACGATGGCGGTCCTTGGGTATGGCGTTCGTGCTCAGCCCCCGGACGGGTCCTCGGCCGCGTCGAAGGGGGCGTCCCGTTCGCGCACCGCCTGCTTGAGCCCGACCTCGGCGGCGCGGGCGGTGAAGGCACGGGCCTCGCGGGAGCGGTGAGCCACGGCATCGTTGAGCGCTGCGAAGCGCTGGAGTCGGGATCGGCCCATCAACTCGACCCCCTCGTTGACCACCCGCTTGTTGGCGGTGAGCACGTCCCGCCCGACCAGGGCGATCCGGGTGGCCAGGGCCAATGCGTAGTCGTCAAGGCTCGCGGCCGGCACCGCCGCCTGGACCAACCCGATCTCGGCCGCTTCGGTGCCGCTGACCGTGTCGCCGGTGAACAGCAACCGCTTGGTCCACTGGGGACCGAGGTGGTAGAGCCACATGTTGGTGGGCGGCACGCCCATGGACCGGACCGGGGGGAACCCGATCCGGGCGTCATCCGCGGCCACCACGATGTCGCAGTGCAAGGCCAGGTCGGTACCGCCGGCCAGGCAGTTGCCATGCACCTGGGCGACGACGGGGATGCTGCAGTCCCAGACCTCGGTCCAGCCCGCCGCCAGGTCGAGCATGGCCGCCACGTCCCCCTCGATGCCGCCGGTGGCAGCGGCGTCGCCGGGCTCGAGGTCCTCGGGCAGGATCCCGTAGCCCGAGGAGAAGGAGCGACCGGATCCGCGGATCACGATGCAGCGAACGGCGGCATCACCGGCGGCGTCGGCGATGGCCCCGAGCAACTCGCGGATGCACCGTGGCGTCAGGGGATTGTGGCGCTCCGGACGGTTGAGGGTGAACCGGGCGACAGCCCCGATCCGCTCCGTGACCACTGTGCTCTGGTCGTCGGTCACCGGCTGCGTTCCGCCGATGGTCCCTTGGTAGCAGGGGTCGCCTCGAGCTCGCGCTTGATGACCTTGCCGGCGGCGTTGCGGGGAAGTTGCTGCACCAGGCGCACCTGCCGGGGCACCTTGTAGTCGGCCAATCGCTCCCGAAGGTGGGCCCGCAGGTCGTCCGACGATGTGTCCGAGCCTTCGCGCAGCACGACCCAGGCTCCCACATCCTCCCCCAGGACGTCGTGGGGAATGCCGGCCACCGCTGCGTCGACGACATCGGGGTGGGCGAAGAGGACCTCCTCGATTTCGCCCGGCGCGATGTTGTGCCCCCCCCTGATGATGAGGTCCTTCGACCGCCCGGTGATCCAGAGGAAGCCGTCGTTGTCGAGATAGCCGAGGTCCCCGCTGTACAGCCACCCATTCCGCCACGTCCTCGCTGTCTCGGTGTCAGCCTTGTAATACCGTCGTGGCGCTGTTCCCCTCACGGTGATCTCGCCCACCCGTCCCGGCGGCGCATCCTTGCCTTCCTGGTCCACGATCCTGAGCTCGATCCCCGGCAAGGGGAGTCCGACCGAGCCCAGGTGGCGCCCGCGGTCGCCGGCAGGGGACCGGCTCACCGCCCCGCACTCGGTCAGGCCGTAACCGACGAGGATGTCGGCCCGCGGCAGGCGCTCGCCGAGCCGCTGCAAGGTGGCCCGGGACACGGGTGCACCGCCGATGGTGACGGCAGCCAGGCTGGAGAGGTCAGCTTCTTCAAAACGGGGGTCGGTCACGATGAGCTGCGCCATGGCCGGCACCAGGAAGGTGACCAGCGGTCGCCGAAGCTCGACGAGCGACATCCATCGACCGGCATCGAAGCGAGGGAGGTACCACCCACTCATCCCGGCCCGCATCGGTCCGTAGACGAGCAAGGCTCCGCTGGTGGTCGAGAAGGGTGACGAGGTCATGAAGCCGGAGCCGTTCCAATCGGTGCCCCCGCCGGACCGATCGTGCAGATCGTGGTGCACGACGACTCCCTTGGGCGCCCCGGTCGTGCCCGACGTGTACATGATGTCCATCGACCCGTGGGAGCCGGGTGGGAGGGGGAGCGCCGAGGTGTCGGGATGGAACAGCGTCGACCAGTCCACGGTTCCCGGTGCGCTCCCGGTGGTGGCGACCATTCTGATCCCGTCCACACCACCTGCGAGATCGGACCACCGAGTGCCTGCACCCGGCTCGGCACTGGCCAGGACGAAGGTGGGCTCTGCGTGGATGAGGATCGAGCGGAGCTCCGGTCCGGCCAGCCTGGTGTTGACCGGCACCGCCACGGCGCCGGCGCGGTGAACGGCGGTATAGGCGATGAGCCATGGGAACGGCTCGTCGGGACCGATGGCGATGACGACCCGCTGCCCCGGCCTCAGACCCCGCTCGGCCAGTCCCCGGGCCAGCCCGTTCGACTGGTCGTCCCAGGCCCTGAGGGTCAGGTCGGTGCCGTCAGCCAGGTTGTGCCAGGCCACCGCGTCGGGATGGCGGTCGGCCAGGGCGCCGATCTCGTCCGTCTCGGTGCCGAGCGCGGCCACCTACTCCCCACTCCTGCGTATCCGGGACACCACGTCCGGGGCGCCGATCAGTAGGGCTCGCATCCCTCGAGGATGCGACGTGGGTTGTCGATCATCATGGTCGAGATGTCCTCGTCACTGATCCCCGACCGCCGCATCTCGGGCAGGACGTCCTGGGGGATGTGCGTCCAGCGCCAGTCCTTCCATCCCGACGCCAGTGCCGGCGGGAACCAGTCGACGTGGCACATCGCATCGTGGGAGAGGACGATGCGGCCGGCGTGGCCACGCTGGCACAGCACCCTCACCGCTTCGATGCGCTCGGCCAACGAGAACGTGCCGATGCCGAAATGGTCGAAGCCGAGGTAGGAGCCGTTGGCCAGGACGGCTTCGTGGTACCCCATGTCGAGCGTCCCGCCGGAATGGCCGATGACCACCTGGCTCAGGTCGACGCCCTCTTCGGCCAGGATCCGCTGCTGCTCGAGCCCCCAGGGCTGGGGAGGCGTGGGGGTGTGCGTGGTGATCGGCGTCCCCGTCTGGCGGTGGGCCTGGGCCACGGCTCTCAGCACCCGCTCGACCCCCGGGGTGATGCCGGGCGTGTCCGTCGCGCACTTGAGGATGCCGGCGCGTACCCCGGTGTCGCCGATCCCCTCGAGGATCTCGCGGATGAACAGCTCGGTCATCGGCTCGGGGCCCCCGAGGACGGTGCCCGGGCCGCGGAAGTGGAAGTACATCGGCACGTCGTTGTAGGTGTAGACGCCGGTGGCGGCGATGATGTTGATGTCGGGCACCCGCTCCGCCACCGCCACGATGCGGGGGATGAACCGGCCGAGCCCGATGACCGTCAGATCCACGATGGTGTCGATCCCCTGGTCCTTGAGTTCCTGCAGCCGCTGCACGGCGAGGGCCTGCACACCCCCCTCGTCCCACTGCGCCGCCGTCTTTTCGATCTCAGGGCTGAGCACGAACACGTGCTCGTGCATGAGTGT
>DASZGT010000379.1:0-10222 GCA_035938575.1 Acidimicrobiales bacterium
GACGTGGCCGAAGCACTCCAGAGGCCGGCGGATGAGATCGCCGGCCAGCGCCGGCGCCAGGCCGCCGTGACCAGGGCGGTCAACCGCCGCCTGACCCGCCGCGACGGGACCTATGTCGACGGCCTGATGAGTGACGGGACCCCGACGCCGTCGGCGTCCCAGACGGCCAATGCCTGTGCCGCCTTCTACGGGGTGGTGCCGGCCCGTCGCCTCGGCACGGTGGCGCGCTATGTGAGCAGCCTCGGGATGCAGGCCCCTCCCCAGCTGGCCGCCGAGGTCCTGGGGACCATGGCGCTCGGCGGTCTGTACGGCGACCTGGTGGCGCGCCTGACCGATGCCACCACCGACGGCTGGGCCAACATCCTGTCCAGGGGCGGCACGTTCACCTGGGAGGTGTGGAACCCCTCCGACCTCGTCGGCGACAGCATGTCGCACGGATGGGGCTCCAATGTGTTGGTGGAGATCCAGCGGTCACTCCTCGGAGTCCGTCCCACCGCGCCCGGCTTTGCCACCTTCGACGTGTCGCCGCCGGCCGCCGGACTGGCCCGGGCCGAAGGTTCGGTGCCGACGCCCCGCGGCATGATCTCTGTGACATGGAGCCGGCCCACGGCGGCGGATCCGGGCTTCTCCGTGGAGGTGACCGTGCCGACCAACAGCACCGCCACCGTCACGATTCCGGCGGACCGCGGCAGCGACATCACCGAGGGCGGCCGTCCTGCTGACCGGGCGGTCGGCGTTCGAGTGCTCGGTGTCGCCGAGGGGGTCGCCCGCCTCGAGTTGGGCGCCGGCACCTACGACCTCCGCGTCGCGTCTGCCTCGTGAGGGGGACGGGAGGAGCGTCTCCGCCACGGCATGCCGTGTGGTCCGCCCTACGGCGTGGTGGGCGGGCGGCGGGTCTGGTGGCGCTGCTGTCGGCCTGCAGTTCCAGCGCCAGCGGTGGAACCGGGGGACCGAACGGGTCGGTCGCTTCGTCCCCTCCGGCACTGACCGGACGGGAGCTCATGGACGGCGCCGGCCATGCGTGCATCGTCGGTGGCTCGGTGCGACCGACGGTCAGCTGGTCGCAGCTCGCCAACCCGATCCTGTCCTACCCGTTGGCGGGGGTGAAGGACGAGGCTCTCATCTGGGCTGGAGGCCGGTGGCACATGCTCTTCAGCTACCTGACGGCCGATGCCTCGCGGCCGGGCGGCGTGTCCTGGGGGATCGCCACCGCCGCCAGTGCGGACCTCCTCCACTGGTCAGCGGCGTCCCCGTGGCCCCGACAGGCGGGGGTGCTGGGTGTCGCCTCGCCCGACGTGGTGCGGGATCCGAGCGGTGGCTATCTCGTCACCTTCCAGTCCGATCCGGGGGAGTCCGCTCCACCGGGGACCCAGGACCGGCTCTACTACCGGACCTCCAGCGACCTCACCACCTGGTCGGTACCGCACCCCTTGGCCCAGTCGCTGGTCCCGTCGCCGCAGGACCGGATGATCGACGGCGCCCTCGTCTTCACCGGCCACCAAGTGCTGTTGGGATTCAAGTATTCGTCGCCGAGCCAGCCCTATGTCTTTGAGATGGCACGGTCGACAACTGGATCGCTGCAGGGGCCGTGGCAACTGGTGGGACGGCCCGACATCACCGTCAATGGCGACACCATCGAAAACTATGAGTTCCTGACCCTGGCCGGGCGGTGGCGTCTCGTCGCCACGTCGAACACTCTCGACCAACCGTGGCTCTTCACCCTGGCCGGCGATCCGGGCACCACGGCAGGGTGGCTGCACTGGAGGGGCGGATACCAGCTCGACATCCCCTCCGAGGCGTTCAACACCGGTGCCGGGATCTCCAGCGTCGGCTTCGAGCACGCCAATTCGGCCTTTGTCTGCGACGCCACTTCCCTGCCGGGCCACTTCTATTACGCGGTCTATGCCGGCAGCACCGAGCTGACCCAGTTCGGGGGCTGGGGGCAGGCGCAGATCGGGGTGGCCCGGAGCACCGACCTGGTGCACTGGAGCGTGCCACCGGGTTGAGTGCTGCTGCCAGCGGCCTGTCGGGCGCCCGCGAACGCCGCCAGCCTGTGAAGGCCCGGGCCAACTGGTTAGAGTGACATGCATGTCAGGTCTGTCCATCGCCGCCGGGCCGCGGGGCTGAGCTCGGTGCAGATCACCATCATCGGGGGCGGCAGCTACCAGTGGACCCCCGAGCTCCTGGCCGATGTGCTCAGCACGCCGTCGTTGGCCGGTGCACATATCGTCCTCGAGGACATCGACCCCGCGCCCCTGGAGAAGATGCAGGCACTCGGTCGCATGGTCAACGAGTCGTTGGGCGCCAAGGCCACCTTCGCCACCACCACGGATCAGCGCCGGTCCCTCGAGGGTGCCGACTTCGTGATCGTGACCATCTCCACGGGCGGCTTCGATTCCATGGCGGCCGATCTGGAGGTGCCCGCCCGCCACGGCATCCGCCAGTCCGTGGGTGACACCGTTGGTCCCGGCGGCATCAGCCGATCCTTGCGCAATGTGCCCGTACTGGTCGGAGTGGCTCGGGACATGGAGGCGATCTGCCCGGACGCCTGGATGCTCAACATCACCAATCCGATGACCTGCCTCACCCGAGCGGTGTGCAAGGAGACGGCGGTCAAGGCGGTAGGCCTGTGCCACGAAGTCGGGAACTGGACCATGGACCTTGCCATCGCCCTGGGCAAGACCCACGAGGCCGTGCAGCCCACGGTGGCCGGGGTCAACCACTTCCCGGTGGTGACCGCACTGGAGGTCGACGGGGCCGACGGGTTCGACATCCTCACCGACATGGTGGAGGAGGCGGGAGGACTCACCGCCTTGGCGCCGCACCCCGGGCGACCCGAGGCCGAGGAGTTCTCGCGCCTCGACTTCCTCCAGCGTCACGCCCTCAAGCTCACGATGCTCGACAAGTGGGGCGCGCTGCCCGCGGCCGGCGATCGTCACATCGCCGAATTCCTGCCCTGGGTGCTGACCGATCAGTCGCACTGGGGCGGCGACTTCAACATCGAATTGACGCCCATCGCCCGGCGCCAGGAGCACCAGAGCGGTTACATCGCCGATGTGGACGCCTGGCTGGGCGGTACCAAGCCGCTGCAGACGTGGCAGTCGGGGGAACTGCCGGCACCGGTCATCGATTCGTTGGTGACCGGGACCCCCCGCAACGTCCCGGCCAACATCCCGAACGCCGGACAGGTGCCCGATGTCCCCCATGACGTGGTGGTCGAGTCGATCTGCGTGATCGACGGCGACGGCGTGCGCGGCCGCGACATCGCCCCCCTGCCCGCCCCCTACGACGAGTTGGTCCGCAGGCACGTGGCCGTGGCCGAGATGACGGTGTCCGCAGCCGTCGCCGGCGATCGGAGGCTGGCCGACGCGGCCTTCTTCCTCGATCCCCTGGCCGGGCGGGGCGACCTCCACCAGACGGAGGCGATGGTCGCCGACCTACTGTCGGCCACCGCGGCGTGGCTGCCCCAGTTCGACCTCTGACCCGGCTCCCGGGTCCTGGGCCTGCAGGGCCCACTCGACGAGATGAGGAGGACCCGATGCGACTCGGCTTCATAGGTCTCGGGGCCATGGGCCTTCCCATGGCTCGTCACCAGCTCGAGGCCGGCCACCAGGTCACGGTGGCGTCGCGTAGTCCCGGCCCGGTCGAGCGGGCCGTGTCGCTCGGCGCCGCCGACGGAGGCTCACCCGCTGGTGTGGCGGAGGCCAGCGAGGTCGTCGTCCTGTGCGTCCCCAGTTCCC
Organism: Acidimicrobiales bacterium; assembly: GCA_035938575.1. Classification (GTDB taxonomy): domain Bacteria; phylum Actinomycetota; class Acidimicrobiia; order Acidimicrobiales; family RAAP-2; genus Bog-756. The sequence continues at coordinate 3,741 of DASZGT010000379.1, forward strand.
CGCAGGTCGTCGAAGTGGTGGAGGCCATGCTGCCCTCACTCCGGGCCGGTCAGGTGGTGGTGGACTGCTCGACCATCGATCCCGAGGTGGCCCGGGCCCAGCACCAGCGGGTGACCGCAGCCGGGGCCGGATTCCTCGACGCCCCCCTCTCGGGCGGCACGGCCGGGGCCGAGGCGGGGACGCTCACGCTCATGGTCGGCGGGGAGGAGGCGACGCTCGAGGCGGCCCGACCCGCCCTCGATCCCTTCGCCGGACGCATCGTCCATGTCGGTGGAGCGGGGATGGGCCAAGTGGTCAAGCTCTGCAACAATTTGATCTATGCGGCCCAGATGCTCGCCACCTCGGAGGCCACGGCCCTCGCCGTCAAGTCCGGAGTGGACCTGGCCAAGTTCCACGAGGTGCTCGTGCACTCGACCGGCGACTGCGTCGCCGTGCGCACCCGCCTGCCGATGCCGGGCGTGGTGGCCGACAGCCCGGCGTCCAACAGCTGGCGCCCCGGTTTCATGACCGACCTGATGGCCAAGGACCTCGATCTCGCACTCGGCTACGGCGCCAGCGTGGGTGTGCCCCTGGCCACGGCGGCAACCTCCCGACAGGCGCTCACTGCGGCCACCACCGCCGGCTACGGCCGCGAGGACTTCTCGGCTGTGGCCAAGGTCATCTACGCCCTGTCCGGGTTGGCGTGACCCGTGGGGTGACGGCGGCCGACCGGCCGTTGGGTATTCCCGCCCTGGTGCTGGCGGCCGACCACCGTGCCCGCGGGGTGTCGACCATCGAGCGGTACGCCGACTACGTGCGAGCACTGCAGGAGGCCCTGCCCCACTGCGACGGCATCCTGGCCACGGTGCAGCCGCTCACCGACCTGGCCGCCGCCGGCGCCGTCCGGCCCGACCAGCGCACCTACCTCTCCCTCAACCGCACCGGCCTGGCCGGTGCGGCGTTCGAGCTCGACGACCGGTTGGTGGCCAGTGTGGCCCGGGCCGTCGACGACGGGTGGACGGGCGTCAAGCTCATGACCCGCATCGACCTCGACGATCGGCACGGCGCCGCCGCCCTCGAGCTGCTGGGCCGGGTGCTCGAGGAGGCCAGGGCGTCCCGCCTGGAGGCGTTGATCGAGCCGGTGATGTGGCGACAGGGACAGATGTCGACGGTCACCGCCGACGTCGTCCTGGCGGCCACCATCGCCCATGACCTGGGCGCGCCGCTGCTCAAGGTGCCGGTTCCGGAGGCGCCCGGGGGGCAGGCCCGCGTCGAAGCTGTCAACCGGGTCGTCGCCAGCGTGGGTGTCCCCGTGCTCTTCCTCGGTGGGCCCCAGCACCGGCAAGGGCCCGAGCGGACCCTGGAGGAGACCCGCGACGTCATGGCCGGCGGCGGCGCCGGGCTGGCCATGGGCCGGGCCATCATCCAGGGGGCATCCCCCGGGGTGATGGCGGCGCAGCTGGCCGAGATCGTGCACGCGAGGTGATCCTCACCATCGACGCCGGCACCAGCGTCACCAAGGTGGCGCTCTGGGATCGTCAGGGTCTGGTGGCTCTGGCGGGGACGCCGGTCGACACGCGGCACCCGGCGCCGGGCCGGTCGGAGCAGGATCCGTCGGACTGGTGGGCCTCGGTCGTGGCCGGCTGCGCACAGGTTCGCCGTCAGTCCCCCGGCGGCTTCGGGTCGGTCGAGGTGGTGGGGTGCACCGGCGCCCGCCAGACATTCGCGCTGGTGGATGCCTCCGGCCAGGCGCTCGGCCCCGGGATCCTGTGGTCCGACCGGCGGGCCACGGCCGAGGCCGAGCAACTGGCCCTCGGACCGGACACGGCCAACGCCTCCGCGCCATCCGGGGTCCCGCTCGACGCCGGTTCTGTGGCGGCGAAGATCGCCTGGCTGGCGGGTCATGACCCCCGGCGTCTGGAGGCCAGTGCCTGGCTCCTCGCCCCGCGCGATCTGATTGCCTGGCAGCTCACCGGATCGGTGGCCACCGATGCGACCTTGGCCTCTCGCACCGGGCTCTACGACGTCGACGGACGCGTGGTCGAGGAGCTGGCCGGCGTGGCCGCCACCAGGTTGCCGCCGGTCGTGCCCTCGGACCAGGTCACCGGGCACGTGGAGGCGTCGCCAGGCGTCGCCCTCGGGCTGGCGGCCGGCACGCCGGTGGTGATCGGCGCCGGCGACCGTGCGTGCGAGGTCCTCGGCTCGGGTAGCAGCGAGGCGCGTCCCATGGTGAGCTGGGGCACGACCGCCAATGTGTCCGTACCGGTGGGCACGCGGCCCCCACAACTGCCTCCCGGTGTCGTGCTCTCGCGGGGGGCACGTGGCGGATGGCTGCTCGAGGGTGGCCTGTCGGCGGCGGGGTCGTTGCTGGCGTGGCTCGGTGGTGTCACCGGCCACACCCCGGTCGAGCTGGCTGCCCTGGCCCTCGAGAGCCCGCCCGGTTCCCGGGGTGTGGTGGCGACGCCCTGGCTCGAAGGGGCCCGGGCCCCGTGGTGGCAGCCGGAGGCGGGGGCGGCATTCGTCGGGTTGGGCTCGGCCCACGGGTTGGCCGACATCGCCCGGTCTGCCTTCGAGTCGGTGGCGTGGGAGGTGGTGCGGTGCCTGGAGGCGATCGGCTCCCGGCAGCCGGCGGGCTGCCCGGTGGCCGGGTTGGCGCTGGCCGGATCGGGCGCCTCCATTCCGGTGTGGCTCGACGTGCTCACCGGGATCACCGGGCTGACGGCGACGGGTCGCCGCTCGGGCCAGGCCGCCTCCGCCGGTGCGGCCCAGCTGGCCGCGGCCGCGGTGGGCATGGACGTCGACCCCGAGCTGATCGATCCCGTGGACCTGCGGGTAGGACCAACGGCCGACACCGCCGGGCGCTACGCCGAGCTCCGCGACCACGCCGAGCGGGTGGCCGTGGCCGTAGTCGACCTGGCCGGAGCACCCACCTGGCGCCCGGCGGACCGCTCCGAGGATCTCCCGTGCGGGTGAGCCTGGCCTACGGCGCCGGCCGGATGGACGTCGACGTTCCCGATGACGCCGTCGTGGTGGAGGGGGGGGAGGCGCCCGCCCTGGAGGACGAGACGGAGTGCGTACGCCGCTCGCTCCGGGCCCCGCTGGCGGGACCGACGCTCCGTGATCTGATCGGTCCCGACGTGATGGTGGCGGTGGTCTTCCCTGATCTCACCCGGCCCATGCCCAACACCACCGTGCTGCCGCCCCTGTTGGCCGAGCTCGAGTCGGCGGGGGCCGGGCCCGAACGGGTTGAGCTGCTCTGCGGCACCGGTACCCATCGCCAGGCGACGCCGTCGGAGATGGCGGCACTGGTCGGCCCGGACATCGTGTCCAGATATCGCATCCACGACCACCGCGCCGACAACGGGGACCACGTCCGGGTGGGTGAGGTGGAGGGCACACCGGTCCTGCTGGACCGCCGATACGTCGAGGCCGACGTCCGCATCGTGACGGGATTCGTCGAACCGCACTTCTTCGCCGGGTGGAGCGGAGGGCCGAAGGGAGCCTGCCCGGGTCTGGCCGCCACCTCCACCATCCTCGAGGCGCACAGCCCCGCACGCATCGCCGATGCGCGGTCCACCTGGCTGGCCACGGAGGGAAACCCCGTCCACGAGTTCGTCACCGCCGCCACCGCCCTGTGCCCACCGGACCTCTGCGTCGACGTGACCATCGACCGTCACCGGCGCCTGACCGGTGTCTTCACCGGCGTGCTTCCGGACAGCCACCGCGCCGCGTGTGCCTTCGCCTCCCGCAGCGTGACCCAGGCGGTCGACGGGCGCTTCGAGGTGGTCCTCACCACCAACGGCGGCCATCCCCTGGATCGCAACCTCTACCAGGCTGTCAAGGGCATGGCCGCCGCCGAGCGGGTGGTGACCGACGGCGGAATCATCGTGATGGCGGCGGCCTGCTCCGACGGGCTTCCCGAGGACGGCGCCTTCGCCCGCATCCTGCACGGGGCCACGAGCCCCGAGCAGTTGCTCCGGCCCGACGGTCCGGGAGAGCTGGATGCCTGGCAGGCCCAGGTCCTCGGACGGGTGCTGGGACGCGCCGAGGTCTGGATGTACTCGGACGGGCTCTCCGACCAATCGATCGAGGCGGGCCTCATGACCCCGCAGCACGACGTGGCCGCGGCGGTGACGCAGGCGCTCGCGCTCCAGGGCCGGGGTGCCCGCCTCTGTGTGCTTCCCCAGGGCCCACTTGTCGTCGCCACCCCGTTCGAGACGGTCCCGGTGCACGGGGGTGCGGGCGACCGCTGAGCTCGCGCCGGTGGAGTTCGAGCAGGTCGTGGCCGGATCAGACCCGGGCCATGGCCGGGCGACGGCTCCGCAGTCCTCGTCCGTGTCTGACGGACACGTCAGGGTTAGTGTGGGCAGTCCATGGCCGACCAGGTGCTGTTCGACTTCGCCGTACCCGACGAGTTACTGGAAGAAGTCGTCGCCAAGAGCCGAGATCCAGACGTCATCGCCGACATCGGGGTCATGCCGGGAACCGGCGAGGGGAAGCCGCCGTCACTAGTCGGGATCCTCCGGAGCAACGGCTTCGCCCCCCTGGTGCTGCTCACCGCGGCGGCGCTGGTGCCCGGAAGCTTCCAGAACGGCATCGCCCTCATCGGCACCAACCTCGAGCATTCGTTCCACATCCATGACGCCGCCCTCGGGGCGGTGACCTTCGTGGCCTCGGTGTCCCAACTGCTGTGGGCGGTGCCCCTGGCCGTGTGGGCTGATCGCGGCAGCCGCAAGGTGGTGGCCGGAGTAGCCCTGTTGGTCTTCTCGGTCTTCGCCCCACTGATGGGACTGGCCCCCAACGTGTGGGCATTCACCTTCATCTACCTGGTGGCATCGGTCGGCTACGGCGTGAACAACACCGTCCACAATTCCTACCTCGCCGACGCCTACCCGACCGAGGGCCGGGGCCGGGTGTTCAGCTGGCACAACCTCTCCGATCCGCTTTCCCAGACGGTGGGCATCCTCATCTTCGGCTACATCGTCACCGTGGCCCACAACTGGCGTTGGGGCACGTTCGTCGCCCTGGCCGGCATTCCCATCGCACTGGCCCTGTTCACCCTGCGCGAGCCGGACAAGGGTCAGAACGAGCAGAGCCACATCCTCAAGGCCTCGGGCATGGACCTCCACTCCCAGCAGGCCGATGCGCCGCGGGTGCTGCTGGGCTCGGCCGTCACCCGCCTGCTGCGGATCCGCTCCATCTACTACGAGCTGGTGGCCGTGGCCATCCTCGGGTTCGCCGGGGTCGGCGCCCCGTTGTTCGGCAACCTGTACTTCGTCCGTCGATGGGGTCTCGACACGGCCCAGCGCAGCGAGGTGTACTCGATCATCGGCCTGGCCGCCTTCCTCGGCCTCCCGGTGGCCTACGTGGTCGGGGACCGGTTCTTCCGGCGGGCGCCGGAGCGACCCCTGGTCATCGCCGGCTTCTGCATCACCGCCTACGGGGGCCTCTTCGTGGCCTCCCTCTACATGCCGCAGCTGTGGATGGTGGTCACGCTGCAATTCCTGGCCAATGCGGCGGTGTCGCCCCTGGCCATCTGCATCTTCCTCACCCTGGCCGCGACCGCCCCGCCGGAGATGCGCACCATCTGCTTCGCCATGTTCGGCGTCTACTCGCTCGTCTTCGGCGCCTTCGCCGGCGGGGTCATCCTCGGCGCCGTCAGCGACGCCGCCGGGTACCTCCACGGCCCGACGGTGGCCCTCACCCTGATCGGGCCGGTCTGCCTGGTGGGCGGCATCTTGCTGTTCATGGGATCCCGGTATGTCAAACGCGACATCACACTGGTCATCGAGGACGTCCTCGAACGGCACGCCGAGGGCAAGCGCCGCCAGGCCGGTCGCGCCGTGCCGGCCCTGCAGGTCCACAACCTCGACTTCTTCTACGGATCCAACCAGGTGCTGTTCGACGTCAACCTCGAGGTCGGACAGGGCGAGATGGTGGCACTGCTCGGCACCAACGGGGCCGGAAAGTCCACGCTGCTGCGCGCCGTGTCCGGGCTGGACCATCCCCACCGCGGGGTCATCAGGATCTTCGGCATCAACTGCACCTACCTCGAGCCCGAGCAGATCATCGACCAGGAGGTGGCCCTCCTGGTGGGGGGCAAGATGACCTTCCCGGGGCTCACCGTCCGGGACAACCTCCGCATCGGGGGTTACTCGATGCGGAGGCAGGGAACCCGCGCCCGCTCGGCGCTGGACGAGGCCATGGACCGGTTCCCCGAGCTCTCGACCCGACTCGACCAGTCCGCCGGCACCCTGTCCGGGGGCGAGCAGCAGATGCTGGCCCTGGCCCGGGTGATGATGACGGCACCGAAGCTGCTGTTGATCGACGAGCTGGCCCTCGGGCTCGCCCCCAAAGCGGTCGACCGGCTGATGGGGATCGTGCGTGAGGTCAACGGGCAGGGCACGACGGTGGTGCTGGTGGAGCAGAGCGTGAACCGGGCCATGAGCCTGGCGGAGCACGCCTTCTTCCTCGAGCGCGGCGAGGTCCGCTTCGACGGCCCC
>DASZGT010000380.1:0-1580 GCA_035938575.1 Acidimicrobiales bacterium
GTCCCGGCTGCCGAAGGGTATGCGGTGGCGTCCGGTATCCCGTACGGGCAGGGACTGGTCAAGAACCGCTACATCGGGCGCACGTTCATCGCCCCCACCCAGGCCGAACGGGCCAACGGGGTCCGGCGCAAGCTCAATCCCCTGCGTGAGAACATCGCCGGCAAGCGGGTGATCGTCGTGGACGACTCGATCGTGCGTGGCACCACCACGCGAGCCATGGTCACCATGCTGCGGGAGGCCGGCGCCGTCGAGGTGCACCTACGGATCTCCTCGCCGCCGTTCCGCTGGCCCTGCTACTACGGGATCGACACGCCCGACCGGACCGAGCTGCTGGCATCGATCAAGACCCACGAGGAGATCGTCGAGTTCCTCGATGTGGACTCGCTCGAGTACCTGTCGCTGGACCACCTGGTCACGGCCGTCGACGCCCCGGGCGCCGGGTTCTGCGACGCCTGCCTGACCGGCAACTACCCGGTGCCGGTGCCGGTGCCCGTGCAGCTCGGCGCCAGCCCGGCGCTCAGCGGCGTGGCCAGCGGTTCCCCGGCGTGACCGGAGTCGCACCGGAACCCACCCTGTCCCCGCCCGATCCCTCCACCCCGGCCACCTACGCCGATGCCGGCGTGGACATCGAGGCCGGCGAGCGGGCCGTCGATCGGATCCGGCCGCTGGTGGCCTCCACCCTGCGTCCCGAGGTGATCGGCGGGCTTGGGGGCTTCGGCGGTCTGTTCGCCCTGGACACCAGCCGATATCGCCACCCGGTGCTGGTGGCGGCCACGGACGGCGTGGGCACCAAGGCGCTGGTCGCCCGGTCCCTGGGACGGCTCGGCACCATCGGCATCGATCTGGTCGCCATGTGCATGGACGACCTCGTGTGCCAGGGCGCCGAGCCGCTGTTCTTCCTCGACTACATCTCGACCGGGGCGGTGGACCCGTCCCAGATGGCCGATCTGGTGACCGGGGTGGCCGAGGGGTGCCGCCAGGTCGGTGCCGCCTTGTTGGGCGGGGAGATGGCCGAGCACGCCGGTGTGATGGAGCCCGGCGAGTTCGATCTGGTCGGCTTCGCCGTCGGGGCGGTCGAACGCGATGAGGCCCTGGGCCCCGCCCGGGTGCGGGTGGGGGATGTCATCATCGGTCTCCTCTCGCCCGGTCTGCGATGCAATGGCTACACCCTGGCCCGTCGGGTGCTGCTGGAGCGGGCCGGACTCGCTCTCGACGGGCCGGCGTGGCCGGGTGCGTCCACGACCCTGGCGGACGAGCTGTTGCGCCCCTCGGTCATCTACACACCCGCCGTGCGGGCCGCCATCGCCGCCTCCGACGTGCACGCGGTGGCCCACATCACCGGCGGCGGGATCGGGGGCAATGTGCCGAGGGCCCTTCCCGACGGGGCTCGGGCCGTGCTCGACCGGGACACGTGGGCCGTGCCGCCCATCTTCGCTGAGATACGGCGCCTCGGGAACGTCACCGACGAGGAGATGGCCCGGGTGTTCAACCTCGGGCTCGGCATGGTGGTGGTGGTGGACGGTGACAGTGGTGAGGCGGCCTTGGCTGCCCTGTCGGCGACCGGAGCAGACGCCGTGGTC
>DASZGT010000381.1:0-9079 GCA_035938575.1 Acidimicrobiales bacterium
GCGAAGGGCTTCCCCATCTCGGTGGTGACCACATGGGCGATGTCGGGAAGCTCGCCTTCGAGCAACTCGGCCACCGTGACGAGCAGGCGCGACCGCTCAGCGAAGGTGCTCTTGGCCCAGAGGGGCGCCGCCGACGCCGCCACGGCCAGGCGAGCCTCCACCCCGGCGGCGTCGTAGGGCTCGAACGACTGCAGCAGCTCACCGGTGGAGGGGTTGACGGTGGCGATGGGGGGACCGGCATCCACGGGGCTCATCGGGCCAGTATCGCTCATGGTGGCACCGGGACCGGTCCCGACTCCTCCTGTCGGTCAGGTGTCACACCTCGTCGAGGAGACCCGGGATCAGGGAGCGCTGCACCTTGCCGGTCGCCGTCCGGGGAAGGGCGGCGAGGGCCACGTACTGCTTCGGTCGCTTGTAGCCGGCGAGCCGGCCAGCGGCGTGGGCCCTGACCTCCTCGATCAGCGCAGCTGTCGAGGCGCCCCGCCATCGAGGCGCCGGCACGACCGCGGCACACACCCGTTGGCCCCAGCGTTCGTCGGCCAGGCCGAAGACGGCGACCTCGGACACGCCGTCCATCTCGGCCAGCACCGCCTCCACCTCGGCAGGATAGACATTGACCCCGCCGCTGATGATCAGGTCGTCCCGCCGACCGTCGAGGTAGAGGAAGCCGTCGGCGTCGAGACGCCCGAGGTCCCCCACTGTGAACGCACCATCCCTCCAAGCCGCCGAGGTCTTGACCTGATCGCCCCAGTAGGCGAACCGGGCGAAGTCCGGCGGACGGCACCAGATGATGCCGTCGTCGTCGACCGACAGCGACCGGCCGCTCCGGGCCTGTCCCACCGTGCCGGGATGGGCCTCCCACGCGTCAGGCGAGCACACGGTGAACTGCCCCTCGGTGGAGCCGTAGAACTCCCACAGGACCCCGGGCCCCACCCGCGCCATGGCCTCCCGCTTCAGGGACGGGGGACAGGGGGAGCCGGCGTGGACCAGCAGCCGCAGTGAGTCGAATCGGCGCCGGGGACGGGGTCCGGTGGACAGCAGGCGGGCCAGGGCGGAGGGCGCCATGAAGGTCGTGGTCGGCACCGGGCCGTCGTGACCGCCAAGGGCCTGTCGAGCCACGTCGGCGTCGAATCGGCTCAGGATGACGCAGGTGCCGCCGCGCAGCAGCGTGCCCGCGGCGAACCGGACCGACACCGAGTGGTACATGGGCGAGCACACCAGATGGACGTCGTCGGGCCCGAATGCCCACTGGTCGGCCTCGTCGGCAAAGGCCGTTTCTGCGGTGGCGGCGTCCCAGAGACCGGACCACACGCCCTTCGATCGACCCGTGGTGCCCGATGTGTAGTGCATGGGCCGGGACAGTGGGAACGGTGCGAGGTCCACCGGCGGACCGGCATCCAGAGCCGCCAGCCGACCGGCGTCTCCGATGACCAACTGCGGTCGGGCATCGGCGAGCAGCTGATCCCGCTCGGCGTCGAGCAGGGTGGCGTTCAACAACACCGGAACCACGCCGACACGGAGGGCCCCGAGGACCGCGCACAGCAGCGCGCCCGAGGACGGCATGGAGAAAGCGACGCGGTCGCCCGGCACCAGACCGGCGTCAGCCATGGCGCCGGCGGCCCGGCGTTGCGCCCCCTCAGCGTCGCCGGCGGTCAGGACCTCCACCGTCACTGCGCGGGTCATGGGAGCTCCTCGGTGGGAAGCACGGCCACCTCGGTCCTCGCCGTCGGAAGGTCGCCCAGGGCAGTGAAGATGGCCGGGCGGAAGGCGGCGATGCCCACCATCCCGACCAACAGGACGACGGCGCCGCCGATGGTGACCGACCGGACCCCGACGTGGTTGGCGATCGCCCCTTGGAGGACGGCGCCGATCGGGTAGACGATGCCCAGGGACATCATGTAGATGCTCAGGATCCGACCACGGACGCCGACCGGGGCGCGCAGCTGCACCACGGTGTTGAGTCCGGCCAACACGGCGATGTAGCCGGCCCCCACGGCCAAGAAGGCCACCACCGACCACCACAGGGTCGGAGCGATCGCATAGAGGGCCAACAGGACCGGCAGGACGAACATCGCAGTCTGCAACATGGTGCGCCGCCCCAGTCGCTCTGCCAGCGACGGCAGCGCCAATGCCCCGGTCACCGCACCCACCCCCTGGGCGGTGACCAGGATGGCGGTTCCGGCCGCGACGGAAATCCCTCCCCGATGATGGAGTACTCCCGACATGGACGGCACCAGGGCGATGAATGGCGACGCCAAAAGGGCCACGAAGGCGATGAGCCCGATGGCGGCACGGCAACCGGGTTCGGCTCTCGCCGCCCGGACCCCGGCGGCGATGCGGGCCGCCATCCCGTCGTCGACTCCACGGCCGACCGGCTTCGGCAGGCGGATCAGGGTCAGCGCCACGACCACCGCCCCGAACGAGGCCGCGTTGAGCCCGAAGACCAACCCGTAGTCGTGGGTCAACAGGGCCAAACCGGCCAGCGCCGGCCCCACCACTCGTCCCAGGTTGAACTGCGCCGACGACAGGGAGACCGCTCCGAGCAGGTCCTCGGTCGGAACCAGGTCGGGGACCATGGCCTGGTAGGCGGGGAAGCCGACGGCACCGGAGGCTCCGCCCAGGAAGGCCAGGATCACCAGGACGGTGGGTGGGTCGTGACCGGTGGCGGCCAGCACGGCCAGAAGGGCGGCGAAGGTCATCTCGGCGAGCGTCGTGACGATGAGCCACCGTCGCCGGTCCAGGCGATCGGCGAGCGCCCCCCCGAGCGGCGCCAACAGGCCGATGGGGATGAAGGCGGCTGCGGCCACGAGCCCGGTCCAAGCGGGCTGTCCGGTGCGGGCGTACACCAGCACTCCGAGGGCGACGGTCTGCATCCACGTGCCCACGTTGGACACCAACGCCGCCGACCAGATGAGGGCGAAGTTCCGCGACCGGAGCGGGCGGAGCGAAGCCAGGGCCACCGAGCGACCCTACCGGGCACCGACGGGCCGCATGCCGCCTCGGACGGACGGAACAGCCGGGCGGGCGCGCCCCGGCGAGTGGCTACCCCCCGTAGCTGCAGCTACTGCTGGGTGTCGCGCTTCGCCTTGCGCCGCGGCCTCAGAGCGAACCACCAGATACTGGCCATGGTGGCCAGCACACCCAGGCCGGCCATGGGCTTGGCAATCTTGCGGGAACGATCGGACATCCCGCCGACGTTACCTGGCCCAGGCAGCAGCCCGAACCCTGGCCTCGACTCACCATCGAGGCACTCTCACGGTGCCGCCCCGACCGCTCCAACGGCTCCCGCCCCCGCTACTCCGGGGACCGCTGATCGGGCACCCGGAAGCGCACAACTCCGCCTTCCTCCGGTGCAGGCGTGCCGTGCACGAAGCGGTCGAGAATGAACCGCGCCACCCAGAAGGGCGAGTTGAGTCCTCCCTGGCGGTGGAGCCGGCGAAAGCGGTCACCGGCCGGGAAGTCCTTGACCGACGTCGACCGGACCAGGGCCTGCATGGGGGTGTCGACCACGCCCGGTGCCAGCGCGTAGGCCCTCAGTCCGTGACCCCGTTCCTCCCGTGCCACCACCTCGGTGAGCATCTCGACGGCGGCTTTGGACGCGCAGTACGGTGCCCATCCCTCGTACGGGGTCGTTGCCGCTCCCGACGAGATGTTGACGAGCACGCCACCTCCGGGTCGGGTCCGCACATGGCGGGCGAAGGACGCCGATCCGTTCGCCACACCGAGGACGTTGATGTCGACGTGTCGGCGCACAGCACCGGGATCGGCATCGGCCAGGGGGCCGATCGGCTCCAGCACACCGGCGTTGTTCACCCACAGGTCGATGCGGCCGAAGCGCTCGACCACACCCAGGGCGAACCGGTCCAGGGCCTCGGCGTGGCTGACATCGATCGACGCCGTCCAGGCCTCGGCCCCCTGCGGCGCGGTCGGTTGGTGGCGGGCACAGAGCCCCAGACGGAATCCTTCGCCGGCAAACGTCGCCGCCATTCCCGCGCCGAGGCCGCGGCTGGCCCCGGTGATGACGGCGACCAACTCGGAGGGGACATCGGGAATCGTCATGTCAGCGCTGGCCCGTGCACAGGCGCTGCGCCCCGGGCGCGGTCAACCTACGCCCGATCGTACGCGCAGATCCCCGCTCGACCGCGGCGCGCTTGACGGACAAGCTCTGTCGGATCATGATCCATCGGCGAGCTGCGGGGAAGGATTCAGGTGCGTCGAGCACGCTGCCCCGACCAGGGGCGCCTTGGCGTCAGGACTTCCACTTTGGGCGAAGGCGCTGCAGTTGGAGGTGATCATGACCGCGACGGCGCCACCGGGATCATCTGCAGACGTTCCGGGCCTCGCCGAGGAAGTGACCCCTGCCCACGAAGCGGGGGTACGTGTCGATCGGGCCGACGGAGGCGTACGGCGTTGGTGGCCCGCCGTCGTCTGCCTGTCCCTCTACATCGTTCTGGCCGGGCTCGACTTCGGCAGTGTGCAGTCCCTCGGTTCGGGCACGATGACGGGTCCCCGCAACGCCGACCAGATCGCCCAGGTGTGGTGGCTGGCGTGGGCCCACTTTGCCCTGACCCACGGGCACGGCCTCTTCTTCACCGACTGGCAGAACTACCCGGTCGGCCTCAACTTCGGCATGAACGGATCGCTGTTTGCTCTGGGCGTGCTGTTCGCACCGGTCACTGCGACGTTCGGCCCTGTCGTGACCTGGAATGTCCTCTTGCGGTTGGCCCTGATCCTTTCGGCGTTCTCAATGTGCCTGGTCCTGCGGCGCTTCACCCGCTGGTGGCCGGCCGCCTTCGCCGGTGGGCTGCTGTACGGGTTCTCCACCTACGCGCTCTTCAACGCTGGGGGCTATCTCTTCCTCGCCTTCGTGCCGTTGCCCCCGCTCATCCTCCTGCTGCTCTACGAGATCGTGGTGCGCCGCACCTGGAGGCCGATCGCCACGGGGGCACTGCTGGGCCTCGTCTGCGGCGCTCAGTACCTCATCTCATCTGAGATCCTGGCCAGTTCGATCTTGATGGGCGTCATCGCCTGCGGGCTCTATCTGCTCCCCAACCGGAAGAGCGTGTCGCTGCGGAACCCCTACCTGAAAGCGGCGAGTCTCTCCACGTTGATCGCCGGAGCCCTCTCCCTGGGGTTCCCGGTGGCATTCACGTTCTTCGGGCCCCAACACGCCAAGGGTCCGCCGAATTCTCCCGCCAATCTCGCCCAACTCCACAGCGACCTCCTCGGACCCTTCGTGCCCGGCTCCCTCCAGCGCCTGAGCACGCCACACTTGCGGGCCCTGTGGTCCCAGCACCTGACCAACGCCAGCATGACCTACATGGGCATCCCCCTGTTCGTAGCCATCATCGTGATCGTCTACCTGCTGCGTAGGCGGGGGATCGTCCTCCTGTGCGGTGTGATGGCGGCACTCTCCATCGTGCTGTCCCTGGGATCCGTCCTCTACGTCAATGGCCACGACACGCACGTTCCTCTTCCCTTTGTCGTTCTGGCCAATCTCCCCATCACCCAAGGACTCCTCGCCACCCGGTTCTCACTCTTCACGTTCTTGTTCGGAGCCGTCGTCGTGGCCATCGGCGTCGAGGAGCTGCATGGCAAGCTTGTCGAAGGTCGTGGTGCGGAACGCCTGTCGCCACGCCAGCGGCAATTCCTCGCCGCCGCCTCTCTGCTTGTAGTGGTGGCTGTGGCCCTCCCGATGCTGCCGGCCCGCACGCAATCCCGGTCCCCGGTCGGCGAATCGGCATTCTTCAGCTCCACGGCGGCGACCAGAATCCGAACCGGAGACGTGGTGCTCGCATACCCCTACCCGACGGCGCCGTTCATCCCGGCGGGTCCTGACCACTCATCGGTCTACACCTTCGCGCCCGTCAACAACCTGCTCGTCGACCAGGCGGTGTCGGGGATGAACTTCAAGCTGGTCGGCGGTTACGGCTGGCGACCCACGAAGGGCACCTTCGGCTCACCGAAACCATCTCGCCTTTCCCCGCCGTCGGTGGAGACCCTGTTCGACGTGGCGTTCTCCGGAGTGGCCAGTCCCGGACAGCTCAAGCTTCTCGCATCGTCGAATCTGACTGCTGACCTCCGATCATTTCTCCACCGGTACGGGGTTGCCGCGATCATCGTCGTTCCGCTTGGACACCACCCGGCCGTGGTCATAGCCCAGGTCACCGAGGCCATCGGATCCCCGTCCCGGGAGGCAGGAGCAACGGTGTGGTTCGATGTCCAGCACCGACTGGCGACCGCCATCCGGTCCTGAATGACCCCGGCTTGACCCCGCACCTTCTCATGCTCTCGGCTCAAGCGGCCTCGGGCAGGCCGAGTGCCTGGATCAGGAGCGGTTCGAGGAAGAATGAGTAGCTGGCCGTGATGTGCCAGCTGTCCCAGTACACCTGGTACTTCCCGATCACAGGCGTACACGTCGCCGAGCAGAACCACGACGTGATGTCGGCGTACCGTGCGCCCACACTGGCGGCCGCGCCCCGTTCGGCCGAAATGTACGACGCCTGGTAGGGAAACACCTTGTTCGAACAGGCTTGGACGTCCTTCTGGTGTGCCACCAGGCACTGCGGTTCGAAGTGCCCCAGCACCGGAAGGTTCCCGAGTACGACGATGTTCTTGGCCGGCACGGCCAGTTGCTGCAGCGTGCGCATCAATCCGTGCTTCCACTCTGCCGGGCTGTAGTCCGCACCGTCTACCTTCGATCGGCGCTCCTGGGTAATGACGACGAGATCCGGCTTGATGTGATTGATCCGGTTGACGGCGAATCGGTGCCACTGGTCGCACACTGCATACTCGCCGCCCGCCTTCCCCCATCCGCCCGGGTTCTCGAAGGGGAGCGTGGCCGCGGGGCAGTACCCCTTGCCGAGGTAGACCAGCTTCCAGTGGGCCTTGGTGGCGATGTCGTTCATGGCGGCGAACCACATGCCCGCATGGGAGTCGCCGTACAACACCATCGTGTGGGTCCCCGCCGGGTCGCCAAAGACACAGGCGGGAACGCTCGTCTGGCCCGTCGCGGGCCAGCACGGGTCTGGTGGACCACCCCAGTCGTAACCGAGCTGAGTGAAGGACGGGGTGAGATCCGCCGGCACGGTCCGGATCTGCGGGGCTTCCCGAACCGCATTCGGCACCGCTTCCAGAGCCTGGGTGACTGCGCCCGTGGCTCCGGATTGCGCACCCGGAGGCACGAGGGCGGCATGGGCAACCGGGCCGGGTGCCGCGTGGGCATCGAGCTGGACGCTGACCACCCCGACGGAGGTGGCAATCAGCAGGGCGCCCAAGATGACCGCGGCCCAGCGCCCGGCAAACGGCAGCCTGGCGTGGCGGATGGGGTTCTCCACCACGTAGTAGGACGCCATCGACGCCCCCAGGGCCACCAACAGCCAGACCACGTTCTGCCGAAAGGGCAAGCTGGTCTTGCCGGCCGCCTCGGCGGCAAGGATCAGGATGGGCCAGTGCCAGAGATAGAGGGAGTAGGAGATTCGTCCCAGCCACCGGAAGGGAGGCAGCCTGAGGAGCGACTCCGCCCCCTGTCGAGGGGCGGTCATCCCCCCGGCGATGACCAGGGCAGTCCCGATGACCGGGACCGCCACCAGGGCACCGGGGTAGGGGGACCGGCTGTCGAAGGCCACGGACCCGAAGACGATCGCCGCCAATCCCGTCCAGGTGAGCACGGAGCCAATGGACTTGGGGATCCCGAGGAGCCACTTCGTGCCGACCGCCACCAAGGCACCCAGTGCCAGCTCCCAGGCTCGCGTGAAGGGCGAGAAGAACGCCGCCGAGGGATTGGAGGAGGTCTGGGTCACCGAGAGAGCGAACGACGCGGCGATGACCGTGATGAGGCCGATGGCCAGCCTCGCCTGCAGCGACAGCTTGGTGCGGAGTGCGGCGATCACAACGAAGATCGTCGGGTAGACGAGATAGAACTGCTCTTCGACGGCCAGCGACCAGAAGTTCTGGAGTGGGGACGGGGGAAGCTGCGCAGTCAGATAGTTGGTACCGACCGAGGCGAAGTGAAAGTTGGCCAGAAAGAGGGCGGCCCATCGTCCGTCGATGGCCGTCTGGTTGCCGGCGATGACCCCCAGCACCAGATAGGTGGCGGTGACCGTGACGATGATGGCCACGGTGGCGGCCGGGATGATGCGGCGAGCCCGACGCCCGTAGAAGCCCAGCATCGAGACCCGCCTTGATGAGGCCTGTTCGCGAAGGAGCACCCCGGTGATGACGAAGCCCGAGATGACGAAGAAGACGTCCACCCCGACGAAACCACCGCTGATCCCCGGCACGCCGGCGTGGAACAGCACCACGAGCACGATGGCGACAGCCCGCAGCCCTTCGACATCCGGCCGGAAGCGGCGGTCCTCCGGCGCCGTCCCCGCCTCGTCCACGGCAGCAGCCAGGCCGTCCCCAACCGATTCATCGACGACGGTCACGTCATCCCGCTCCGCAGGGCGCAAGCCCTCCGCACCTCGGGGGCGCCAGGTCCACGTATCAGCCAAACACGCACGGCACCCTCACCCCCCAAGCTCAAATGAAGACGAACCCCTCCGGCCCGGGACCCGGTTCCTGCCCATGCCCATGCCGACGGGTGCCGCCGAATCCACGTACACCCTAGATTGCCCGGTGGCCTCGGTGGCCCTCGCCGGGCTCATCGCCTCGGTCGGCAGCACAGGGGCTGCGGGAGCTGCGCTGTCCCGTCCCCGCTCAGCCCCAAATCCGGTCCCATCATCCCTCGGTCGACACGAACACGTTCTTGATGTCGCTGTAGGACGCCAGCGCCTCCAGCCCGAGCTCCCGCCCGAAGCCGGACTGCTTCATGCCCCCGAAGCTGGTCTGCACCCGGACGGAGCTGTTGGAGTTGACAGACAGGTTCCCGGCCTGCACGGCTCGGGCCATCCGCAGGCCACGCGCCCCGTCCCGGGTCCAGATGGAGCCGGACAGACCGTAGGGGGTGTCGTTGGCCAGTCGGACGGCATCCTCCTCGTCGTCGAAGGGGATGACCGCCACCACCGGCCCGAAGATCTCCTCGCGGGCCATCCTCCACTCGGCGGCGGCCGGAGCGACCACCGTGGGCGGGAACCAG
>DASZGT010000382.1:0-30608 GCA_035938575.1 Acidimicrobiales bacterium
AGGGAGACCTTGAGGTCCACCGGATCGATGTGGCCGGTGTCGAGGACCAGTTCGCCGCTGCTGGTGTCGACGTGGGCCTCCACCGTGCCCTCGCCGAAGGGAACCGCGCCGATGACCAGGTTCATCCTGATCGAGTGCGAGATGTCCGAGCCCTTGCCGTCGAACTCGGCCCTGATGGACCGCGCCTCGGCCAGCCATTCGTCGCTCAGAAATTGATAGGTGGCCATCGCTGCCGTGCTCCTTGCCGCTTGGTGGGTTCGTCTGGGCGACCACACTAACCCGGCCCCCGACGGCCCTTGCCGCCCGCAGGCGTCGTCCTCCACCCCCGGTGCGACCGGTAGCATCCCCTGGCGTGACTGCTCCGATCATCCCAGGTGCCGAGCCGTGGTCGTCCACCGGCGGATCCCACGGCGTGCTCGTCCTCCACGGCTTCACCGGCAACCCTCAGTCGATGCGCCCCCTGGCCGAGGCGGTGGCGAAGGCGGGCTTCACCGTCGACCTGCCGCTGCTCCCCGGTCACGGCACCTCGGTCGAGGACATGCTCCCCACCCGATGGGAGGACTGGTCGGCCGCCGCCGAGTCCGCCTATCAGGCGCTGTCCGCACGCTGCGACAAGGTCGTGGTCGCCGGACTGTCGATGGGGGGGACGCTGACCTGTTGGCTGGCGCAGCATCATCCCCGCATCGCCGGCATCGCCGTGGTCAACCCGCTGGTGGACCCGCCGGCCGAGGACTATCGGGCGCTGGTCCGCGGGCTGCTGGACGATGGCGCCGAAGTGGTCGACGGCATAGGTTCGGACATCGCCATGGAGGGTGCGGTCGAGGCCGCCTACGCCGGGTCACCCCTGGCCGCGGCCCTCTCCCTGTTCGAAGGGGTCGATGCCGTCGCCGCCCGTCTCGGCGAGATCCGGTGCCCTGCCCTGCTGCTGAGCAGCCGGGTCGATCACGTGGTACCGGTCGAGTCCGGTGACGTGTTCGCCTCTTCCGTGGGCGGGCCCGTCGAGCGGGTCTATCTCGAGCGCAGCTTCCACGTGGCCACCCTCGACTGGGATGCGCCCGTTGTCGAGGAGCGGGTCGTGGCCTTTGCCGCCAGGGTCCTGGGCGGACCTGGCGCCGTGGCTCCCTGATGGCAGCACCCGAGCGCCTGACTCGAGACGAGGTGGCCCATGTGGCCGATCTGGCCCGTCTCGAGCTCACCGAGGACGAGCTCGAGCTGTTCACCGGCCAGCTGGCCGAGGTGCTCGATCATGCCGCCGACGTGGCCTCCCTCGACCTGACCGGCGTGGCCCCGACCGCCCACGCCATGGCCGTGAGCAACGTCCTTCGACCGGATGAGGTGCGCCCGGGACTCGACCGGGACGAGGTGTTGGAGCAAGCCCCGTCGGTGGAGGACCATCGTTTCCGGGTGCCCCGCATCCTCGGGGATGCACCGTGACCTCGCCGCGTCCGTCAACCTTCCTGGCCAACGCGGTCCGATCCGGGGCGCGATCGGCGGTGGACGTCCTCGAGGAGCACCTGACGCTCATCGAGTCGGGTGACAGCGAGGTCCATGCCTTCAACCTGGTCACCGCGGATCTGGCCCGTCAACAGGCCATCGCCGTGGACCGGAAGGTGCATGCGGGGGAGGACCCTGGACCGCTGGCCGGTGTGCCGGTGGCCCTGAAGGACAACCTGTGCACCCGGGGGGTGCCCACGACCTGCTCGTCGCACATCCTCGAGGGATGGCGCCCACCCTACGACGCCACGGTGGTGGACCGTCTGCACCGTGCCGGCGCGGTGATGGTGGGCAAGACGAACATGGATGAGTTCGCCATGGGTTCCTCGACCGAGAGCTCGGCGTTCGGCCCCACCCGCAACCCGCACGACACCAGCCGGGTCCCCGGCGGATCGTCAGGAGGCTCGGCCGCGGCGGTGGCCGCCGGATTCGTCCCCCTGGCCCTCGGCTCGGACACCGGCGGCTCGATCCGGCAACCGGCGGCCCTGTGCGGCGTGGTGGGCATGAAGCCGACCTACGGCACCGTCTCGCGCTACGGGTTGGTGGCCTTTGCCAGCTCCTTGGACCAGATCGGGCCGTTCGCCACCACCGTGGCCGATGCCGCCCTCCTCTTCGACGTCATCGGCGGTCACGACCCGTGCGACTCCACCTCGCTCAACCGCCCGACGCCGCGTGTCCTGTCCGTCCTGGATGACGGTGTGGCCGGCCTCAGCGTGGGCCTGCTGACCGAGTTCCTCGACGGCGCCGACCCGGACGTGGTGGCCCGCACCCGCGAGGCGGCTGGTGCCCTCGCCGCCGCCGGCGCCCGGGTGGAGGAGGTCTCCGTTCCCGAGGTCGCTCTCGGCCTGTCCGCCTACTACCTCATCGCCCCGGGAGAAGCTTCTTCCAACCTGGCCCGCTACGACGGGGTCCGCTACGGCCTCCGGGTCGATGCCGCCGACACCGTGGCCATGAACAGAGCCACCAGGTCGGCCGGTTTCGGGGCGGAGGTCAAGCGCCGGATCATGCTCGGGACCTACGTGCTCTCGGCCGGGTACATGGACGCCTATTACAACCAGGCCTTGCGGGTCCGCACCAAGATCATCGAGGGATTCGCCACCGCCTACCGGCGGTTCGACGTCCTGCTCGGCCCCACCACCCCGACCACGGCGTTCCCTGTCGGCGCCAAGACGGGTGACCCGTTGACCATGTACTTGTCCGACGTCTGCACCATCCCGACCAACCTGGCCGGCCATCCGGCCGTCAGTGTCCCGTTCGGGACCGGCGATGACGGCCTGCCGGTGGGGGTGCAGCTGCTGGGACCGGCCCTGTCCGAGGGCACCATCTTGAAGGTGGCCGCGGTGGTCGAAGCCGCCGCTCCGCCCTTGGCGCCCCCCGTGCTGGCCGTGGGGGGTCGGGTATGAAGCCGGGGTGGGAGATGATCATCGGGCTCGAGGTGCACTGCGAGCTCAAGACGGCGACCAAGCTGTTCTGCGGGTGCCCCAACGCGTTCGGCGACGAGCCCAACACCAACATCTGCCCCGTCTGCCTCGGCCTGCCGGGCTCGCTCCCGGTGATCAACCAGAAGGCGGTCGAGCTGGCCATGGCCATCGGCACCGCGCTGCGCTGCGAGATCCGGCCGTCCACCTTCCATCGCAAGAACTACTTCTATCCCGACCAGGCCAAGGACTATCAGATCACCCAGTACGACGAGCCGATCAATGTGAACGGGCACCTCGACCTCCCCGACGGGACCCGCGTGGGCATCGAACGGGCGCACATGGAGGAGGACACCGGCAAGACATCCCATGCCGGGGCGTCCGGACGTATCCACGGCGCCGACTATTCGCTGGTCGACTACAACCGGTCGGGAGTGCCGCTGGTGGAGATCGTGAGCGCCCCCGACATGCGCTCCTCGGCCCAGGCCCGCGCCTACGCCGCCGAGCTCCGAGCGGTGCTGATCGCCTCGGGTGCCTCGGACGGCAAGATGGAGGAGGGATCGATGCGGGTCGACGCCAACGTGTCGGTCCGGCGATCGTCCGACGAACCATTCGGCACGCGCTGCGAGATCAAGAACCTCAACTCGGTCCGATCGGTCGGCCACGCCGTCGAATACGAGGCGGACCGGCAGATCGCCCTCATCGAGTCGGGAGAGCGGGTGGTCCAGCAGACCCGGCACTGGGACGAGGATGCCGGGCGCACCGTGGCCCTGCGGTCGAAGGAGGATGCCTACGACTACCGCTACTTCCTCGAGCCCGACCTGGTGCCGCTGGTCCCCGACAGCGAGTGGATCGATGCCGTGGGCGACACCATGGGTCCCATGCCCGCGGTCAGGCGCGCCCGCCTGATCGAGCTGCTGCGCGACGCCGGCGACGTGGCGGAATCACAGGTGGACCAGGTGGCCACCGTGGTCGACCTGGGCCTGGACGGACTGGTGACGGCGGCCGTGGCGGGCGGGGTCGGCTCGGGGCTGGCGCTGGCCCGCACGGCCAACGAGGCCGCCACCGACGCTGAGGCGGCCCGCCACCTCGACCCGGAGCCGTATGTGGCCCTGCTGACCATGGAGGCGGCCGGCGCGCTGACCGCAACCCAGGCCAAGGCCGTGCTGGCCGACCTGCTGTCGGCCGGCGGCGGCGATCCGGCTGCCATCGCCGCATCCAGGGGATTCGAGGCCATGTCCGAGGACTCCCTGGCCGCCACGGTGGCCGACGTGGTGGCGGCCCATCCCGAGGACTGGGAGCGCTTCTGCCATGGTGACGATGCCGATCGCAAGAAGCTGTCCCAGTTCTTCACCGGCCTGGTGATGAAGGCCACCCGGGGCAAGGCCGACGGCAAGGCGGTTGCCGCCGAGCTCCAGCGCCTACGGACCTGACCACAGGGGCAAGGCGGAGAGCGCCACCAGGCTCGGGGGAGGACCTCCTGCGGCCAGATAGGGCCCCGCGGCGGCAAAGCCCAGTCGGGTGATGTACACGGGGCGCGGAGGGTCGGGCCTCGGGGCCAGTGACCGCTCGGGGCTGTAGAGCATCCAGACCCCGGTGGAGTCCTTGAACACCGAGGCCTCGCCCGGCCCCTCGCCCTGCTGGTTGGTCCCGAGCAAGGGACGCGGGGAGGTGTCGGTGCAGGGACCGGCGGGCCCGGTGCAGCGGGCCGCTCCGATGCCGTAGCTGGGCTGGTTGAACCAGTTGCCCGAGTAGACGACCCAATAGGCGCCGCCGACCTCCACCATGTCGGGCGCCTCGACGATGCTGCCCTGCCAACGCTCGTCGGGACCCATGAGCTCCGAGGGCTGGCCGCCGAGGCCGAGCCCGCTGGCCGTCAGGGGCTGCGACCACATCTTCGTCGGCGTGTCGGACCCGCCGATGTTCTGGTCGGACTTCCAGAGCATCCAGTTGGCCCCGTTGCCGTCGGTGAACACCCGCGGATCGATCGAGCCGCCCTGGTCGGCTTGGCAGATGAACGGAGTCCTGAGGGCGGTGAAGGGGCCGTCCGGCGCCGTTCCGACGGCGTCCCCGATGCACTGCATGGATGGTGACGATCCCCGAACGAAGGCGGTGAAATAGAGCACATACGTCGAGCCGAACTGGTGGATGTCGGGAGCCCATGTGTAGCCGGGGACCGCCCAGGGAGGGAGCAGGGGAAGGGCGTCGCTGACCGGGCTCCAATCGTCGAATGTCGTGGCCGAGGCCACGGGCACGTTGACCACGGGGGTCTCGGGCCCGCCGCTGGCGTAGAGGAAGTACCGACCCCCCGAGAGGTAGAGGAAGGGGTCGGACTGGTTCTGCCCGGCGGGGACGAGCAACCCGGGGGCGAGCGGGTTCGGAGTGGCCGGTGGAGTCCCGGCCGCGGACACCGAGCCGGTGGCAGATGCGGTTGGGGTGGCAGATGCGGCGACCAGGGAGTGCGTCGCCGTCGAACGCGGTCGGGTCGAGGCCGGGCCGGCCAGGGCCCCCACCGAGATGACCACTGTCACGGCGACGGCCACGGCCCCAGCCATCGCCATGGCGGTGAGGCGTGATCTGCGGACCGCAGGAGCCCCCCGCTCGTTGGTGACCTGGATGTTGTTTCCCATGCGAGCCGCTAGACCTCCCCCCGAGCGCCAAACAACGGCCGCCCGACCCCCCGGGCTTACGGCACCGAACAGATTATCTCAGCCGACGTGAGTTGGGGAAGAACGGTGGACATCTCGCCGGGATCTGGGGACACGCAAGGAAATCCGGAGGAAAAGGTAGGGATATCGCGTCACCCTCTTGACCTCGGATAAGACACCCATCACAGTGTCAATTGTTCGGGAAACCGAAGCCCCACCGGAGTCCGGAGGGGATCGGAAATGAGGTTGAAAGACCTCATCGAAGATCAACTTTCGGGCGCAGTGGGGCAGTAGGTGACCGGCGTGCTGGTCCGGTGACGGGCTTTGGTTTCTCTTCGGAGTACCGGGTTCGGTGCCAGTGCAGGGTCGTCCGACACGGCCAGGTACGGGTGAGGCCGGTCCGCAGTGAACGTGGCCCCGAGGAGCTCGGGCGGTCTCGACCGTTCGGTTACTCGGGGCTGCGTCGCGCTCGTGGAGAGTTCGGATCGCAACCGGCGACGCGGCTCAGCGCTGGCGTGTCGAACCGGTCGTCGGGACGACCAACTCCATCCGACAAGGGTCCTCGTCGTCGTTGCAGCGCTCGCACTCGAGTTCGAGAGTGCTGTGCGAGATGGAGAACGGGCCGGCGATGGCCGCCTTCACCCGCTCTCCGACCGCCTGCGCCTCCTCCAGTGAGGGATGACCGGTGAGCACAAGGTGCGCCGAGAGGAGCCGCATCTCGCTGGACAGGCTCCAGACGTGGAGGTCATGCACCTCGCCGACGCCCGGGACATCGACCATGGCCGCGATGAGTTCGGTCAGATCCACATCGGACGGGGTGGATTCGAGGAGCACGGCGACGCTGCTCCGGAACACCCGGAAGGCCTGGTACACGATGATCGCCGCGACGACCAGCGCCGACACAGGATCGAGCCAGGTCGCCGAGGGCGCGAAGAGGAGGGCGACGGCGGCCACGATGACGGCCAGCGACGCCAGGGCATCACCCACCATGTGCAGGACGGCTGAGCGCATGTTCAGATCGTTGGACCCGTCGCGCAGGATGAGGGCGGCCACTCCGTTGATGACCAGCCCCAATGAGGCCACGAGGACCACGAGCCCGGCGCGCACGTGTTCAGGATGCCCGAGGCGGTTGATGCTTCCGATCACGATCAGGACGGTGACGACCGCGATGAGCGAGGCATTGGCCAGGGCCGCCAAGATGGTGGCCCGGTGATTGCCGAAGGAACGCTCGGCGTTCGGGGGCCGCAATGCCAACCGGACAGCCACCATGGAAAGCGCAAGCGCGCCCACATCCGTGAGGTTGTGCCCGGCGTCGGCCAAAAGACCCGTCGAGCGCGCCACCAGTCCGAGCAGCACCTGGGCGACGACCAGTCCGGCATTCATGGCCAGGCTGATGGCGAGTCGTCGGGTTCGAGTCACGAAGATTTCCTCGACGACGATCCTACCTGGCAACGAGTGGCCGATAGCCTCCCCACGTGCGCCCCCGGAAGTCCTCGTTACGCCGCAAAGGGTTGTTGACGCTCCTGGCGGTGGTTCTCCTCGTGGTGGTGACGATCCCGGTGGCCACGGCCCGCTTGTTCGTCTGGCCTCCCAGCGACAAACCGACCAGGGCGGACGCAACGGTGGCGCTCGGGGGCGATACGGGGCAGCTCCGGGCCAAGCAGGCGGTCGCGCTGGCGGCGTCGGGCTATGCCCCGGTGGCGGTCATCTCCCTGGGGGGCACGAGAGCGGTCCCGTGCCCGAAGCCCCACCATGGAGTGACCATCATCTGCTTTCGGGCCGATCCCCTCAACACACGGGGCGAGGCCGAGTACGTTGTCCAGCTGGCGACGCAGCGGCACTGGCATCGGATCATCGTGGTGTCCGAACGGAGCCAGGCGACCCGTGCCCGCTTGCTGTTCAAGAGGTGCACCTCCATCCAACTCGAGATGGTCCCCGTGGCGGACCCGCGGGATCGCCTGGTCTATGACGTGACCTACGAGTGGGGCGCCTTGACCAAGGCGCTGGTGTTCGTGCGGTCCTGCTGACCCGGGCCGGCAGGCTCCTACTGCATCCCCAGTAGCCGTCGCAGAGACCGCTTGGCACGGAGCGGCACGAGGTCCTTTGCTCGTCTCACCCACGTGCGCGTTGGTTCAGGAAAGAACAGCTGGTTCAGTTCTCCCTCGACCAACGGGCCTTCCGAGACCCGCCGATAGGCCATCCACTTCCACGTGGAGGCCAGCAACTCCCAGCGATCATCTCGATCAATGAAGGTGACGATGAGCCATTTCACCTGAGGAAGCTGCACATCGTCGAATACGACCACGCCGCCCTTTCGAAGGAGCCCGGCACCGTAGAACCAGTCGATGATCGGCATGGGGAACCCATGACATCCGTCGACGAACACGAGATCCAACTCCGTTGAGCCGGGCAGCTCGGGGAGGGCGATCTGTGACGGCCGAACATCGAAGCGACACGAATCACTGTCGATGCCCATCTTCGAGCAGTAGTCGATGATCGCATCGGCCTCGTTCTTGAAGGGCATGACCGACAGGTGATCGCACCCCCAGGCTGCGAACAGTGCCGTTGACAATCCGGCGCCCGTCTCGAGTGTTCGGGAGCCCTCGTGGACATGGTGGGCCATGAACTCGTAGCAGGTTGTCTCGGTGCTCCAAACCGCGCCATTGATGGCTTCGGGATGGACGACCGGAGGTGACGAAGTCACTCGCGCCACCCACGCCAAGCGGTCTTGGATGTGACCGTCTCCCACCATGGGCGCACGCTACCAGC
Organism: Acidimicrobiales bacterium; assembly: GCA_035938575.1. Lineage (GTDB taxonomy): Bacteria > Actinomycetota > Acidimicrobiia > Acidimicrobiales > RAAP-2 > Bog-756. Next base: position 8,330 of record DASZGT010000382.1, read on the forward strand.
TGCCTTCAAAAATGAGCCCAGACGTGTCCGCCGAAAATCGAATTGATGATCGTCGCCGGAAGCCGCTGCTCAGTTTCTTGTTGCGGCGCCATTCGAGTTGTCTCGACGTGGGAGCGATTCGAGGCTCGTTCCTTCGTGACTTGGTGCGGGTGGCGCCGCACGGTCGCCACATCTACGAGCCGGAGCCAAATCGGTGGGACGGCTCGTACGCCTGTCGCCGGACATGGACATCCGGAGACGGGCGGTCTCCGACCACCGGGGTGAAGAGCCCACGTGCATGTTCTCGATCCCGGGTTTCAGGGGATACAGCAGGCCGGAGGACCTCCTCAAGGAAGAGACATTCCCCGACGGGCTCGTGTCCCGCCAGTCGTCGGCGGCAGACTCCAAACGGTTGATCAAAATCCCGAACCGGCGAGCCACCCACGGTGGTCATCGCGAGACCCTTTGTGAGATCGGTTGCGGGAACCGACGCCACTTGGGTGCCGGGCCCCTGCTAACCCACTCTGCTAACCCACTCCGCTAACCCACTCCGGGGGCCTCCAGCTCGCGTTGCATCTCCAACATCGAGCCATTGCCCTGACTGCGCCCGAGGTCCTGGCTGTTGGCAATGGCCACCGCGGCGAGCTGCGATCGAACCCCGAGCTTTCGGAGAATGGAGCGGATGTGGGATCGCACCGTGGTCACCGAGACCACGAGATCATCGGCGATGTCCTGAGCCGACTTTCCGATGGTGAGATAGAACAGCACCCGACGTTCGCTGGCCGTCAGTTGCATCAGGGCCTCCATGGGCGGCGGAATTCGGAAGGCACTCCCGGACGTGGCCCAGGATTCGTCGACCACGGTGGCGGTTCCGACATGGGACAGCTCAGCCTGCAACTCGTCGAGGTCCGAGAAGACGGTGGCGCCGTGCGCCATGCAGCCGGCCAGGGCCCCGGCCCCGGCCCCGGCTCCGACGGCCAGCACGCCGATGCCCTCTGCGCAGTACCTGGCCGCAAGTCGCGCCGGTATGTTCCAGGTGCTCGACGTCCACGTGGCGAGGTCGCTGGTGGTCTCTCGCCCTCTCTCGACCACCAAGACGACAAGGTCGATGGCCTCACCTCGGACATCCATAACGAGCGGGTCGTCGCAGGCGAGGACAGCCGTGCCGACCTCGAATCCGAGCCGTTCCGCCGCCGCAGACGCGGCGACCGCAGATAGCCCCGGCGGACCACCCGAGACACGGCTGGGGCTCACCACCAGGACGGTTCCCTTGCTGCCGACCTGCGAGGCGTCGTCATGGCGAGTACCGAATGTGGTGAAGCCCCCCGTGGAGTAGCGGACCACGGTGCGATGCCATATCCGCAGGGTCGGTCCGATCGGAGTCCCGAACCTGCCTGAGCGGTCCAGATTGCTGACCATCCGATCGTGCCCGAGGGCGACGCCGCCGAGCAGCCTGTCCACCGTCACGGTGGTCGACCAGGGCGACTTCCCACTCGTGCGGGCCTCGATCCTGTCGCCGTCGGGCGACCGTTGCCGTCGGTCATCTGGCGCCTCGGCGGAGCCATTGCGACCGTCCGCCTGCTCATCGGCGACCGTGCTGAGGCGGACCGCCCGCGCCAATCTCTCACCCAGCGTCTTCGCGGCCACCGCGTCGGCATCCGGGCCAAAGGCGACGGCGACCCGGGATACCCCAAACGGGCACACACGGTCGTCGTCCCTCACGACCTGCTCGATCTTGCGAAGAGCCCGTTCGAACTCCTCCACGGAGCTATCACCGGACCGGCTGCCGTTGGGGGCGAACGTGGTCGGTCGAAGATCGACGACGGCCATCGTTCGGCTCATCTGCTCGTCCTGCTCACTGGAATGCCCCGCGCAGCCATCTATGACGTTGGTCGCCATTGCCCTCTGCCCCCCTCTGCACCGCTTGTCGCTCCCATCGCCACAGGCAAATTCCCACGGTGTTGTCCCTCTCGCTGCAATTCTAGCCAATGTGGCCTCGAACGCAAAGCCGTTGTCATCAGTTTTAACGAGAGAGGGAAATTCGGTGGGGAAGATCCATCCCTGGGCCAGCGCGTCTCGTCGCCGGCTCACCCGGGCCGAACTACCGGCCACCGCCAGGTTCCCGACCGGTTCGAACGTTCCCGCCGGTCACCGAATCCCGGCGATGGGAGGCCGAGTGCCCGGTCCTCAGCAACTCCGCACCACCTCCGTACCAACGCTGCGCATCCCCGAGGCTGGCGTCAGTCCGCCGGTGACATCCTCTCGAACCATTCCACCGTGGCCCGCAGGCCTTCTTCCAGCTCGACGGGTTCGATGGTGGGGAAGAGGCGCCTCAGGCGGGACTGGTCAGCTTGCGAGTCCCGGACGTCTCCTGGCCTCGATTCGGTGTGGTTGCGCAAGAGCGGTCTGCCTGTGACCTTCTCGAGGCGTTCGATGAGGTCGAGCAGCGAGACCCTGGTGCCGAAGGCCAGGTTCACCGGTTCTGGATCCGTCACCTGGCGATGGATCGCATCCCTCAGCACGGCGACCACGCTGTCGACATAGGTGAAGTCCCGGGTCTGGCGGCCATCGCCGTGCACGGGCAGGGGATCGCCTCGGAGGGCGGCAGCGATGAACGTGGGCACGACCGCGGCATAGGCGTGGCCGGGGGCCTGCAAGGGACCGAACACATTGAAGAAGCGGAAGGCGAGGACAGGGAGGTCGAACGAGCGACCGTAGGCCAGTGCGGCCGACTCTGCGGCCAATTTGCTGGCGGCGTACGGGCTGGCCGGCATGGTCGCCATGTCCTCCCGCTTGGGCAGGGCCGGATTGGCTCCGTACACCGATGATGACGACGCCACCAAGACGTGGGGGCGACCGCCACGGCGAGCCGCCTCCAGGACCTCCATGGTCCCCGTGGCGTTGGTCACGTGGCTGGCCATCGGATCGGCCAGTGACCGCGGAACGGATGGTCGGGCGGCCAGGTGCACAACGGCGTCGGCATCCTCGAACACCCGATCGAGGAGGTCGGCATCGAGGATCGATCCTTCAACCAGGTCCACGTCATGGACGGAGGCCAGGTTGTGGTGATAGCCGGTCGAGAGGTCATCGAGGGCCACCACCCCTGCGATGGCGGAGTCGTTCGCCAGGGCGCGGCACACGTTGGCACCGATGAATCCCGCTCCCCCGGTCACGACGACCTTCATGGACGATCAGCCGTCCTCGGCCACCCCGTCAGCGCGTGGCGCCGCCCAGGTGCAGACCATCTCACCGCGTGATGCACCGGCGGCTACAACCGCTCGACTGTCGGCCCATCCAGGCGGTTCCGAGCATCGAAGATGTAGCGAGCATGGGTACGGATGAGTTCGTAGTCGAACGCATCGTGGTCCGTCACGATCACCGTGGCGTCGGCTTCCCTGATCTCTTGGGCCGTCAGGTCGACCTGTGGATACGGTAGCGATTCGGCCACGATGTGCGGATCGACCACGTGGACGTCGGCACCGAGTGCCGTCAACGCCTGGGCGATGATGGTGCCGGGCGCTTCGCGGGCATCGCCGGTGTTCCGTTTGTAAGCCAGACCGAGCAGAAGGATCCTCGAGCCGTTGACCGCCCGCCCCATCCGGTTGAAGGCCAGAGCCAGTCGCCTCACGACGTAGTCAGGCATGTGCTCGTTGACGTCGTTGGCCAGCTCCACGAATCGGAACGGCTGGCCCAGACTCCGCCGCACCTTCCACGAGAGGTAGCTCGGGTCGATGGGCAGGCAGTGACCGCCGACCCCAGGCCCCGGGGTGAAGCGCAGATAGCCGAACGGCTTGGTCGTCGCCGCGTCGATGGCTTCCCACACATCGATGTCGAGCTCCGCGGCGAACATCGCCAGCTCGTTGACGAGAGCGATGTTGACGTGGCGGAAGGTGTTCTCGATGAGCTTGGTCAGCTCGGCCTCACGCGTGCCCGACACGGATACGGTCCGCTCGACGATGCGGCCGTAGAAGCTCCGCACAGCCTCCAGCGAAGCCTCATCGACGCCGGACACCACCTTTGGCGTGTTCTCGAGGCGCCAGGTGGGATTCCCCGGATCGATCCGCTCGGGACTGTAACCGAGGTGGAAGTCACGTCCGGCGATCAGCCCCGATCCTTGTTCGAGGAGGGGAGCGACCAGCTCCTCGGTGGTTCCCGGGTAGCTGGTCGACTCCAGGACGACCGTGGCGCCGGCACGGAGGTGACGAGAGACCACCGAGGCGGCGTCCTCGACATGGGACAGGTTTGGCACTCCGTCGCGCAAGGGGGTGGGAACGTCGAGAACCGCCACGTCGAAACCGGCGATCCGGTCGGGGACATCCGTGGGCTGGTAGCGGCCCGAATCGAGGGCGGCGAGGAGGCGATCATCCGGGATGTCCTCGACGTAGGAGTCACCCGCCGCCAGCCGCTTGATCCGCTCGGCGTCGACGTCGAAGCCCACGACGTCGAACCCGACGTCCACGGCACGGAGGGCCAGTGGCAGGCCTACGTAGCCCTGCCCGACGACGACGAGCCTGGTGACCCCGTCGCTCGGGCTCACCCGGCCACGCCTTGCAGCAAGTTCATGCCAGGACTTGCTCGGAGCTCTCCGCAGGTGCGTCCTTGGCCAGCTGCCGCTCGTGGTCGTCGTCGGCTCCCCGTGCCGACTCGGGGTCGGCGCCCCTGGACGGCCCAACCGCTCCGTTGCCGGAGCCATTGAGGTCGGGGGCCAAGACCTGGGTACCCGCAGGACTCGAGGCCCCGACGGAGAACAGCAGCCGCCGGACCGATGCGTTGTCCCGTTCTTCGGTGGCCGCCCTCAGCTCTTCGAGACCCGAGGCGAATTGCTCGGCTGAGGCGGTCATCGGGATGAGCTGGTTGATGTAGGGATGGTGGGTGGTGAGGACTTCTTCCTCCGGCGTGCGGAGCTCCTCATCGAACTTCTCCCCGGGCCTGGACCCGACGATGTCGATGGCGATGTCCGCGCCCACCTGGTAGCCGGAGAGCCGGATCATCCGCTCGGCGAGGTCGAGGATGCGAACCGGTTCCCCCATCTCCAGCATGAAGATCTCACCGCCGCCATCGGAGAGGACCGATGATTCGAGCACCAATTGAACCGCCTCCTCGACGCTCATGAAGAACCGGGTCATCCGGGCATCGGTGACCGTCACCGGTCCTCCGTTGGCGATCTGGCGGGTGAAGGTCGGGATCACGCTGCCACGGCTTCCCAACACGTTTCCGAAGCGGACGGTGCAGTAGGAAGCGCCGATCGGAGCGCGTGAGAGCACGATCTGCTCGGCCAGCCGCTTGGTCGCCCCCATGATGCTGGAAGGTCGAACGGCCTTGTCCGTCGAGATCTGGACGAACCGCTGAGCGCCGACGGTCGTGGCCGCCTCCACCACATTGAGGGTTCCGAACACGTTGGTGGTGGCAGCTTCGACCGGATGCTGCTCGAGGACGGGAACATGCTTGTGGCCGGCAGCGTGGAAGACGACCTCGGGCCGGTACCGGTTGAATGCATCGATGACCGCCGACCGGTTGGTGACGTCGACGAGTGCCTGTTCGGTCGGTCCCGCGATGGTGGCGGCGGTGTCGTGGAGGTGCGTCTCGTCGTGGTCCAGGAGCACGAGCACGGCCGGATCGAGCTCGGCCACCTGCCGGCAGATCTCCGAACCGATGGAGCCCCCCGCCCCGGTGACCAGGACCCGGTGCCCCTCGAGCGAGCGCCTTACCGTGGCCAGATCGATGGGTATCGGACTGCGTCCCAGGAGGTCCTCGATCCGGGGCTCCCGTGCCTGGCGCAGTGAAGCCAGAGATGAGGCGCCCTCGACCAGATGGCTGACACCGGGCAGGACCTTCATGGTCAGTCCGGCCTGCTCGCAGGCCGCCAGGACCCGCTCGACGGTCTCGGGCGGGGGATTGGGGATGGCCAGTAGGACCTGTTGGAGCGTGTACCGGCTGGCTGCGCTCGGGATGTCGGCGATGGCGCCGACAACGGGGACGCCGACCATCGAGAGCCCGTGCGCCCTGGTGTCGTCGTCGAAGACGGCCACCGGCACCAGCCCGGCACCCGGGCTGCGCAACATCTCGCGGATGGCCGCCGCCCCGGCATCTCGGCTACCGACGACCGCCACACGCAGCCCGACCCTCCGGGCGCCGCGTTGCCAAGCGAAGAGTCTCGAATGAAATCGCAGGAGTCCCATGCCCAGGGTGGCGAACATGCAACCGACGATGATCACCGTCATGGGCAGGTGCTCGAACCTGCTTCGGCTGCCCAACGGGTAGATGATGAGCAGCACGCTGACGACCACCGCGGCTGAGAGAATCAGCTGGCGGGCCTCCTCGGCGCCGGCGTGCCGCCACATGCGCCCGTAGAGCCCGAAGACGTGGTTGGCCACAAGCGTGACGACGAGTGCGGCCGCCAGAAAGGCAATCAGGTATTGCCAGTAGAGGCCTGGCGCCTTGTCACGGAAGTAGGTGATCTGAGCGACGCTGTAACCGGCGACGACGCAGATGGCGTCAAGCAGGGTGAACACGAGGCGGGAGCGCACCCGGCTGGCACGAACCGCGACATTGGTTCGGTGCGGGTTGACCGGCGAGGGATCCACTAGCGGAGGGGCCGGCACTCGGGGCGCTTCGTCTGACTCGTTCTCACCCATGCAATTAGGCCCCCTGTGGTCATAAGTCCCGACCGCTTCCGCCCAAGCGCACTTTTCCCTGCATGCCCGCACCGGAGCACGGCTGACACCAGGATGCCAGCAGCCTTTCCGGACCTCCACTTCCACTCGGCGACACTTGCAATCCGACGATGAATCCCCACCAGTATCGAATCTTGGTACGCCCCATACTGCCATCCCCCCGGAGGGCCGCGTCAACCCTAGGTCCACTGGCCGATGAAGGCCCTGTTCAGTGGCTGCCCAGCACGCCACATTGAGATTACCGACGGGCTGCTCGGAGAGCCATCCCCAATATTGGGTATTGACTCAGGATCGCCGACCACCACTGGCCTTCTGCCTCGGGTTCGATTGGCCTTCTGCCTCGGGTTCGATCGGCCCCCCATGCGGGCATCCGACTGGGGAATGCCAGGGCGGCCACGAGCTTTGTGGCATCGGTGCCGGCCCCAGGTTCCACGCACGTGCATGCCGTCGTATTTCGATGCGATTAATTTCGAAGAATTGAATACCACCGGTGATGTTCAATGGGACGGGCACCGGTATAGGATCATTCCTCTACGTTGGGCAGGAAGTGGGAGAACAATGGAGCCAATCGACTATGGGGGTGCCCTCCGCCGCAGTTGGCGGCTCTTGGTGGGTCTTGCCATCCTCGGCGCCGTCATCGCCGCCTTCATCCCCGTGGGCCACGCCAAGAGGGTCAAGTCAGCGCTGCCGTACCAGGCCACGGCGATTGTCGGTACCGCGCCCAACGGCAACGGCAGTCCGTTGAACGGCGGTGTGTCCGCCTCGCAGTTGATGTTCTTTGCCTCCAAGACGGACACCCAGCAGGGCGTGGCCGACGCGGCCGGTCTCACCATCCCCGACTACGAACTGAGCGCGTACATGTCGGCAACCGCCGTCGCCGCCAGCGCGGTGGGCTCGGGAGCCGGGCCCGTCAAGAAGAACAGCGCACAAGTCATCGAGCTCACCGGCCGGGGCGCCACCGCCGCTGACGCCGTCCTGGTGGCCAACAGCTATTCCAGCCAGCTGCAGGATGTGGTGCAGACAGCCACCAATCTGAAGCAGTCGCAAAATCCGAAGGCGGGCATCGCCGGCAATCCAAGCGCCAACGCCTATACCGGGTACTACGTCGTCCATGCGGCAGAGTTCGCCACGAAGACCGGGGCCAAGGCGCCCTTGGGGGCCAGCAGGAAGGTGCGGGTCCTGGGCGGCCTGGCGGTCGGCGCCGCCATCGGGGCGGCCATCGTGCTCCTGCGCGAGCTCCTGGACAAGCGCCTTCGCAACGCGGCCCGGACGGAGGCAAATTTCGGATTCCCGGTGGCCGTGGAGGTCCCGGCGGCCACGCTGGCGGCAGTGCCGGCTGTGGGCGGACTGGCTCCCATGGTCGACGTGATCCGAGATCCCGTTTCGCCGGGGGCCGAGGCCTACCGGATGCTTCGGATGTCGGTGATGTTCGAGAGCCTGGCGCCGCTGTCGGGTGCCGTCGACCCCTACGCCCTTGGCCTCGACGCCGGCAATGGAGGCACGCTGCCCCCGGGGCAGCGTGCCGAGGCCGGTGCGGCCCAGGAGCGACCCGATCGACACGTCGTGCTCGTGGCCTCCGCCGGTTCCGAGCCGACCCGCCCGCACGTGGCCGCCAATCTGGCCGCCATCTACGCCGAGGCAGGCGAGCGCGTGGTGGTCATCAGCACCGGAGAGCTCGAAGCCAGGGTCAACGGCGTCGGAACCGCCAGCGTGGCCGGAGACATAGGGATCGAGGACGTCAGGGCCCATCTGGAGCCCTCGAGGCTCGAGCGCGTGTCCCGCCTCCCCTTGCATCCCTTCATCTCCAGGAGCGGGCAGCTGGTGACCAGGATGCCGGCCATTCTCGAGGCGGCGCGCAATTTGTCCGATGTGGTCATCGTGGAGGTGCCACCACTGCTGGCCGTGCACCACGCCGAGGCGCTGATCCCCTCGGTCGACGTCGTGCTCGTCGTGGCCGAGTGCCGACTCACCACGTTCGACCAGGCCCGCCGGGCCGGGGATCTGCTGCGTCGCATGGCCGCACCGGTGCTGGGCGTGGTGTTGACCAATGTTCGGCTCGACCGGGCAGACATCCGCCACTCCGCGCTGGCTCCCCTTTCGGTCACCGAGGATGCGACCCCTCAGGACAGGGAGACCGTCGGAGCCCTCGGCGCCGGCGTCGGATCGACCTCGGGCTCCGCCACCCGGGCCTGACTTCAAACCGGTCGCGTCCATGATCGTCGCGGCCCAGATCCCGTCCCAGCCGTTTGCCGCCCTGCTGGTTGCGGTGATCCTGTTCGGGCTCGGGCGGGTCGTGATCCAGCGGGTCGCCTTCGCGGAGGGCAATCCCTGGTTGGTCAGGATCTTGACGATCAGCCTGGTGCTCCACCTGCTGGCCGCGCCGAGCCAGATCTACGTGGTCGACCACTTCTACCACGGCATCGCCGACTGGACCCGCTACGTCAACCAGGGTGCACTGCTCGCCCCCGACTTCCGTCATTTCAACTTCACCACGGCCAACGCCGACGTTCGCCAGATCGTCAACGACGGCTCGGTGAGCATCGCCGCGGGGATCGCCATGGCTCTCGTCGGCGTCAACCAGCTGGCCACCTTCCTCGTGTTCAGCTGGCTGTCGTTCCTCGGAGCCGTCTTCTTCTACCGGGCCTTCACCCTGACCTTCGCCGGGGGCGACCATCGTCGCTACGCGTTGATGCTGTTCTTCATGCCGTCCTTGATCTTCTGGACCGCTGATATCAGCAAGGAATCACTCATGATGCTCTCGCTGGGGTTGACCGCATTCGGCGCGGCCAAATTCCTGGCCCGCAAACGGGGCGGTTTCATCCTGGTGGCGCCCGGGGTGTTCATCGGCGCCTACGTCCGGCCCAACGAGCTGCTTCTCATCATGGCCGGGTTCGTGGTGGCGATGATGGTCCCCACGGCGGGGACGCGGAAGTCCCTCGGGGGCGTCCGGCGCATCATCAGCCTGCTCTTCTGCGCGGCGCTGCTCTTCCTGTCGATTGCCCTGACCGTCCACTACCTGCGGGGTGGAGCAAACAGCCAGCTCTCTCTGCAGAACACCAACGCCAACAACGCCGCCCAAGGGACGAGCGGCAACGTGCCCTACTCGTCCAATCCGGCCACCTTCCCGAGGGACATCTACGAGGTCCTGTTCAATCCGCTCCCCTACAACGCCCATGGATTCGGTGAGCGGGTGGCCGCCCTCGAGAACACCCTCATCCTGGGCTTGGCCCTGGCGTCACTCCGCAATCTGCGGATGGTTCCGCGGGCCGCCTTCGCGCGCCCCTACGTGATGTTGTGCCTCGTCTACACCGGCACGTTCATCTACACGTTCGCCGCCCTCGGCAACCTGGGACTGATCGAACGGGAGCGGACCATGATGATCCCGTTCCTGTTCGTCCTGCTGTGCATCCCGCGGGGACCGCGCCATGCCCGCCCGCGATACGAATGGGAGCTGCGAAGGCGGGCCCGCCTGGCTATGCGCCAGGCCACAGAACGGGCCAACGCCCGCCGGGGACTGCAAGGGGTCCGTGCCACCGGGCAGTAGGCCCTGAGGCCCGCCGAGGGGCGCCTGGATCACAGGGGTCCCGAATCTGCGACCCGGACCGCTCGCTGTCCCTAGTCGTCGAAGGTGTAGGACCCGAGCACCTCGTAGGTCTCGATGAGCCGTTCGACGCCCTTCCGCTCCTGGTCCGACCAGGCCACCGCATCCCGCGTCCGGTTCGGGCTCGACCAGACGATGCCGGCGCAGGCCTCGAGGTACGAGGCCTGCGTCCCTACGCCGAGGAACCCGCACAGTGCCGCCAGGGACGGGCCCGCGTCGCCGGCGAAGTCCTCATAGCGCACATCCACCAGCTCGGACGGATCGAGCAGTGGTCGGGCCACGCTGACGGCCTTGCAGATCTGTTCGTACCAGGCGGTGGCCTCGGACAGGGACATCTTGTGCCGACGGGCTTCGGTGGCGATGTTGTCGAACGGGTTGCGAGTGACATGGACGACGCTGATCGGGACCTTGACCACGCGTCGGACACGGTCCAACAGCCGGGGCTCCTGGGCGATCTGCAGGACCGCCGATCGGGCCCGCTTGTCGCCGATGACCCGGAGGTGCTCGAACCTCCCTTGGAACTGGTCGGGCACCTCGTACTGGTAGCCGGACCAGTTGCGGCCGTTGTCACCGAACTGCTGGTCACGTTGGAGGAGAAGGGAGAAGAGCTGCGAGCGGCCGAAACCGTGCTTCACGAAGCGGAGGGCGTCGAGCTCATGGGAGATCACCACGTCGGGATGGGCGTTGAGCAGGGTGGCGACCAGGGTGTGGCCGCTGCGGGCATAGCCGATGAAGAAGCAGAAGCGCTCCAGCTCCGAGAAGTCGGGGTTCCGCCGGGCGGCGAGGAACGATGATCCGTAGAGGCTGGCCCATTGACGCTTGCCACGGGGCTCGACGGGACCATCCAACGCCGGGGGAGCGCCCCTGCGCTTGGGGGTCGGGGGCCCGGTCACCGAACGTACCGGGACGTTGTCAGCGGGTCGGAATCCGTCGCCGTCGCTGGTCCGGAGGACCGTCCGCCCCCGGAGTGCCGCCGACCGCTGAGCTGGTGCGGCGCCGACTGGCTGCGCCGGCGACCGGCGGCGTCGAGTAGGGGCTGGAGCAGGGCCGTCCATCGAGCTCCGACCGCGGCCAGGCTGAAGCGGTCGACGCAGTGCTGTCTTGCGGCACGGCCCATCGAGGAGCGGAGTTCGGAGTCGTCGAGCAGCCTGGCTGTGGCTGCGATCATGGCCGGGACGTCGGCGACCGGGACCACGAGACCGGTCTCGCCATCCTTGACGATCGACTGGACGCCGGGCACCGCAGTGGTCACCACCGGGAGTCCCGACAGACCCGCTTCGATGAGGACGCCGGGCATTCCCTCGCCCTCCGGTCGGCTGGGGAAGACCAGCAGGTCGGCCTCACGCATCTGGCGGTCGACGTCGGACCGCGAGCCGAGCATCGGTATCCCGGCTTCCTGCGCCGGCCCCGCCAGCGTCTCGCGCAACGGGCCGTCCCCGATGATGCGGGCCTCGAGTGAGACCCCGCGGGCCCGCAGCCCTGCCACCAGCTCGACAAAGTGGTCGGGGCACTTCCCCCTGGTCAGGGCGCCCACGAAGAGCACGACCGGGGTCGACCGGGAGGCAGCTTCCCGGGGCCGGAAGACCTCAGGGTCGCGGCAGTTGTAGGCCAGCACGACGCGGGCGGGCGACACTCCCATGCGCTCGATGCATTCATCGCGCACCTCCTCGCCGACGGCGGCCACCACATCGGCGCGGGCCAGCAGGTGCCTCCAGAGGCCCAGCTGCAGCGCGCCGTCCGAACCCGAATAGGTGCCGATGGCGTAGTAGGCCAGAGGCCGCCGCCGGCCGAGCATGGCCGGCACCAGGTACTTCAATGCCTCGCTCCCGTGCGCCACCACGACCTCGGGGTCCATGCCGGCCAGGGCGGAGCGGAGTCGGAAGACCATGCTCGGATCGAACCCCACGGCCGGAGCGTCGCCTCCCGGGTGGTTGAGCGAGGCATCAACCACCACTTCGTGGCTCCCGTCGAACAGGCTCAGCACCCGGTGCAACCGTGTGCCCGGTGAATCCAGGTAGTCGGCCACGGCCCGCGCCTCTCGCTGCGCACCGCGGGCCCGAGAGGTCGGGATGACGTGCAGTACCAGGGGCACGTCGGTCGCTGGGAACTCATCGGTTGTGCGTTCGCTCATGGGCGGCCCCCCACCGCTACCGGCCACCCGGCCAGCAGACTGTACCAGTCTGGCTCGTTGTGCCTGCTCCGCTACCATCGTTGGATTCCATGGGGGGACGCCGGGGTCACAGGCGATGACCGACGGCTAGCCAGCCGAGGGGCGAACGGCCAGCGTGAGGGGATTCGATGAGAACGTTGGTGGTTGCCGGCGACTACCCGTGGCCCGAGGACAGGGGGCCTCGGATGAGGCTGGCCATGGTGCTCCGCGGCCTGCGGCGATGCGGTCCGGTCGAGCTCTGCTCGGTGATCTCCCAGTTCCGGACGGACTTCGATGCACCCGACCAGACCCTGCACCTGTCCAAGGTGGCCCGGGTCGGCTTCGACAACCGAACGGCGTCGGGCGCCGGCCTGCTCACCTCCCTCTGGCGGCCCTCGATGCCGCTCGGACTGCCGTGGCAGGATCGGTCAACGGTGCAGAGGGCCTTGGCCCGCTTCATGTCGGGGCGGTACGACCTCGTCTGGTTCTTCGGAGCGCGGCCGTGGGTGCTGGCCGGAGAGCCGGTCCTCGCTCCGACCATCATCGACCTCGACGACCTCGAGGATCAGAAGATCGTGGCTCGGCTGTCCATGCCGCACCCTCCGTCATCGGGTTGGCCACAGCGGATCCGGCGCAAGGCCAGCACGATGGTGGCCCACGAGGAGATCCGGCGGTGGCGGCGCCTGCACCGGCGAGCCGGCCAGCGGGCGTCGGCCATCGCGGTATGCAGCACGCTCGACGCCGAGCGCGCCGCCGTGGGTGGCTTGGCCAACGTCGCCGTTGTCCCCAACGGGTACCGGAACGTCGAACACCCGCTGGGGAGAACCGGCGTGGGCTCGCCTCCTACGCTCCTCTTCCAGGGCCTTCTCCGCTACCCGCCCAACATCGAGGCCGCCCGCCTGCTGGCCCACGAGGTGGGGCCGGCGTTGCGGGCCTTGATCCCCGATGCGCAGATCCGACTGGTGGGAGAGCACCATCCGGACCTGATGGATGTGCACGACCCTCCTCGGGTCACCGTGGTGGGTCAGGTCCCGGACATGGCCACCGAGCTGGCGCAGGCTGACATCGTGGTGGTTCCCATCCGCTACGGCAGCGGGACCAGGGTAAAGATCCTGGAAGCATTCGCCCATCGCATCCCGGTGGTGTCGACCACCCTGGGCGCCGAGGGCCTCGGCGCCGTGGACGGGGTCCACCTGCTGATCGGGGACACCACCCCGGCGCTGGCCGAGTCGTGCGCCCGGTTGCTCCGCGACGTCCGGTTGCGCGAGTCGGTGGCGTCGGAGGGAGAAGCGCTCTTCGCCGATCGCTTCAGGACCGACGTCATCGAGGAGGGCATCGCCGGTCTGGCTCGCACCGTGGCCGGGGGGCAGGAACGCTGAGCGTCGCCGTGCAGGCGTGAAGGCGGCCGGCTGACAGTAGGGTCCTATCCGTGCAGGGACACGTCGAGGTGGAACGGTGACGGCCGTGGCCCGGAGTTCCTGCTTCCCGCATTGCCGCCAAGCCCGCGTCGGCCGGGCGGCGCCATGATCTACGTGCTCACCGTGCACTGGCGCTCCCCCCAGTGGGTGACCCCACAACTCGAGTACCTGCACCGGAACATCGCTTCGCCGTTCAGGGTGTTCGCCGTGCTCAACGGGATCGACGACCGCGACCTGTGGAATCGGTTCGACCATGCCGAGGATCTGAAGGCCCCTCATGGCGAGAAACTCAACGCCCTGGCCAGGTTGGTGGTCGAGCAGGCCAGCCCGGACGACATCATCGTCTTCCTCGACAGCGACGCCTTTCCCATCCGCGCCCTGGACGGCTGGCTCTCCGAGACCCTCCGGGCCCGGCCGCTCATCGCCATCCAGCGCCGGGAGAACTTCGAGGATCTGCGCCCCCACCCGAGCTTCTGTGCCACGACGGTGGGATGTTGGCAGCGGATCGGCGGGGACTGGGGCCGCGAGCTGTGGACGACTCCGAGCGGTGCCGTCCTCGATGATGCCGGGACGCGGGTCCTTCACTCCCTCGAGGCCCACGGTGTCGACTGGCTCCCCCTCACCCGATCCAACACCCGCGATGCCCACCCGCTGTGGTTCGGTGTGTACGGGCACTACATCTACCACCACGGAGCCGGCTCCCGGACGAAATGGAGCGTCCTCGACGACCAGAAGGTGTTCACGCCGGCCAGTCTGCAGAACCCAAGTCTGGGCTCGTTGAGCAGGGAGGTCCGTAGTGACCCCCGTGCCTTGCTGCACGTCCGCCCGCGCGACCTCGCCGTACTGCCGGCCGCCTCGGCGCGATCGGTCCGACAGATCCGGAAGCGCCTGCTCATGCTGGCTGCCGATCGCCAGTCGGACCGGGTGTTCCGGCGCCTGATCGTCGACCCCGCGTTCTACCGGGAGTTCGACGAGTCGGTTCCCGAGACAGCATCCGGAAGCCCCGATCGCCACTGAGCCCCGATGACCCCTTGACGGCGGCCGCCTGACCGCGTCCTCTGCCGCCCGTGACATCGTTTCGAGAGGGCCATCTTGGCTAAGGTCGCAACAGTGGCGACGCGGCCTCCATCAGCGGCTGGCAGCGGCCCGGCACCCGGTACGAGAAGTTGGAGCCGGCGGGTGCGGCGGCGGGCGCGGGATGTCGGCGCGGTCTGGGAGATCTGGACGGATCCGGACTATCGCCGCCTGGCCCGTTCTTACGAGCTGCCGGACGGGTCTCGGCGGATCTACTGCTACCACGTTCGCAAGACGGGTGGCACCAGCCTCCATCTGAGCTTCATGGCCCTGGGCGGCGAGGATCCGCTCGACGTCTACCGACGAATGGTGGATGCCCGGTTGCATCGCACCATCAGCGGCCGGTACAGCTTCGCCGCCTTCAACCGCCGGGTGCTGGCCCAGGGGGCCTACTTCTACGGCCGATCCCACCGGGCCGCCGCCGCCCAACCCCTGCCTCCGAAGACCTTCACGGTCACCGTCCTCAGAGATCCCGTCGAACGGGTGCACTCCTACTTCGACTATCTGGTGACCGGAGACGATCCGGCGATGCCCGGCGCGGTGGCCGCCGCTGAGCGGCAGCTGGCGGCGCAGGGCTTCGACTCCTTCCTGGACCGGGTGCCCCGTCAGCACCTCCTGGCCCAGTTGGCCATGTTCTCGGATGACCTTGACGTATCCGAGGCGGTCGAGCGGATCGGGGAGTGCTCGAGTGTGTTCTTCACCGAGGACTTCGACGACGGGCTGACCGCGCTGGGCCAGCGCCTGGCGTTGCCGCTCGTCGGTCGGCGGGCCCGGGTTACCGGAAGCCGCTCGTCCATGACCGACGGACAGCGAGAGCGACTGCGAGCGAGATTGGAGCCGGAGTACGAACTGCTTCGCCGTCTCGACGAAGGGAAGATTGCGCGCATCGGTTCGACTGATCCCGATTGAGACTGTCGCCAAACGCGCCGCCCATTGCCTGTTCTGCACCGACACGGCGGCAGTACGGGTCGGCAGTTCGTCGGCCCCACTGGTGGGCCACAAAGCACCGATCCTCCCGACCGTGTCCGGGCAACGGCGGAGCCCCGGGGCCGGATGCGTCAGTAGCATGACCGCCTGTGGAAGTCCTGGCCCTCTACCTGCCCCAGTTCCACCCGATCCCCGAGAACGACCGGTGGTGGGGCAAGGGCTTCACCGAGTGGACCAATGTGGCCCGGGCCCGTCCGCTGTTCCGGGGCCACGTGCAGCCCCACCTCCCGGCCGACCTCGGGTTCTACGACCTCAGGGTCGGCGAGGTCCGGGAGTCCCAAGCCGAACTGGCGCGGATCCACGGTGTCACCGGCTTTTGCTATTGGCACTACTGGTTCGCTGGGCACCAGCTTCTCCAGCGGCCCTTCGACGAGGTGCTCGACTCCGGTTCGCCCGACTTCCCGTTCTGCGTGGCCTGGGCCAATCAGAGCTGGTCCGGCATCTGGCACGGGGCACCCAACAAGGTCCTCATCGAGCAGACCTATCCGGGACCCGTGGATGATCTCGAGCACTTCACCTCGCTCAAGCGGGCCTTCGAGGATCCCCGCTACATCACCATCGCCGGTCGCCCCCTGCTGTTCGTCTACCAGCCGGGCGGGTTACCCGAGCCGGCCCGTTTCGTCGAGCGGTGGCAGAAGATGGCCCTGGACGCCGGACTGGACGGGCTGTACCTGGTGGCCTCGCTGGGCGAGTCCGACTACCGGGCCCATGTGGAGGATGGCTTCGATGCCGCCGTGCACTTCAGCTTCCCCTTCCGACGCACAGTTGGCGCACGGGCCCGGGAGCACCTGATCGCTAGGGGGGTGGGGAGTGGGCCGCGGCACTATCCCTATCCCGACGCGGGTGTCGACCCGCCGGCGGGACTGGGTGGCCGGATCTTTCCCAGCGTCTATCCGAACTGGGACAACACACCGCGTCTGGGCCGACGGGGCGTGGTGGCCACGGGGGCGACCCCCGAGCGTTTCGGCGCCCATGTCCGACGGGCCATCGAGTTGGCGTACGCCAACCCGGTCGACGAGCAGGTGGTGGTCATCAAGTCGTGGAACGAGTGGGCCGAGGGGAACTATCTCGAGCCCGATGAGGAGTTCGGCGCCGGGAGGCTCGAGGCCTTGGCCCGTGCCCTGTCCTCCGCCCGTGGCCGGATGACCTGAGATCAGCCGGCTGGAGTGGTCAGAGCCGGACCTCGAGGACCGTGCCATAGATGCCCTCGATCTCGCCGCTGGCCCGGGCCACATCGAACACGGCACTGTCGACCAGTGCCTGCCGACCCAGCCGATTCCGGAGCGCGGCGTCGGTGCTGACCCGCTCGAGGGCGTCGGCCAGGCGCTCGGGTGCGCCGGGGGGCACGATCAGTCCGTTGACGCCGTCGGTGATGACCTGAGGCACGCCCCCCACCGAGGTGGCCACAATGGTGGCGCCGACACTGGTCGCCTCCATGAGGACGACGGGTAGTCCCTCCTGGTGGGAGGGGAGGACCACGACATCGGCCGCCGTGAGCAACTCCAAGGCGTCGGGGCGGTGGCCCAGGAACTGGAACCGACCTCCCAACCCGAGGGCGCGATGCCGCTCGGCCAGCTCGTCGGCCTGTGACCCCTCCCCGGCCGCCGCGAACATGATGGGCAGCTGCCGATCGGCCACGAGACGGGCGGTGTCGAGGAGAACGTCGTATCCCTTCTCCGAGCGGAGGTTGGCCACCGTGACGACCAGGATCTGCCCCGAGGGGATCCTGAGCTCCTCCCGGACATCACGACGGATGGCGTCGCGGCGAAGGATGCGGTCCCGAGACAGGGAGAGGTCGACACCGTGCACGACCACGCGAGCTCGTGGCTTGAGGGCGGAAGGGAGCGCGTCGTAGGCGGCCTGGGAGACGGTGATCAGCGCCCGGTCCCATCCGATGGTGGCCCGATTGAGGATCTTGACCAGTACGGCGACCTTGTTCCACAGGCTGTGCTCGGTGTACATGGTCACGGGCTTCCGGCGCCTCGGCAACGAGGCGACGACCAGGCGACCGAGCGCCGCCGTGTAGGGCAGGTGGAAGTGCACGATGTCGAAGTCGTCGGCCCGTAGGAGGCGGCGGAACGCCAGCATCCATCGGAGGTCCAGGTTGTGCTTCGCACCGAGGCGGTGCACCTGGGTCCCGGCCGACTCCAGGGTGGGCACGAGGGTGTCGGCGGAGTCGAGCACGAATGCGACCTGGTAGTCGAAGGCCCGGTGATCACCGTTGGCCACGGTGTCGACCAGAAGCCGCTCGGCTCCACCGTGGCCGAGGCCCTTGATGGCCAGCAGCACCCGCGTTCGGGTGTGTGGCCAGGATGCTGTGGGCTCCCCCCGTGCCGGCACGGGGCGATGATAGCGGCGGGGCCCGAGCCGGGGGTGTGGCAAAACGTGGGTGGGCCGCGGTATCGTATGGGGGCTTGTAGTGAAGTTGACCGGTTCGGAGTTGTGGGCTCAGGGGGGTATTGTCGACCGATGGCAGCAATCGCTTCGTCATTCGGTCGAACGTTGGTGGAGACTGACGTCTCCTCCATACCGGCCGAGCCTTCACAGGACCTGATCTACCGCCACAGAGTCCGTCACTTCGAGTCGGCGCGGGCACTGTGGAGCCACCGGGACATCATCTACACCCTGGCCGAACGGGACTTCCGCGCCCAGTACAAACAGGCGACTCTCGGCATCCTGTGGGCCTTGCTCAGCCCGGTGGCCACCCTGCTGATCATGATCGTGGTGTTCTCGCACGTGAAATCGTTCGGGACCGAGGGCCTGCCCTATGCCCTCTTCGCCTTCGTGGGCATCCTGTGCTGGAGCTTCTTCTCCTCGGCACTGGGCAACGGCGGGCAGTCGCTGCTCAGCAACAAGGCGCTCATGGCGAAGACGCAATTCCCCCGGGAGTGCTTCCCGCTCGAGACCATGTGTGTCAACGCCCTCAACACCGTGTTGTCGTGGGTCCCCTTGGCCATCCTCTTCGTGATCTTCGGTCGGGCGCCGGCGATCACCACGGTGTGGGTCCCCATGTACATGCTCATCGAGGTGGTCTTCGCCGCCGGGATCGCCATGGCCATCGCCAGCATCATCATTCAGATGCGGGATCTGATGCAGGTGCTCCCGATCATCACGTCGCTGGGCCTCTTCATCACCCCGGTGATCTGGCCCTTTTCGAGGATCCCGAGCAACTTCCACTTCGGCGGGGGCATCTACGTGCACCATGCCGTCGTCTTCGGCAAATACGTTCCCAGTCACTGGGTGGGCGGATTCAACATCAATCTCCAGATGGTCTACGGGTTCTTCAATCCACTCGGGCCGGTGATCGACGGCGCCAGGAGGACCATGCTGCTGGGCTTCGCGCCGCAGTGGAACCTGGCCGGAATCGCCGCCCTGGGTGCGTTGGTCTATCTGACGATCGGATACCGGATCTTCAAGCGGTTGGAGGTGAACTTTGCCGACATTGCCTGATGGGGCGATCCAGATCGAGCACGTGTGGAAGAAGTTCCGCGCCGACAAGACGGTGCCGAAATTCTACGACCAGATGAAGCGGTTCGGGAAGTCGATCGGGACAGGTGCCCGCCATGACTTCCGTTGGGTCCTGAAGGACATCAACCTCGAGGTGGATCCCGGCGGCACGCTGGCCCTCATCGGCATCAACGGATCGGGCAAGACCACGCTGCTCAAGATCATCAGCCAGATCACCTACCAGTCGGCCGGCCGCTGCGATGTCCAGGGCCGCATCGGGGCGCTGCTGAGTGTGACCAGCGGCATCCACCCCGAGCTGACGGGAAAAGAGAACATCTACCTGTACGGAGCCGTCATGGGAATGGGACGGCAGACCATCAGGGACAGGTACGACGAAATGGTGGAATTCGCCGGGCTTGCCGACGCGGTGGACAGGCAGGTCAAGTTCTACTCCCTGGGCATGCAGATGCGGCTCGGGTTCACCATCGCCGCGTTCCTCGAACCCGACGTGCTGCTCGTGGACGAGGTGCTGGCCGTGGGCGACGCCAACTTCCAACAGAAGTGCCTGAAGCGGATCGGGGAGATCGTCAAACAGGGCACCACCCTGCTGTATGTGTCCCACGACCTCGCCTCGGTCGAGGCCACCTGCGAGACAGCGGTGTGGTTGGCGGACTCGGTGGCGGTGGCATCCGGACCGACCCGGGAGGTCGTAGGCCTGTACCGGGCCGCTGTCGAACAGAATGCCGCATTGACGACGTCCACCGAGGGCGTGGTGGAGGTCCTCAAGGTGGAGATCGAGGCCGCTGACGGTGGCCAGGTCCGCTCCGAGGCCGATCTGGTCGTGCGCCTTTCCCTCAACTCACCCGAGCCGCTCCAGGCCAACTTCTTCCTCGGCGTCTCGCAGGGCACCGCCTTCCCGATGTTCATCGTCCGCTTCGACGGCAACTTCCCCGCCGGGGACTTCGAAGTGACGTGCCGGATGCACCACGTACCCCTGTCCAAGGGTCGCTACTCGCTCTGGCCGGCGATGTCGGGCCATGCCGGGGGCAAGGGCAAACCATTGCTGCCCTGGCAACCGGTGATGTCCTTCGATGTGATGGGCCCCGATTTCATCAGGCTGCCCGAGGGCGTCATGGTGATGTCGAACGTCTATGTGGGGAGCGATTGGGAGGTCAACTGACCTCAGCGCCTGACCCTGCGACAGCGACGCACGCCGCTCAGGGAAAGAACACGCGCTCTTTGAAGGAGCCGGCCAGCCGGCCAGAGCGCATGCCGGCGGCACGCGCCCATGCGGTGCGGGGTCCCGCCCGTGTGGCCAGGCGTGGCGCCTGCAGGACCAACCACAACCACGATTTGGCCGCTCCGGACAGGTCGCGTCGGGCTCCTGCCGGGCGATGCCTTCGGTAGAGGACGGGGCCGCAGTGGCCGTAGGCCGATGCCTTTCTGAACACCTCGTTGAATCCTGATGGCTCCCGCTTGGACACCACGGCCCCGGGTGCGAGCGCGAAGCGATACCCCTCGAGCTGCAGCCGCCAGCACAGGTCGATGTCCTCACCGATGAGGAGATCCTCGCAGAACCCGCCCACCGCTTCGAATGCCTCCCGGCGCACGGCCAGGTTGGCACTCAGGCCGGCGGGCAGAAACCCGAACTGCTGCATGGCGGCCGGCATGGGCGCTGCGGTCCCGTGGCCGTTGAGCGACCCGAAGTCGAACATGCCCGCGGCCACGTCGCAGTCGGCGAGGGCCTGGACACAGGCCGCCATCCAACCCGCCTGGACGACGTCGTCGGCATCGCAGAAGGCCAGCAACCCGCCGCGGGCCGCCCGAACGCCGGCATTGCGGGCGGCCGGCGCCCCGAGCCTGGCCGAGGCGTCGATCCACCGGATCCGGTCATGTCGGCCTGCCCAGCGCTGGGCCACGGCCGGGCTGTCGTCGGTGGACCCGTTGTCGGCGACCACCACCTCCCAGGGTTCGGGACAGTCCTGGTCGACCAGGGCACCCAGCTGCTGCTCCAGCCACGGCATGCCGTTGCGCACCGGCACGATCACACTGATCATCGATCGGGCGACGGCAACGGTTCGAACCGCACGGGTGCGCACCATACGGGTTCGACGACAACGGCGTTCATCCCCGGTGGCCTCCCGCGTCGAGAGCCGACCACCGCTGCCGACTGTGCCGCCGATCCACTGTGGTCATCGCCATCCCATCGGTTAGCCTAGCGGCGTGACAGCACGATGACTGTCGGCGAGGGGCCGGATGCCGCCATCGGGCGTGACCACGACACGCTGCCCGATGATGTGACGGCGGTGGTGCTCACCCACATGCGACCCGGGTTGGCCGGCGACGTCACCCGGTCATTGCTCGAGGTCGAGCTGCTGCCTCCCGACCGGGTCGTCGTGGTGGTCAATGGTGTCGGCGGACTTGATGACCCCACCCTCGAATCGCGGGTCCGGATGGTCCGACTCGATCGCAACACGGGGCCGGCCGGTGGCTTCCGGGCCGGTCTGATCGAGGCGTTCTCGGACCCGCGGATCCAGTGGGCGTACCTGTGCGAGGACGACGTCGGCCTGTTCTCCCTGCCGTCCCCGCGCCTGGCCCAGGTGATGGGGCGCATCAAGGCCCACGTGCCGACCCGTCGGCCCTTGGGCGCGGTGGCGGCCTATGGCCGGTCCTTCGTGGGTCGGGGCGCTCATACCGTCAACGTCGTGCCTCCACCAGGATCGCCCCCGGACCTCACCCCGGTGGACGTGGCCTGTTGGGGTGCCACCGTCGTGTCGCGGGCGGTGTTCGATGCCGGTGTGTTGCCCGACCCGGAGTGGTTCTTCGGGCTCGAGGACGTCGACTTCTTCTGCCGCATCCGGGAGGCGGGGTTCGAGGTCCTGATGGACGACATGGCTGCCCGCCAGGTGGCCTCCCAACAGACGTCAGCGGGTCGGGAGGCGGCCCATCG
>DASZGT010000383.1:0-2083 GCA_035938575.1 Acidimicrobiales bacterium
GAGCGGGCCCGTGACCTCCCGGGCACGCCGGTGGTCATCGAGGCGGCCGCCCAGGGCGCCGGACCCGGGCAGGAGATGATGACCTCGTACTACTACGACGACCTGTGTGGCCTGGGGGAGATGGCGGCGGTGGCCCGTCAGCTGTGGCGGACCTCCGGACTGTCGCCTGCGGACATCCAGACCGCGGTGCTCTACGACCACTTCACCCCGTACGTCCTGTACCAGCTCGAGGAGCTCGGCTTCTGTGGCAAGGGCGAGGCCAAGGACTTCGTGCGGGACGGCAACATCGAGATCGGCGGGGGACTGCCCGTCAACACCCACGGAGGGCAGCTGGGCGAGGCCTACCTGCACGGGATGAACGGCATCGCCGAGGGGGTGCGCCAGGTGCGGGGCACGTCGGTCAACCAGGTTCCCGATGTGAGCCACGTGCTGGTCACCGCGGGCACGGGCGTGCCGACCAGCGGGCTCATCCTCGGAGTGGATAGCTGACCGACGTCCCCGGGCCCTCGTTCGACGCCTTCGATCTTGCCGATCAGGCGGCGTCGAAGCTCGCCACCCTCAGCGGCGCCCGATCCCACGACGTGGCCGTGATCCTCGGCTCCGGCCTGGCCGACGCCGCCGCTGCTCTCGGCTCGCGCGCTTCGCAGCACCAGCTGGGCGAGCTGCCCGGATTTCCCGCCTCGGTCGTGGCCCATCAACGATCAGAGGTGTGGTCCGTCGAGATCAGCGACCACCGTGTCCTCGCCTTCCTCGGCCGCCCCCACCTCTATGAGGGCTACAGCGCCGTAGAGGTGGTGCATCCCGTCCGCACGGCTGTGGCCGCCGGATGCGAGGTCATCGTGATCACCAACGCCTCAGGCGCCCTCCGCCCCGACCTTGCTCCCGGCGACGTCGTGCTGATCACCGACCACCTGAACCTCTCCGGGGCCTCCCCGCTGACCGGGCCGCCGGGATCCGGAGACCGTCCGAGTGCGTTCGTCGACCTGGTCGATGCCTGGTCACCCCGGCTTCGGGTGCTGGCCGAGGGCGTGGACGGGTCATTGGCCGGTGGGGTCTATGCCCAGGTCACCGGACCGCACTTCGAGACGCCGGCCGAGATCCGCATGCTCCGGACCATGGGCGCAGATCTGGTCGGGATGTCGAGCGCCGTGGAAGCCATCGCCGCCCGCCAGCTGGGCGCAGAGGTCCTGGGCCTGTCCCTGGTGACCAACCTGGCCGCCGGGATGACGCCCGAGGGCGTCTCGCCCCGTTCGATCATCGGCGTGGCCCAGGGTCGGGCCGCCGAGCTCGGCACCCTGATCCGGGAGGTTGTGCTGGCGCTCTAGTGTCCCAACCGGCACCGCCCACTCCCGCCCCTGCACTCCCGCCCCGCCCTGCACTCCCGCCCCTGCCGAGGAGCGGCCCTATCGCCCGGCGATGGCCCGGTCGAGGTCGTCGGCGTCGGTGGCAGTGAGCAACCGGTAGGGGGCGTCCTTCTGGGGTCGCCACCACACCGGGTCCGGGCTGCGCCAGCCTTCGTTGCGGAGCACCCGCTTGAGCACCTTGGTGGTGGCGGTTACCGGGAGCTCGTCCGTGATCCTCACGTACCGGGGGGCCCACTTGGTCCCCATGTCCGACTCGCCCGCCAGGAAACCCGCAAATCGCTCGGGGTCGAACGTGCTTCCCGGCCGCAGCAGCAGCGTGGCCATCACCTGATCGCCCACCACGGTGTCGGGCACCGCGTAGACCGACGCCAGCACCACGTCGGGATGGCGCTGGAGCACCCCCTCGACGGGGGCGGCCGAGAAGTTCTCACCGTCGACTCGCAACCAGTCGAAGTCCCGGCCCCCGAAGTAGAAGAAGTCGTCATGGTCCCGGTAGGCCAGGTCCCCAGTCCAGTACCAGCCGTTGCGCACCCGGGCCGAGTCGGCCTCGGCGTTGCGCCAGTAGCCCTCGAACCCGGCCCCCCCGGTCTGGTTGACCATCTCGCCGATGGCCTCCTCGGCGTTGAGCAACCTGCCGTCCTGGTCGAAGACGGCCCGGGGGCACTCCTCGCCCGTCTCCGGATTGATGATCAGGGTGCCGGGGAGGGCCCGGCCCAGTG
>DASZGT010000384.1:0-6689 GCA_035938575.1 Acidimicrobiales bacterium
CCGTGGCCAGGCCGGAACAGAGGCAGAAAGGCAATTTGATGGCAGCCGTCACCGTGCGACTTCCCGATGGCGCGACCAAGGAGTTCGAGGAGGGCACCACCGCGTCCCAGTTCGCCGAGTCCATCGGTCCCCGGCTGGCCAGGGCGGCGGTGGCGGCGACCTTCGACGGGGCCGAGGTCGATCTGGACGCCCCGCTGCCCGATGGGGCCCAGGTCAGCGTCATCACCGCCGACTCCGAGGCCGGCCGCGCCGTCCTGCGCCACTCGACCGCCCACGTGCTGGCCCAGGCCGTGCTCCGGCTGTGGCCCGGCGCGCACTTCGCCAACGGGCCGGTCATCGAGGACGGCTTCTACTACGACTTCGAGCTGCCGGGCGGGGCCCATTTCAGTGACGACGACCTCGAGCGCATCGACGCCGCCATGCGCGAGATCATGGCGGAGGACCAACCCTTCGTCCGCCACGAGCACACCATCGAAGAGGGACTCTCGATCTTCGGCGACCAACCGTTCAAGCGGGAGATCATCGAGGCCGTCGACGCTGGACACGAGGAGGTGGACGCCGCAGCCGAGGGGGCCGGCGCCGCCCAGGTGTCCACGTACTGGAATTCGCCGACCTTCACCGACTTGTGCCGGGGCCCGCACGTCCCATCCACCAGCCACCTGGGCCACTTCGCCCTGATGCGCGTGGCGGGGGCCTACTGGCGGGGCGATGAGAAGCGCCAGCAGTTGCAGCGCATCTACGGCACCGCATGGGAGTCGGAGAAGGCACTGGCCCTCCACCTCGACCGGCTGGCAGAGGCCGAGCGGAGGGACCACCGCCGCCTCGGCGCCGAGCTGGACCTGTTCTCGTTCCCCGAGGAGATCGGCTCGGGACTGCCCGTCTTCCACCCCAAGGGCGGAACCATCCGCCGCCTCATGGAGGACTACTCGCGTCAGCGCCACGAGGCCGCCGGCTATGAGTTCGTCTACACCCCGCACATCACCAAGGCGGAGCTGTTCGAGACCTCGGGCCACCTGGACTGGTTCGCCGAGGGGATGTTCCCACCCATGGAGCTGGACGGCGGCCAGGAGTACTACCTGAAGCCGATGAACTGCCCGTTCCACATACTGATCTTCCAGAGCCACCAGCGGTCCTACCGCGAGCTACCCATGCGCCTGTTCGAGTTCGGGTCCGTGTACCGATACGAGAAGTCTGGGGTGGTGCACGGCCTGACCAGGGTGCGCGGCATGACCCAGGACGACGCGCACATCTTCTGCACCCGCGACCAGATGGCCCACGAGCTCCACTCGACCCTCACCTTCGTCCTGTCCCTCTTGCGGGACTTCGGTCTCGACGACTTCTTCCTCGAGCTGTCGACGCGTCCCGAGGAGAAGGCCGTGGGCTCGGTCGAGGAGTGGGACGAGGCCACCGAGGCCCTCCGCACGGCGGCGACGGCCATGGACCTCGAGATGGTCATCGATGAGGGAGGCGGCGCCTTCTACGGGCCGAAGATCTCCGTGCAGGCCCGGGACGCCATCGGGCGGACCCACCAGATGTCGACCATCCAGCTCGACTTCCAGGAGCCCCAGCGGTTCGGCATGGAGTACATCGG
Source organism: Acidimicrobiales bacterium (assembly GCA_035938575.1). Lineage (GTDB taxonomy): Bacteria > Actinomycetota > Acidimicrobiia > Acidimicrobiales > RAAP-2 > Bog-756. The sequence continues at coordinate 1,592 of DASZGT010000384.1, forward strand.
TGCTGACAACGGTCGCCACCAGCCGGTCATGATCCACCGGGCGTTGTTCGGCTCGGTGGAGCGGTTCTTCGCCATCCTCCTCGAGCACTATGCCGGCGCCCTGCCCACCTGGCTGTCCCCCGAGCAGGTCCGCGTCCTGGCGGTGAAGGACGAACATGCGGCCTATGCCCACAAGGTGGCCGACCGCCTGCGGGCGGTGGGGGCCCGGGTCTCGGTCGATCCCGCCGACGAGCACCTGAAGGCGCGCATCCGCAAGGCCAAGGTCATGAAGATTCCCTACATCCTGGTGGTGGGCGACGACGACGTTCACGCCGGCACGGTGGGTGTCAACCGCCGGGGGAGCAATCAGCCCGAGCGCGGGGTCGAGCTCATGGCCTTCACCGACAAGCTCGAGGAGGAGATCGCCGAGCGCCGGATCCCCGAATCCCCATCGTGAGCCTCGAGCACCTGTGGGCCGGGTGGCGCGGTGAGTACGTGGCGGCAGCCGGTTCGTCCGAGCCGGCCTTGGCCGGGGGCGTCGACTCCCATCGCCTCGACGACCCCGATCACTGCGTCTTCTGCCGTATCGCGGCCAGTGGCCCTCCTTCGGTCGCCAACGGTGTCCTGTGGATCGGAACCGTGTCCTACGCGGTGCTCAACGCCTATCCCTACGCCAGTGGTCATCTCATGGTCCTTCCCGTGCGGCACGTCAGCTCGCTCGGGGACCTGACCGATGAGGAGGGATCAGAGATGTGGTCGACCCTCCGACAGGGAGTGGCCGCGCTGGAGGCAGCACTCGGACCTGACGGGATCAACGTGGGGGCGAACCTGGGGCGAGCCGCCGGGGCCGGTGTCCCCCGACACCTCCACCTCCATGCCGTCCCACGCTGGCTGGGAGACACAAACTTCATGACCGCCGTGGCCGATACGCGGGTGCTTCCCGAAACCCTGGCCGTCAGCTGGCGACGTATCCATGAGGCGTGGCCGGACTGAGCCGCACTGAGCCGGACTGAGCCGGACTGAGCCCCGGAATCGAACCGGGCGGCCCGGCGTTCCACTGGGTGGCGACGAAAGGAGTCGGGTTGACCATGCAGGTCAAGGAGCTTGGGCACCTGGTGCTCTACGTGAGGGATGTGAAGCGGTCGGCAGCCTTCTACGGTGACGTCCTCGGGTGGGAGCCGGTCTTCCCGAACGCACCCGGGATGCCGGTGGCGGCATTCTCATCGGGTCGGACGCACCACGAGTTGCTGCTCATCGAAGTCGGGGATGGCGCCGCCCCGCTGCCGGCGGGCAGGCGGCTCGGCCTCTACCACTTCGGACTCAAGGTGGGCGACAGCGATGACGAGCTGCGGGAAGCGGCTGCACGCCTCGAGGCAGCCGGCGTTCCCGTCGTCGGTGCCACCGACCACACGGTGACCCACAGCCTGTACATCCTTGATCCCGACGGCAACGAGATCGAGCTCTACATCGACGTCGCCGGGGTGGACTGGAAGCATGACCCGGGCCTGATCATGGCCCCGATCCGGCCGCTGTCCCTCTAGCCGGACGCCGACTCCTCAGACAGGATCGGCGGCGCGACTTCCTCGGACCGGCAAGAGCCCTGTGTCACCATCCCATCCCGATGGTGCCGGGTCGCCACCCTTCCTTCTCCCGCAGGCTTTGCCAGCTCTTGTCGCCGGCGGCGATCACGGTGCGCAGCAGTGATGATGCCTGTGCCTGCCAGGATTCGAGGTCGACCGGGTAGCCGGCGATCATGGCCAGGGCGGGGTGGAGGCCGTCGGGCGGCGGCAGCACCCGTCGGAGGGACCAGCGCACGGCCTCTTTGGCCTCGAGGCCTGCCTCCCGCCGAAGTGCGTACTCGTACACGACCAGGCGCCAATAGGGATTGAGCTGGTCGAGAGGGTTGTCGACGCCGGACGTCGGCTCCTGATGCTGGGCCATCGTCTCATGCAGGGCCATTGCTCGTTCATCGGCACGCCACCACCCGACTTGAGGTGAAATTCGCGCCGTCACCGCCCGGCTCAGCCGGACAGCGTGCTCCCCGTCGGTGCATCCCGCTGGAACGTGTTCCCGCCGGCCACGCACGCTGCTCGACCGAGCGCCGGGCGCTCTGGTCGACAGCCTGCCACGCTGGGATTCGCAGGTCGGCTGGGTGCTCCCACCGGTGGCGCCGTGGCGGCAACTCCAGCAAGCAGATGGTAGGGTCTGGTGAGTCTTCTGGAGGAAATGCCATGTTTGACGGGCGATGGCGCGACACGGTCGACCGCGGTACCGGTCCCGTGGGTCGCAGGCTGCAGCGGTTCGGCATCACCGCCGACATGCTTACCGCCACCGGGTTGATCTCCGCTACCGCCACGGCCGTGGCCGTAGCCACCGGCCACTTCCTGTTGGCCCTGGCGCTGCTGATCCTCACCGGCCTCCACGACCTGTTGGACGGGCCGGTGGCCAAGGCATCCGGGACGTCGTCAGTGCGTGGTGCCTTCTTCGACTCGGTCACCGACCGGGTTGCCGATGCCGTGATCCTCGGTGGTGTGGCGTGGTATCTCGTGTCGGCCCACCCCGGGCACCTCGTCCTCCTGCCCTTCGCTGTGCTCGGGGCCACGTCACTGGTCTCCTACCAGCGGGCCAAGGCGGAATCGCTGGGCATCGTGGCCAAGGGCGGGCTGATGGAGCGGGCCGAGCGGATGATCCTCCTGGGCATCGGATTCCTCTCCACCGCGTTTCTGGTCCCTGTGCTCTGGGTCATGCTGGCGCTCACCGTGGCCACCGCGGTGGGACGTTTCGTCAAGGTGTGGCGTCTGGCCGAGGCACCCGTCCTCGGAGCCAGTCCCCGGCGCCACCGCCGCACGCGCACCATGGTCCGCGTCGGGGGTCGCAGCTCGTCGGCCTCACCCTCCCGGTGGCGGGCTCGCCGGCAGGGGGAACTGGCCAGTCGGTCCGGTCGGACGTGGCGCGCCCGACATGCCCGCCAGGGCATCCGGCAGCGCGCCGGCCGCCGCCATCCCTGAGTCACCCGGCCGCCGGTTGATCCTCGGACGCTCGTGAACAAGGGCCGCGTCGTCTTTCGGACCTACGCCCTCCTCGGTCGGTGCCTGGCCGCGGTGCCCGAGCCGGTGGCGCTGGGCGTGGCGAACCGCGTCGGGGACGTGATGTTCAGGGTGCGGCACCAGCACCGCCGGATGGTGGTGAACAATCTGCGTCGGGTGTTGGACGCCGACTCCTCGGATGCGGTGGTCCTCGACCAGTGGGCGCGTCGGTCGTTTCGGGCCTACGCTCGGTACTGGGTCGAAGGGGCCCAGCTCGGGAGTACGTCGCCCATCGAGGTCGAGCAGCGCACCTTTTGTGACGGCCTCGAGCATCTTGTGGATGGGATGGCAGCCGGTAAGGGGGTCATCATGGCACTACCGCACGTTGGGAGCTGGGAGTTTGGGGGCGCGTTTCTGGCCACGCAGGACATGCCGATGACCGCGGTCGCCGAGCGGATCGAGCCGCCGGAGCTCTTCGACTACTTCGTGGAGCAGCGGGCCGCCATGGGGTTGACCATCGTTCCGCTCGACGCATCCTCGGGGAGCTCGATCATGGCCACCCTCCGGCGGGGCGGACTGGTCGGACTGCTGAGCGATCGCGACCTGGTCGGCACCGGAGTCGATGTGGAGTTCTTCGGTGAGAAGACGACCATGCCCGCGGGTCCGGCCATGCTGGCGCTCCGGTCCGGGGCCTCCCTGGTGACCGGCGCCGTCTACAGCGGCCCGGGCGCCGACCACCGGGCCGTCGTCGAGCCCCCTCTCGACACGACCCGGCACGGGTCGCTGCGGTCGGACGTCGCCCGGCTCACCCAGGAGATCGCCACCCGGTTCGAGGGGCTCATCCGCCGCGCTCCCGAGCAGTGGCACGTGTTCCAACCCCTGTGGCCGGTGGACCGCCCGGATGGGTTGGCGTGACCAAGTACGAGAGCCGGCCGCTTTCCGGAGACTCGGTCTTCGAGCCGTTCGGTCCGTCCGCCCCCGGCCGGCCGGCCTCCGGTCGTCCGCCGCTCGGCTCCCACCCCGTCCCCGGTCTCGACGGCAGGCGTCCGCGCTCGGTCGGTGAGCCGCGGTTCCATGCGCTGGGCGAGCACGAGTTCGATGTGGTCGTCGTGATCAGCGCCGAGGGTCGCTTCACCTTCGTGAGCGCTTCGGCCGAGTGGTTGTTCGGGTACGACATCAGCAACGCCATCGGGACGAACGCCTTCGCCCTGTTCGACGGCCTCAGTGTCGAGCCGGTGCGCGCCCTCTTCAGCGACCTGGTGGCTCGGCGGCGGCTCTCCGTGGCGCTCGAGATGCGCACCCTGCGGGCGGACGGGACACCCATCGACATCGATGTCGTGGCGGCCAACCACCTCGACGACCCCATCGGTGGGATCGTCGTCAACATCCGGGACATCACCGAGCGCAAGCGTCTCGAGCAGCGCATCCGCGATGTGGATCGACGCCAGTCCACCATCATCGAGTCACTGGCTGACGGGGTGCTGATGGTGGATTCGGCCGGGATGATCATCCGTGTCAACGAGGCCTTCGAAGTGATGTTCGACGTCCCCCGGGTCCGGTTGGTCGGAGAGCACCTTGAAGCCATCCTGGCCCGGGAACGATCGAACGGCCTCGAGCTCTTCGATGTCGAGGGCGATCCCATCACGGTGCACGACCACCCCATTGCCACGAGCCTGCGGGGCGGGCGGAGGTCGGTTGGGGTCGTACTCGGAATGCGCCGACGCGGCCGGCAGCCGATGTGGGTCCGGGCCAACGCCCGGGCCATGGTGGCCGGCGACGGATCGGTCGCCGGCGCGGTGGCCTCGTTCACCGACATCACGGCGGCACGCCAATCCGCGGCCGAGCTCCGTCGAGAGGAGCGGTTCCTCCAGGTGCTGCTCGACACATTGGAAGAGGGAATCGTGGCCTGTGACGCCGAAGGGCGGATCACCGTGTTCAACCCTTCCGCCCGGCGCCTCCACGGACTGCACAACGGATCCGATCCGATCGGAAGGATCCCGACCGACCAGGGTCTCCTCCGCCCCGATGGATCGCCCATGCCGCAACGAGAGAACCCGTTGATCCGAGCCATGTCCGGCGAGAAGCTGCGCGAT
>DASZGT010000385.1:0-4930 GCA_035938575.1 Acidimicrobiales bacterium
CTGAAGCTGGGCACGACCATGCTGCTCCCCGGTCGAAATGTGGTTCGCGTGGCCAAGGAGCTGGCCACGTTGGACCAACTCTCCGGCGGGCGGCTCCTGGTCACCTTCGTGCCCGGTCTGCCGCGTCGGCACGAGCAGGACGCCGTCGGGGGAGCGGGCCCAGGCAAGGGACTGCTGATGGATGAGATGATTCCGGTGCTCCGAAGCCTGTGGGCAGGGGAGAGCGTCTCCCACCACGGCGCGGCCGGAGAGTTCGAGGCCGTGCGCCTGTCGCCGCTTCCGGCCCAACAGCCCCTCGAGGTCTGGACCGGCGGTATGGTGCCGGCCGCCCTGCGACGGTGCGGCCAGTACGCCGACGGCTGGCTTCCCTCCGTCTGCACTCCGGAGGAGGTGGCCGAGGCCCGGTTGGTCGTGGAGGAGGCCGCCGAGCGAGCCGGCCGCTCCATCAGCCCTGAGCATTTCGGTGTGTCCATCGCCTATGCCGCCCGGCCCCTGGACGACAAGGTCATCCGGGCCATCGTCTCGACCCGCCGAGGGGTTGATCCCGTCCAGGTGGTGCCGGTCGGCATCGACGGGTTGCGAGGACACCTCGAGCGATTCCTCGACGTGGGGTTCTCGAAGTTCGTGGTCCGACCCATCGAGAATCCCGGTTCGTGGCGGACCGAGCTCGAAGCCCTGGCCGCCGGTGTCCTCGATCTCCAGACATGACCCGCGTCCGGCCCGTGGAGCTGGAGTTCGTGGCCCGCGACGACCCGCGGCTGCTGGAGCACATGGCGGAGGTGGCCGCCGCCCGCACGGGTTGGATCAATGTGCGGCCGGTAATCGAGGAGGAGCACGAGCCCCCCGAGCCGGGCCCGTTCGCATTCCTGGGCGGATCGACCCACAAGGTACCCACCGTCACGTGGATGCCCGGGAAGCGTTCCGGCGACGGGACCCTCAAAGCGACCATGGTCGGACTCCAACACGCCACCGGCCCGCACCTGGCGTGGAAGCTCAGGGACGCCGGACTTCCCCTCCCTGAGGGGTGGCGGATCAGCCAGGACCACCCGCGGCGCGGGTTGGTGGCCCTGGTGCCGGCGGATGCCGACGATCGCTTCGTGATGGACTGGCTGCTGCGAGCGGCCACCTTCGCCTGCACGGTCGCCACCACCGGGCGTTGGACCGCTTCCATTCACGCCGGACTTCCGTGAGGCCCGCGGATCCGAGCCGTCCCCGAAGGCGCCCGCGGTTCGAACGCTGGGGCGCGTCGCCCCGTGCCTACTGCGGGTCCCAGCTGGCCCCGACGGGCTCGGACGCCTGGGCCCGGACCGGCTCGAACAGCGCTTCGGCCAATCCCGGGCTCGCGATCCGGGCGGACCGGTCCACCCGGCCGGGCACGGGCCGCCAGATGATGGCGGCTGCGACCAGGCCGAAGAACACCATCGAAGCCACCGTCACGAACGGCAGCCACGCGGCCAGGGCGAACGCCGCCCCAGCTCCGGCCGCCGCCACCGCCGTGCACGCCGTCTGGCTGGTCCCGAACATGCCTTGGACGCGGCCGACCTCTGACGGTGTCGATCCCTGGGTGAGCAGGGACTGTACGGCGGGCATGGCGGCCGCGAACCCGAAGGCCTCGAGCGCGCCGAGCACGACGAGGGCGGGCACGCTGTGGATGAACGGATAGGCGGCGCAGAGGGCCACCGAGAAGCCGATTCCGCCCAGGACCAAGGTTCGTCGGTCCAGGTGGTCGGCCAGCCAACCACTCGGCTTGGTGGCGAGCACGAAGGGCACGGCGAACAGGGTCCACGAGATGCCGATGGCCACACCGGAGGCCCCGCGGGCCACCAGGAGCAGGGTCCAGCAGATGTCGTAGACCCCGCTGGTCAGTCCGAGGGCGGCTCCGCACACCAGCGCTCCCGCCATCGACCGATGGATCCGTATGCGGCCCAGCGGCTCGACCGTCCCGTCGGCCCTCGTTCTCGCCAGCCGTTCCTCGACGACGTCGTGAGGCTCGCGGATGCGCCCGGCGGGAATGCAGGCGCCGATGGAGAGCAGGCCCGAGACCAGGAACATCAGCCACATGAACCGCACCCCGACGATGCTCCCGACCAGTGGCCCCACGGCCATGCCGCTCAGTTCGCCGGCGTAGATGGACGCGAAGGCCCGGCCCCGCCGCTCGACGGCCACCGAGCTCGAGATCATGGCCAGCGCGGCCACCGTCGCCGCTCCGGCCCCGACGCCCTGTAGCGATCGCAAGCCGATGGCGGCGTAGGCGTTGATGGGGAGCAGGAAGGAGAAGCTCGCCACCCCGTAGGTCACCAGGCCCGCCATCAACACGGGACGTCGACCGAGCCGGTCGGCGATCCGCCCGATGGGGTACTGGGAGAGGACGCCGGCGGCGAAGAACGAGGCCATCACGAGACCGGCCAGTGCATCCGTCCCGCCCAGGCGCCGGATGTAGATGGGCAGCATGGGCACGATGGCCGTCGCACCCATCCACTGCAGGAGGACCGTCAGCGTGAGGGTGCGGATGAGCCGGCTCGAGCGGTCGGCCGCGCCGGCATCGACCGAGTGACCGTCGGACATGGCCATCACACTCGCCGAGCGAGGCGTTCGAGCTCGACCGCCACCTGACCGCGTTGCGCTGCGGTTGGGGTTGCCAGTCCGAACAGATCGCACATCCACAAACCGTCGCACGCCAGGCGCAGCACGGTGGCCAGGGTCGGGTCCAGTCCGTCGTCCTCGAGCCTCTGCTGCCAACGGTCGGCGGCCGTTTGCAGCAGGACGAGGGTGGGCTCGGCGGCGGCGCTTCCCCGGGCCCGGGCGCGGCGCTTCACCGTTGAAGCCCGTTGCATGGGCGTCGAATATACCGTCCGGACGGGACAGTCCGTGGTGGGAGGGGAAGCCGCGGGTTCAGGGGCGGTCACTGCGGTTGCCCAGGTGCCACCCGCCGCAGAATCCGCACCGGTACGGGTCGAGGTCAGCACCGGCTTCCAGGCGCAGCCGCAGGGCCGACCGGTTGGCCTCGTCCCGGGAGGGAAATCGCGTCTTCGGCTGCCCGTCCGCCCGCCAGTGCTCGCGACCCACGCCACCGGGTGGGCCCTCACGGCTAGGGCGTCGTCTGCTCCCGCGGTGGGCTTTGGCCATGTTGTCGCAGTGTTGTCTCGGGTCGGGGTCGGGCGCTATTCGGTGTACACGGGAGGTCGCTTCTCCTTGAAGGCCGCGGACGCCTCGTTGAGGTTGCCGGTGTGCCCGGCCAGGAGCTGGGTGCGGTTCTCGAGGTCGACTGCCGCCCGCAGGCTGCCGACCTCCAATGACGCCCACATGGTGTCCTTGGTCAGGGCCAGCCCGAAGGGGCTGAACGCGCACATGCGCTCGCCCATGTCGATGGCCTGACCGAGGAGCTCCTCGTCGGGAACCACCCGGGAGACCAGGCCGATCCGGAGTGCCTCCTCGGCATCGACCAACTTGGCCGTGAGGAGGATCTCCGCGGCATTGGAGGTCCCCACGGCACGCGGCAGCAACCAGCTCACTCCGAGCTCCGTCCCGCTCAGGCCGTTGCTGATCCCGGCCCCGCAGAACACCGCCGAGTGCCCGGCCAACCGGACGTCGGCACCGAGCGAGAGACACATCCCGCCGCCGTAGGCCGGCCCCTTGATGGCGGCGATGACCGGTTGGGGAATCGACCGGAGGGCCGGGACGATCCCTCCCATGAATTCCATGGCCCGCATCCCCATGCGGTGCCGACCCAGGTCGTCTGTGCCCGGCGGAGCGCCGGCATGCTCCAGCTCGAGGCCCGAGCAGAAGGCGCGTCCGGCGCCGGTCAGCACCACCACCCGGCAGCTGTTGTCGGCGCCGACGTCCTCCAGCGCGTCGTAGAGGTCGGACACCAGGGCGAACGACATCGAGTTGAGGCGTGAGGGATTGTCCAGGGTCACCACCCGGATGTGGGGGCCCGCGGATTCGACGGAGACGAGTGACATCGGCCCAGCCTCCCCGAACGTGGCGCGTGGCGCCACTCCTGCCGACGATTGGGCCATCATCGTGGCGTGCCTTTGGAACCCTTCAGCGCCTTCGAGCCCTACGGCGGTGCCGCGCCCCCCGAGCGCCTGGTGGGCCAGCTGTTGGTGGCCACGCCCCGGCTCGTCGACCCGAACTTCTCGAGGCGGGTGGTGCTGGTCCTCGACCACGGGGCCCATGGGGCGCTCGGCGTGGTGATCGACCGACCGGGCGGGGTCGCCGTGGGGGAGTTGCTGCCGCAGTGGCAACCCATGGCGACGCCTCCGGCCGAACTGTTCACCGGTGGCCCGGTGGCCCGGAACGCACTCATCGGCCTGGTCCGGTTGACCTCTCGCGATGTCGCCGCCGCCTCCGCGCTCGAGCTGGTCGGATGGAGGCTCCTGGTGGATGCCGAACACCCGGTGGGCACGGTCGATCTGGCCACCGATCCGGCCGAGATGGCCGAGTCCATCGTCGGTGCCCGGCTGTTCTCGGGGTATGCCGGCTGGGATTCGGGACAGCTCGAGGAGGAGATCGCGGAGGGGTCGTGGTATGTGATGACCGCCGAGGCCCGCGACCCCATCTCCGCCGATCCCGAAGGCCTGTGGCGGCGGGTGCTCCGTCGTCAAGGGGGCGCCCTGGCCGTGGTCGGGGGGTTCCCTCCCGACCCCATGATGAATTGACCAGACCGGCGATGAACGGACGACCCCCGGCGCGGTGAGCACCCCCGCTACCATCTCGGCGTGGAGCCTCGACCTGGCCAACCGACCGTTCGCCCGGTGGTCGCCTCCGACGTGCCGGCCCTGGCCGCCATGTTGGTCCGCTCCTTCGCCGACGACCCGGTCGCCAACTTCATGTTCGCCGGCGAGCGGCGGCGACAGCGGGGGCTCCACTCCTTCTTCACCAGTCAGATGCGACGGCAGTACCTACCCCTCGGGTACGTGTACACCAC
>DASZGT010000386.1:0-3478 GCA_035938575.1 Acidimicrobiales bacterium
CAGCCCGATCGCCTCGGTGATCGGCGGGGTGCCGGCTTCGAAGCGCCACGGAATGTCGTTCGGGGTGAATCCGTCCTTGCGGACGTCGAGGATCATCTCCCCGCCCCCGAGGAAGGGGGGGAGGTCCGAGAGCAGCTCGTCCCGTCCCCACAGCACGCCGATCCCGGTGGGCCCCAGCATCTTGTGGGCGCTGAAGGCCAGGAAGTCGACCCCGAGGGCGGCGACGTCCGTCGGTAGGTGGGGAACGGACTGGGCGCCATCGGCGACCACCACGGCGCCCGCCGCATGGGCGGCCTCGGCGATCTCACTGACCGCATTGAGGGTCCCGAGCACGTTCGACATGCACGTGATCCCGAGCAGCTTGGCTCCCGCCAACAACTGTTCGAGGTGGTCGAGGACCAGTTCGCCATGGTCGTCGACGGGTATCCATCGAATGGTCAGACCCCGTTCCGCGGCCAGGATGTGCCACGGGACGATGTTGGCGTGGTGCTCCATCTCCGTAAGCACGATGGCGTCTCCGGGATGCAGATGGGTCCGCCCCCAGGTATGGGCAACCAGGTTGAGACCCTCGGTTGCGTTCTTCGTGAACAGGATCTCTCGAGCGGGGTCGGGTGCGCCGATGAACCGACCGACGTTGTGGCGGGCCGCCTCGAATCGTCGAGTGGCCTCTTCGGCGATGGAGTACACGCCACGGTGAACGTTGGCGTGCGTCGTCTCGTCGTACTCCCGCATGGCATCGAGCACCTGTACAGGCCGTTGGGCCGAGGAGGCCGAGTCCAGGTAGGTGATCGGGTGGCCGTGGACCTCGACCGCCAGCAGGGGAAAGTCCTTGCGGAGCCTGGCGACGTCCAGCGGTGGTGAGGGGTGGCTCAGCTCCGCCATGCGTCGTACCCCTCGGTCTCCAGCTCCTTGGCCAGTTCGGGGCCGCCCTCGGCCACGATGGTTCCGTCCATGAGCAGATGAACCTGATCGGCGGCCAACTCGTCCAGCATCCGCTGATAGTGGGTGATGACCAGAACGCCCAGATCGGGTCGGGCCTCCCTGACGGTATGGACGCCGCGAGCCACCGTCCGCAGCGCATCGACATCGAGCCCGGAATCCGTCTCGTCCAGTACGGCCAACTCGGGCTCGAGGATGGCCAGCTGGAGGATCTCGTTCCGCTTCTTCTCCCCACCCGAGAAGCCCTCGTTGAGATGGCGTTCTCCGAACGCCGGATCCATGCCCAACTTCTCCATCCACTCCATCATCATGAGGCGCACTTCGAGCACCGACATGTCGACTCCCCGTCGGGCGGAAAGAGCCTGCCGGAGGAATTGGATGACCGGCACGCCACCGATGGACTCCGGCTCCTGGAAGGCCAGGAACATCCCGGCCTTGCCGCGCACGTCTGTGGGCCACGCGGTGACGTCTTCACCGTGGAAGAAGATGGCCCCCGAGGTGACCTCGTAAGCTGGGTTGCCCAAGAGCACGTTCGCCAGGGTGGACTTGCCGGATCCGTTGGGACCCATCAAGGCGTGCACCTGGCCTGATTCGACAGTCAGATTGACGCCCCGCAGGATCGGCTGACGTTCCACCGAGACGTGGAGATCCTCGATCCGGAGGAGCGGGGTCGACCGACCCGGGCCAGCTGTGGTTTCGCTCGACACGCCAACGATCCTAGCCTTAATCCGTATTTTCTCCTACAAGAATAGGGAGAATAGGGCCGGTCGATCGGCGAGGCTGGCGGATTGCCCATGTCACCAGGTCAACCGGGTACGGTAACCGGATGACCGACCCTTGGAACTTTGCCGGCTCGGTCACGCAGCTCGATTCGAGGGCCGGCGTGGTGACCCTGGTCGACGAGTCGACCTTCGCCATCAGCGGCAGCGCCGGCGACATCGCCCCCGGCTCGGCGCAAGGCCTGTTCGTCCGGGATGCCCGGATCCTTTCGAGGTTCGAGGTACTGGTGGACGGGATCAGAACCGAGCCCCTGGCCGCGGTCACCGAGGATCCCTTCTCCGCCACCTTCGTGTCTCGCTGCATGCCCGCGCCGGGCCGGGCCGACTCCACCTTGATGGTGTTCCGATCCCGTTACGTGGGCCAAGGCATGCGTGAGGACCTGACCATCCGCAACTTCGGCGTCGAGCCGGCCCGCTGCACGATCCAGGTGTTCGTCGGATGCGACTTTGCCGATCTCTTCGCCGTGAAGGAGGGGCGCGTCGGTGCGGAGCCCAGCTCAGGTGAGCTGTCCTCGACGGTGTCGACCGGAACCACCACGGCACCGACCGAGCCGGGCGGGCCCACCGACCAGCCGTCCGTCGTCACCTACACGTACCGGCGGGGGGCGGGTGTTCGGGGGGTGGAGATCCGGTTCAACGGACCGGCCACGGTCGACTCGGACCAGGCCACCTTCGAGGTGATGGTGCCCCCCAAGGGCGAATGGTCGACATGCGTCGAGGTCGCACCGGCATTCGACGGGGTGGCCTTCGACCCGAGGTACCGCTGTGGAGAGCCTGTTGAGCGGGCCACGCCGACCGAGCGGTTGGCGAAGTGGCGGCGGCAGGTGCCGCTCGTCGAGACGAGCCACCCGGGGTTGAAGGAGGTCATCGTCCGAAGCGCCGAAGACCTCGGTGCCCTGCGGATCTTCGATCCCGACTATCCCGAGCGGGTGGTGGTGGCGGCGGGTGCCCCATGGTTCATGACCGTGTTCGGACGGGACTCGTTGTTCACGGCCTGGATGGCGCTCCTCATCGATCCCGACCTCGCCCGCGGTGTGCTGCAGACCCTGGCTCGGTTCCAGGGCAAGGACGTCGATCCGCGCCACGACGAGGAGCCGGGCCGCATCCTCCATGAGATGCGGTTCGGAGATGCCGCCTCGCTGTCCCTCGGTGGCGGGAGCATCTACTACGGGACGGCCGACGCAACGCCCCTCTTCGTGATGCTGCTCGGGGAGATGCGACGGTGGGGTGTCGCCCGTCAGATGGTCGACGAACTGCTGCCAAACGCCGCCCGGGCCATCGAGTGGATCGAGACCTTCGGCGACGCCGACGGTGACGGTTACGTGGAGTACAAACGGGCGACTGACCGCGGTCTGGCCAACCAGGGATGGAAGGACAGTTGGGACGGTATCCGGTATGCCGACGGCCGGGTGGCCCAAGCCCCTATCGCCCTGTGCGAGGTGCAGGCGTACACCTACGGCGCCTACCTGGCCACCGCCCACTTCGCCTTCGAGGTCGGGGACACGGTGACCTACGATCGCTTCCGGGCCAAGGCGACACAGCTGAAGGCGGCGTTCAACCGTGACTTCTGGCTGGAGGAGCGAGGCTGGTATGCCGTCGGCCTCGACGCTGACAAGCGCCCCATCGATTCGCTGACGTCCAACATCGGACACTGCCTCTGGACCGGCATCGTGGATGAGGACAAGGCCCACCGGGTGGCCGAGAAGCTCGTGTCGCCGGCGATGTTCACGGGGTGGGGCCTGCGCACCCTGTCCAAGGAC
>DASZGT010000387.1:0-3028 GCA_035938575.1 Acidimicrobiales bacterium
GACTGGGCCAACTCGTCGCACAGCGGGTCGACCTGCTCGACCGGCACCTCGAGCAGCTCGGCCAGCAGGCCCGCCGTCACCGGCTCGACGGCCACGATGAGCACCGCTTCGATGGCCCGGGCCTCGGGCGAGAGGGCCATCGTCAGCCCTCGTACTCGTCATAGAGGCCGGCCCCCACCGACACGGGCACCGGCCCGTCGGCCACCCACTCCACCTCGAGGTCCCCGAAGGTGTGGCCCTGGTCGAGGGAGACCCGCCCCCGCTTGCACAGCTCGAGGAGGGCCAGGAAGCGGACGATGATCTCGATCCGTGAGGTCAGATGCCCGGTGAGGTGGCGGAAGGTGGACCGGCCCATCCCCTCCAACCGCCACTCGAGCTCGGCGACGGCATCGGCGACCGTGACCGTGTCGACGGTCACGTGGTAGAGGTCGACCGTGGGCACCGGGCGCTCGGCGGTGGCCCGCAGATAGGCGCTGGCAACCTGCTCGGGGGTCACCCCTTCGAGGAGGTCGGGCGCGTTGACCACGAAGTCGAGGTCGAGGCCCGCGGTGCGGGGGACCGACCGCGCCGCCCGTTCGAAGAGGGCGGCGAACCCGTCGGCGGCGGCGGCGTAGGCCTGGCACTCGAGCAGCCGGGCCAGGAGGAGGTCCCGCTCCTCCCATCCGACCAGCTCCTCATCGGGATCCCCGTCGTCCTTGCCGGGAAGCAGCCGGCGCGACTTGAGCTCGATGAGCACGGCCGCGATCATCAGGAACTCGGACAGCGTCTGCAGGTCCACCGACTCCCACCCGGCCACCTCGGCCACGAAGGCGTCCACCACCGCCGCCAGCGGGATGTCGTAGACGTCCACCTCGTGGCCGTTGACCAGCTGGAGCAGCAGGTCGATGGGGCCCTCGAACACGGGGGTGGACACGCTGGCGACCATGGTCTCCGACGATACCGGCTGGAGCCGCCACTCTCGTGCACCTCCGGGGGCGACCTACGATGACCTCCCATGCTCCGAGTCCTGTCCGGTCTGCAGCCCAGCGGCGATCTCCACCTGGGGAATTATCTCGGGGCGGTCCGCAACTGGGTGGCCGACCAGTACGAGTACGACGCCATCTACTGCATCGTCGACCTGCACGCCCTCACCCTCGACATCGACCCGGAAGAGCTCCGCTCGAGGACCTACGAGACGGCCCTGGACCTGCTGGCCTCCGGCCTCGACCCCGAGCGGTGCACGCTGTTCGTCCAGAGCCACGTGGCCGAGCACACCCGGCTGGCCTGGTTGCTCGAGTGCACGGCGACCATGGGCGAGTTGCGCCGGATGACCCAGTTCAAGGACAAGAGCGCGGGCCGGGACTCGGTCCGGGCCGGCCTGTTCACCTACCCGGTCCTCCAGAGCGCCGACATCCTCCTCTACGACGCCGAGCGCGTCCCGGTCGGCGAGGACCAACGACAACACGTCGAGCTGGCCCGCGAGCTGGCCCACCGGTTCAACCGCCGGTTCGGCGACACGTTCGTGGTTCCGGAGGCGGCCATCCCCAAGCTGGCCGCCCGGGTCATGGACCTCCAGCACCCGGAGAACAAGATGTCCAAATCGGTCAATTCGCCCCTGGGCACCGTCATGCTGTTCGACGAGGGCCCGGACATCGTCCGCAAGGTCCAAAAGGCGGTGACCGACACCGACGGCGAGGTCCGCTACGACCCGGGGGCCAAACCGGGCCTATCCAACCTGTTGGAGCTCCTGGCCGTGTCCACGGGACGGACCCCGACCGAGGTGGCCGGCTCCTACCAGCGCTACGGGGACCTGAAGAAGGATGTGGCCGAGGCCCTGGTGGAGCTGCTCCGTCCGCTGCGGGAGCGGCGAGCGGCCCTGGCCGGCGACCCCGGAGCGGTGGCGGCCCTGCTTTCCATGGGGGCGGCCAAGGCCGCCACCACGGCGTCGGCCACCTACGAGCGGGCCGCCGGTGCCATCGGGCTGCTCAGCCCGGGTTGAGGCGGCGCCGCCGACGCCAGGAGACCACCAGTTCCCAGCCGGCCCAGATCACGAAGCCCACGGCGGCCACAGCCGACACGATCAGGCCCGCGGCGGCCGACGCCGGCGCGTAGCTGAAGCTGACCAGGTAGTCCCCGGGCTTGGGGATGGCCACCCGTTGGATGACCCCGTCCCGCTGCACCGGCACGGTCGATGCCGACGCTGACGCCGAGTTGCCGCCCGGAACGGCCGGCCCGGTCGGCCGGATGGTGGCCCGCCAACCGGGGCTCCAGGCCACGCTCCGCTCGAGGGTCGTGGCCCCTGCGGCATGGACGGTGATCTGCTGGGTACCGTCCGACCCCGGGGCCCCCGCCGTCACCGACGTGCCCGACGCGGGTGCGCCCCCCGGCCCCCCGGCCCACGCCCAGCCGAGGGGGTCGGCGTTCTGGAAGACGCCGAAGGACCCGATGGTGCCGGAGAACCTCCAGTGCGGCCAGGTCACCCCGTACTGCATGCGCCCGCGCAGGGCCACGTCTCCGGCCTCGGCGGTCCGCGCCGTCGGAACGCCCACCGTCGCGGCCGGGTCGGCTTGGTTCTCGATCACCAGTCCGGCGGCCCGCACCGGTGCGGGCGGCGCCACCCGAAGCGATCGGTTGGCCGTCGACCCGGTGGCGACGACATCAGCGGACGGCAGCCACCGGATCCCCCCGGTGGCGGTCAGTACGCCGGCCCTCCAGCCGGACGGCGTCCCGCCGGGGACCGGCACGGCCCAGCTGGCCACGGTCAGCAGGCCCCCGAAATACCAGCGGTGCGCCTGCCCCGGCCGGAGGGTCACCGGTGGGGGCTCGGGGGTGGGAGCGGAGTTGTACAGGTTGAGATCGGCGGGGAACGGCGTGGAGGTCACCGGGGCGGGTGCGGCACCGGCCGATGCCCCGGCCGCTCCGCTGACCGGGGTCACGAAGTAGGAGGGCAGCGTCAACAGCGTGCGCACGTTGAGCTGGTCCCACGTCCGCCCGGCCAGGGTGGCCGGATTCAGGTCCTCTTGATAGTGGGCCCCGGTGGCGTTGACGT
>DASZGT010000388.1:0-3314 GCA_035938575.1 Acidimicrobiales bacterium
GAGGGCTAGCGGCAGGGGCCGTGCCGGAGCGGTCGAACGTTGCCCTCAATAGAGGACTGATGACGAATCCCCACGGCTCCCTCCGAATCGTTTAGAGAATCGACTCGCAGAACACGGGTCCCAGTGACTGCCGTACCCGGCGTTCTTGGGCAGGCACGGTAGAGCCGAGGGTTTGACATGACCATCGCACTTCTGCACACGGCTGAGGTTCACAAGCGGACGTTCACCAGACCGTGGTCGGTGGTTCCCGTCAGGTGCCGATTCCCGGGCTCAGCCCCAAGGCCTGTCCGAGGACGCCCCGCAGCTCCATGGCTCGGGTCCCCGAGATGTGGTCACCCGACACGTCGTAGACGTCGTCCTCGCCAATGATCGGCGAGCAGACGCTTGTGCAGAACCAGGGAACGGTATCGATGTAGGCCACGTGGTCGGCACGGGCCGCCGAGCGGTCGACGGCAACGAGCGCCGGCACCGCCACACTGGCGGGTGACGAGCACAGCTGGACATCCGAGGGGTGCGCCGCTAGGCACACCGGGGCGACCTGGGCGAGGATCGGGGTGGACCCGAGCAGAACCATCCGGGAGCGGGGGACGGTGATGGTGCCGACCAGGTCGTCGAATCCGTGACGCCACTCAGCCGCCGTGAACGGCGTTGTCTGCGAGGCGCGCGACCCCGGTGGGCTGTAGAAGTCCGCCTGGGTGAACACGAGGAGGTCCGGGTGGTTTTGATTGATCCAGGACATCGCCCAGCGGTGCCACGCATCGCAGGTGGGGTCGGCCTGGGGCGCCTTCTTGAACCCGACCGACACACGGTTGGCCGGGCAGGCCCACTTCCCCAGCACGACCAGCCGCCAGTGCTCGGCACGGGCGATGGCCGTGAACGCAGGGATCCACATCAACGCATGGGAGTCGCCGTAGACGACGAGGAGCCGGGTGCCCCTCGGGTCCCCGAGATTGCAGATCTGCTCGCGGGACTGGCCCGGTTCGGCCTGGCAGCGCGCCGGCTCGTAGGCACCCCCCCAGAAGTCGTACGCGCCGTACCCGGACCGGGCGACCGAGGTGGGGACGGAGATGATCCGTGGGGCTGCGACCACTTCGCGCTTGAGAGTCTGCGCGGCGACCGCCACGACCGCAGTGCTCGACGAGGCATGCGCCGGGGCCGGGGCGACCGTGCGGATCAGGACGGTGAGCACGGCCACGGTGATGAGGATCACCCCCAGCCCGAGCACGACGCTCTGCTTCGCCGGGAGCCGCCAGTGCCGGACCGGGTTCTCCACAACGCGGTAGGTCGCCACGGAGACGACCAGGGCCAGCAGGACGAGGAGTATTCCGTGGTCGACAGGGAGTTGCGTCCGGCCGACGCGCTCGGCGGCGATGATCAGGATCGGCCAGTGCCAGAGGTACAGCGAGTACGACCGCCTGCCCAACCACTGGAATGGCGGGAGCCCGAGCAGTGACTCCGCCCCCGCCGCCGGGATCGCCACGCCACCGGCGATGACCAGGGCCGCGCCGACCACGGGGAGAGCAACCACCCACCCGGGATAGGGGGTCTGTGCGTTGAACAGGAAGGCCGACCACATGACGGCCGCCAGCCCGGCCCAGGTGAGCAGGACCGCGCACCTCGACGGTATCCGGCGCAACCAGGAGGTTCCCAAGGCAACCAACCCGCCGAGCGCCAACTCCCAGGCGCGGGTGAACGGCGAGAAGTAGGCGGCAAGGGGGTGCGAGGCCGTCTGGAAGATCGATAGGCCGAAGGAGACCAGCGCGACGAGCCCGAGGGCGACGGCCATGCGCGACCGGAAGGTCAGGACCTTCAGCCGGGCAACCAGCAGGAACACCGTCGGGTAGACGACGTAGAACTGCTCTTCGACCGACAGCGACCAGTAATTCTGGAGCGGCGAAGGAGGCAGCGACGCGGCCAGATAGTTGGTGCCCACTGATTCGAAGTGGACGTTCGACAAGAAGATGGCGGCCCAACGACCGTCATCGGCCACGTTGTTGCCGAGCAATGCGCCCAAGACCAGGTACGACGACGCCACGGTGACAAGGATGACCAGGGTCCCTGCCGGGAGAATGCGGCGGACCCGTCGGGCGTAGAACCCGAGAACGGACGTGGTGCCGGTGCGCTCACGTTCCCTGAGGAGCAGACCGGTGATGACGAAGCCCGAGATCACGAAGAACACGTCGACGCCGACGAAGCCGCCGCCAAGGCCCGGGACGCCGGCGTGGTACAGCACGACGACCAGCACAGCGACCGCCCGCAGACCCTCGACGTCGGGTCGGAAGCGCCGATCGTCGGGGGAAGTGCCGGCCTCATCGCCGGACGGCAGGAATCGCTCGTCGTCGACGGCCGTCCCCTGCAGCGTCACTCCAATCACCCCCGGGAGGTGACCTCCCCCATCAAAAAAGGGCACCCAGCGCGGAACGCACTCGGCCCACACATCGTCCGGCTCCCCCGGGACCCGGTCATCCAAACGCACGAGTCTATGGATGTCAGGAGGTGGACGGCGAGCCCGCAGCCGTAGAGGCCGCCGTTCGAGACAGTCGTGCCCTTGGGCATCGTGGTGGCGCGTGCGAACCCGAGCGTCAGTGCGGTGCTGTCCCCGAGCACGACCACCTCGTGGATCCCCCTAGCTTCCGGACGGAGAATCCCTCGGTGGGTGCCCCTGTCGTTCCGTTCGGGGATAGGACTCGCACCCACTAACGACCGAACTACCAGCAGGTCTTCATGGGAGTCACAACCCGAACTGGTCGTTGATGAGGCCGAGGTAGATCTGGGCCGAGTCGGTGTAGGTCTTTTCACCGATGAAGACATGCTGCGTCCCGGTGTACATGTCCCGAAAGGCCCGTTCGAGGCGACTGCCCTCGCGGATGGCCGACGTCCCGCCGGCCAGGTGGGCCCACTGCACGATTTCTCGGCTGGCCTCGGTGGCATAGGTGGCCGCCACCCGCATGTCGGCCCGCATGGTCGGCGAGAGGTCTTGGCCGTCCCTGACGGCCTGCTCGACCTCGCCGAACGTCGTCAGCACCAGCAGTCGCGCCGCCTTCCACATGGCGGTGTGATGGGAGAGGTTCCGCTGGAAGCTGGCCTTGTGGGCGATGGATGCCTCCTCACCCATCCTCACCTTGGTCAGCGCCAACTCGGTGACGTCGTCGATCATGCTCTTGGACACACCGAGGGCCCACGAGGCGTGGCCCGCGGCGGTGATCGGCATCAGCCCCATCCTGAACGCCGGCGAACTGCCCCGTTGCGGTGTGCGGCAGAACAGTTCGAAGGTGCGGTGACCCGGGACGAAGAGATCGGTCACGTTGTAGTCG
>DASZGT010000389.1:0-2250 GCA_035938575.1 Acidimicrobiales bacterium
AGCTCCCACATCTTGTCCGGGTCGTCGAGGATCTCGGCCGTCCCCACCAGCTCGACCCCTCTGAGCTCCTCGTACGAGTCGCCGTCCTCGAACATGCAGGTCATGCGGGCGTCGCGTCTCAGATTGACGGCTTTTTGGGCCTTGGCCTTGGTCTCGACGGCAATCGAGCCGTCGACGAATCCGTACCACATGGCCACCGCATGGATGGACCCATCGTGGTTGAGCGTGCACATCGTCATCGGACGGCGCTCGTGGAGGAAAGCGTCGATCTCCTCGGCCGTCATCTTCACGAGGTCGCGCTGCTTGACCCCGTGGCCCATCTGCTGCGGCATCTCCTGTTGGCTCATACGACCTCCTGGCATGCGGTCCGGACGGCAGGCGGCAACGTGGCCGCCCGCTGGCAGCGTATCGGCGCCGTGCGGCGCCGGGGCAGAATGAGGCCGTGACCGAAACCCGGGGCCCGGCCGTCCCCCGCCCGATCCTGGCACCGGCCAGCGGTCGGTTGCGCGTCTGCTTCGTCTGCACCGGCAACATCTGCCGGTCACCGATGGCCGACGTGGTCCTGCGCCACCTGGCCCGGGACGCGCCGACGGCGGACGGGGCGGCCCTGGTCGATCGGCTCGACATCTGCAGCGCCGGCACCGGTGGCTGGCACGCCGGTGAGCCCATGGACCCCCGGGCCCGGGCCGTGCTCGAGCGTCGGGGCTACGTGGACCACGGCCACCGGGCCCGGCCGTTCGAGACGGAGTGGTTCGAGGCGACGGATCTGATCGTGTGCATGGACCGGGGCCACCAGCAGACGCTCCTGAGCCTGGCCCGGGGGAAGGCCGGAGACGAGCGCTATGACGAGCGGTTGGTCATGTTGCGCCGCTTCGACCGGCAGGCCGGCGGTGCGGTCGACGTGCCGGACCCGTACTACGGGGACGACGCCGGTTTCGAGGCGTGCCTGGCCCTGGTCGAGTCCGGGTGTCGGGGACTCGTCGACCACCTGGACGTCCTGGACCGGTCATCCCGCTGAGCGCGGCCTCCGCAGGCAGCTCAGCGGCCGAAGTCGACGAATGATTCGCGTTCGTAGGCCCGCATCCGCTCGTAGACGTCGAGCAACTCGGCGCGGCGGGACCGGTCGTTGGCCAGGTTGACCAGCTCGGCGGGATCGCCGTCGTGGTCGTACCACTCGTGGTCGTTGTCGTCGAAGGCGCAGTCGACGTCGAACAGTTTGTGGCCGGGGGACTTGCCCCACAGGCCGGTTGAGGGCTTGCCTCCGCCCATCCCGTAGTAGCGGGCGTATTTGGTCTGTCCGTCGTAGAAGCCGCGCAGCGCATAGCGCACGGTGTTGAGCCCGGTGGACTGGGCCGAGTCCTGGGCGAACAGGATGTGATCACGCACCGATGCTGCCGGATCGGCCAACACGGGAGAGAGGTCGGTGCCCTGGACGGTGGATCCCGAGGTGGCGGCATCCACTCCGGCCAACGAGCAGATGGTGGCGGCCAGATCGACGTGCGAACCGAGGGAGGATGTCACCGAACCGGCGGTCGTCACGCCGGGAACCTTCACATAGAGCGGGACGTTCATGATCTCGTCGTAGACGAAGGGCCCCTTGGAACGGAGCCCGTGGGATCCGCACATGTCGCCGTGGTCGGAGGTGAAGATGATGATGGTGTCGTCCCACGCCCCCGACGCCTCGAGGGCGGCGAGCACGGTGCCCAGGTTGCGATCGGCCATCCGGTGGAGGTGGACGTAGTAGTCGAGGTGACGGAGCCAGGCGCCCTTGTCGGAGGGGTCGATGTACCCCCACAGGCCGTGCTGCTGGTCCCAGCGCCACTGACGGTGGGCCTCGGGCTTGGTGTGCAGATCGTCGTCGAAGTTGGCCGGCAGCTGGTCGACCACCTCGGGGTAGGGCTCGGTGAAGACGGGGAGCGGGTCGTCGTCCTTCCACGCCGCCGACTCGAGCAGGGCGCGGATGGAGGCCACATCGTCGGGGTGGCGCTCCCGGTAGCCCGGCTGGTCCACCGGAAACCACATCACGTCGTGGGGGTTGACCAGGGCGACGGTGAGGAACCACGGCTCGGGCCCACCGGGATCCCCGGCGTCATGATCGGCGCCGGCCGGCCTGGCGTTCTCGGCCAGCCAGTGGGCGGCGTTGCCGGCGATGATCGGGTCGAAGTGCACCCCGGTGCCGGCCCAGCCCATGAAGTGGCGGTCATTGCCGTCCCAGTCGGCGAAGCCGTAGGCCTCCATGTCCGGAGTGGG
>DASZGT010000390.1:0-2496 GCA_035938575.1 Acidimicrobiales bacterium
GCCGAGCCCACGGAGGTGGTCGCCGTCGACATCGACGAGCCGGCCCTGAGCGAGGTGCCGTCAGATGGTCCTCCGGACGAGCCGCCGCCTCGACGGAAACGCCGGCACTGACGCCTCGGCCGACTCGGTCTGGAGGCAGCGACCGGGCATCTGTCCGGAATGGGGTCCGCCATGGGTGACGAGACGCATCTAAGGGCCGAGCCACGCCTGGTTGTGCCTGCACCCGGACGCGGCACCCGCCGGCTGGAGGGGGTGATCTCCACGATGCTGTGACCCCCTGCCCGTCGGTTATTGGGCTCGAAGGGCCGATGGGCGGCGGCGGGGAGTGGTCGGGGCCACCGAATTGCCTGTATACCTCAGGCCGTGAAACTCGCTGTCATCAAAGAGTCGCGCCCCGGAGAATCCCGAGTGGCGATCGTCCCGGAAGTAGCTTCCAAGCTGGTCAAGACCGGTATCGAGGTCGTCGTCGAGTCCGGGGCGGGGTCCGCCGCTCGATTCTCCGACGAGCAGTACCGCGAGGCCGGCGCCACGGTGGTGCCCGACGCCGGATCTGCCCTCCAGGGCGCATCGATCGTCGCGCTGGTCCAACCTCCGACGGTCGACGAGGTGGCCGACCTTCCCGACGGCGTGTCTCTGATCAGCTTCCTGCAGCCGGTGGCGGCGGCCGAGACGGTGAGGGCGCTGGCCGCCAAGGGAGCGACCGTCTACAGCCTCGATCTCCTGCCGCGCATCAGCCGGGCCCAGTCGATGGATGCCCTGTCGTCGCAGGCCACCGTGGCCGGATATCGGGCGGGGTTGTCGGCGGCGGAGCACCTGGCGAAGTTCTTCCCCATGTTCATGACCGCGGCGGGCACGGTGCCCCCGGCCAAGGTGCTGGTGATGGGGGCAGGTGTTGCCGGCCTGCAGGCCATCGCCACGGCTCGGCGGTTGGGGGCGGTCGTACGCGCCTACGACGTGCGGGCCGCGGCCAAGGAAGAGGTGGAGAGCCTCGGGGCCAAATTCGTCGAGCTCGACCTCGAGACCCAGGACGGCGCCGGCGGCTATGCCAAGGAGCAGTCTCCGGAGTACCTGGCCAGGCAGCAGGAGCTGCTGGCGGCAGAAGTGGCCGCGTCCGACGTGGTCATCACCACGGCCCAGATTCCCGGTCGCAGAGCGCCGGTGCTGGTGACGACGGGAATGGTGGAGGGGATGTCCGAGGGTGCGGTCATCGTCGACATGGCCGCCGATTCGGGTGGCAACTGCGAGCTTTCGGTGCCGGGCGAGGACGTCCTCTTCAAAGGGGTCACCGTTGTCGGGCTCACCAATCCACCGGCGTCGATGCCGACCCATGCCAGCTTCCTGTACGCCCGCAACATCGCCAACCTGCTGGGCCTGCTGGTCAAGGACGGCGAGCTGGCACCGGACTTCGAAGACGAGATCGTGGCCGGCACCTGCGTGGTGCGAAACGGCGAGGTGATGCACGGCCCGACGGCCGAGGCCTTGGGCCTGGCCCCTCCGGAGCCCCCCCGACCACCGGCCGCGCCCCCTGGCGGGTCGGCGGCCACTGACCCCGCCGGCGATGCGCAGAGCCCCTCAAAGGAGTCCAGGTCATGAGTACCGGAATTCTCGAATTCCTCACCATCTTCGTGCTGGCCGCATTCGTCGGCAACGAGGTCATCGGCCGGGTCCCGAGCATCCTGCACACCCCGCTCATGTCTGGGAGCAACGCGATCCACGGCATCGTCCTGGTCGGGGCCATCCTGGTCATGGGGAGCGCCAACGGTGCCATGCAGGTCACCCTGGCCTTTCTCGCCGTCCTCCTGGCCACGCTCAACATCGTGGGTGGGTTCGTGGTGACCGATCGCATGCTGGAGATGTTCAAGCCCAAGCCCGCCGAGCGGGCCCCGAAGGCCGCGGACACGAGCGGCGATGAAGCCACCGGTGGTCCCAAGTGACGCTCAACACCTGGATCGACCTGGTCTACCTGCTGGCCGCCGTCGGGTTCATCCTGGCCCTCAAGGGACTGAGCTCGCCCAAGCACGCCCGGAACGGCAATCTCCTCGGAGCGGCGGCGGCGGCGGTGGCCATCGGCTTCACCTTCGCCCATCCGGAAGTGCGGGCCCACACGCTGAACCTGGTCCTCACCCTGGTGGCCATGGCCATCGGCGCCGCCGTTGCGGTGCCGGCAGCCCGCATGGTGAAGATGACCGCCATGCCCCAGATGGTGGCCATCTTCAACGGGGTCGGTGGGGGCGCGGCCGCGTTGATCTCGATCGTGGTGTTCCTGCTCGAAGCGCCGGGCAAGCCGGCGGTCTACCGCATCGCCGAGGTTCTGTTCGGTGTGCTGGTCGGGTCTGTCTCGTTCTCCGGGAGCGCCATTGCCTTCGCCAAGCTGCAGGAGCTGATGACGGGCCGGCCCATCACCTACCCGGCCCAGCAGGCCATCAATGCCGTCGTGGGCGTGGCCATCGTGGCGTTGGCCGTCGGGACGCTGGTCACGGGCAATGTGCCGTTGCT
>DASZGT010000391.1:0-4149 GCA_035938575.1 Acidimicrobiales bacterium
TCGTCGGGGGGGTTGGTGACGAGGTGGTGGTCGACCATGAACCGGCGAGCCTCGAGGCAGACGGCTTCGTAGCCGTCCCGCATGTCCGAGATCGATGTCGGGTGGACCTGCTGGAGTCGGCGGACCACCGCGGGCCAATCAGTGGACCCATCGGCAAGCCGCGCCGCGACGGTGGCCATGGCGCCGGCGACTTCGTGGTACTCCTCCCATCCCTGCTGGCGGAGGGCCCGCACATCGGTGTCCAGAAGCTCGCCCCGGCGCAGCACGTCGTTGTAGCGGTCCTCGCCGAACTCGTAGGATCCCGTGCAGGTGGGCGCCAGCCCCCGCAGGAATTGGGCGAACTTCTCGTAGGCCCGGGCCCCCACTTCGCCCGCAGCCCGGAGCCGATCCTGATTGCCCGGGGCCGACGCCAGCTGGCAGACGTCGTTCCGGGCAAACCCGATATTGGCCACGCACTGCGCCAGGCTCCGTTCGACGATCAAGCGGCTGGCCAGGGACGGGTCGAGGTTCTCGGCGGCTTCGTCGAGCACGGAGCCGATCCCGTTGAGTCTGGCCACCGCGGCTTCGGTGAGCTCGTCCTCGGTCCGGATGGCCAGCAAGAAGAGCTCGGTGATTCCCGTCTCGAGGTAGCCCTCGGGTGAGCGCCTCCACTCCGCCCAACCGGTCAGGGCCACCCGCCGATCGAGCGTGGCGATGACCAGGGCCCGATCGATGACCTGTTCGGAGGAGAGCCCCTCTGGATCCATATCCGAGAAGCGCTGGAGCCACAGGCGGTCGTCGGCCGCCCGACGTTCGAAACCGGCGGCCGTGCAGTCGTCGAGGCGGTGGTCGAAGCCGTCTCGGCCCATGGCCGCCGCCATCAGCGGGGACTCCTCGAACTCCCGGGCCACCAGGGCGTCGATGGCCAACTCGAAGGGATCGGACGGCTCGGCCACAGCCGGAGTATAGAAACCCCGTGCTCCGGGCTTGGAGGAGCCGGACAGCAAATTGCCGCCCCGAATCTCGGATAGATAATGTCCGTATTATGACCCGATCCTCCCGTGCTCCCCGGAGGGGGCAGTGAAGCTGTCGCAGGGAGTCGAGTGGGCCCTGCATTGCTGCAGCGTGCTGGCCCTGGTCCCTCCCGGGCACACCATGACCGCAGCCCGCCTGGCCGAGTTCCATGAGGTGCCCCCCGCCTACCTGGCCAAGCAGCTCCAGGCCCTGGCCAAGACCGACCTCATCGCCGCCGACCCGGGGCCGAAGGGCGGCTACCGCCTGGCCCGGTCGGCCGATCGGATCTCCGTGCTCGACATCGTGCTGGCGGTGGAGGGGGACGAGCATGCGTTCCGCTGCGAGGAGATCCGCCAACGCGGGCCCTCTGCCTGCGCACCGGCGGCGTACCGCCGCCCGTGTGGGATCGCCCTGACCATGGGAAGGGCCGAGCGGGCCTGGCGGGACGAGCTGCGCGGGACCTCCGTGGCGGACCTGGTGATGGACCTGGCGCTGCACATTCATCCTGAGGCAGCCCAGAAGGGAGCGGCATGGATGCAGGGGGCGCTGCGATGAGGGTCTTCGTCACCGGGGCGACGGGCGTCGCCGGCCGGGGTGCTGTCCCCGCCCTCGTGGCCGCCGGGCACGAGGTCACGGCGGCGAGCCGGAGCCCGGTGAAAGCAGAGCTGCTGCGGTCGTGGGGGGCGGACCCCGTGGAGGTCGACCTCTTCGACCCCACCGCGACCAAACGGGCCCTGCGAGAGCACGATGCGGTGTGCAACCTCGCCACGCACATCCCCTCACTGACCCGAGCCGGCCTGCCGGGCGCCTGGAAGGAGAACGACCGGATCCGTCGCCTGGTCTCGGCCAATCTGGTCGAAGCCGCCCTGGCCGGCGAGGCCACCCATTTCGTACAGGAGTCGATCGGATTCGTCTACCCGGGCCGTGGCAACGAGTGGATCGACGAACAGGTCGAGCCGCAGCCGACGACGGTCACCGAGAGTGCCCTCGAGGCGGAGGCGAATGTAGCCCGCTTCACCCGGGACGGGCGCACTGGCGTCGTCCTTCGGTTCGCCCAGTTCTACGGCCCGGTTGCGACCCACTCCCGGCAAGCAGTGCGCATGGCCGCCCGGTGGGGCATCGCCCCGTCCGTCGGCGATCCCCACGGGTACGTGTCGTCGATCCACGGCGACGATGTCGGTCCCGCCGTCGCCGCCGCCCTGAGCGCGCCCTCCGGCGCGTACAACGTGGCCGACGACGAGCCGCTGCGGCGGAGCGAGCTCCACGCCGTCTTCGCCGACGCACTCGGGCGTCGCCGGCTCCGCGAGCTCGGGAAGGTTCTGGCCCGGCTGGGCGGAGGCAGGTCCGAGGCCGTCGCTCGCTCCCAGCGACTCGCCAATGCCGGCTTCAAGGCGGCCACCGGCTGGGAGCCGAGCGTCCCTTCGGCACGCGACGGCTGGCCCCCGATCATTGCCCACCACACGGGCCCGTGAACCGATGGCTCGTAGGCGGTCGCCACTCGGTCCCGATGCATGCAACCCGCAGCGTGGAGACCGTGCCCGCCTGCCCGGGTCCAGGTTGCCCACCGTGCCTGGCAGAAGCGTGGTGAGGTTGACTTAGGCAGGTATTTACCTGCATAATGGGCCTGTGGCCGACGGGATGGACAAGGTCTTCAGGGCCCTGGCCGACTCAACCCGCCGATACCTGCTGG
Source organism: Acidimicrobiales bacterium (assembly GCA_035938575.1). Lineage (GTDB taxonomy): Bacteria > Actinomycetota > Acidimicrobiia > Acidimicrobiales > RAAP-2 > Bog-756. Next base: position 2,684 of record DASZGT010000391.1, read on the forward strand.
ACAGCCTGCACGAGCGCAACGGACAGACGTTGAGCGAGCTGTGCGCGGAGCTCGACATGGCCCGCCAGTCAGCCACACAGCACTTGGGCGTCCTCGAGGCCGCCAACCTGATCAGCACGGTCTGGCGGGGACGGGAAAAACTGCACTACCTCAATCCCGTTCCTCTCCGCGAGATGGAGGAACGTTGGATCGAAAAATTCGAGCGTCCGAGACTCCGAGCCCTCAGCCGGGTGAAACGACTAGCAGAGGAGGCTGACATGACCGACACGCCGCACTTCGTGTACGTCACCTATATCCACAGCACGCCGGAGAAGACCTGGCACGCATTGACCGACGCCGAACTGACCGCCGACTATTGGGGCCATCACAACATCTCTGACTGGCAGGTCGGCTCGCAGTGGGAGCACCGCCGGATCGATGGCTCCGGCATCGCCGACGTCATCGGCACGGTCCTGGAAGCGGTGCCGCCCCGGCGATTGGTGATGACGTTCGATGGAACCGGCGAGGCACCTCCCGAAGGACCCTCAAGGGTGACGTTCGAGATCGAGCCCTACCGTGACATCGTGCGCCTCACCGTTACCCACGAGAACCTGGCCGATGAGGACGCCCTCCATGCCATCTCTGTCGGATGGCCGGCCGTGCTGGCCAACCTCAAATCCCTTCTGGAGACGGGGCACGTCCTCCCCCAGCCACCGTGGGAGATGCACGCCGACCTCCGGGCCGCGAACATGGCCCAGAACGATCTCGTGGTGACCCCGCGGAACTAGCGGGAGGCTCCCTGTCGCCGTCGGATCACGAGGGGGTCTGGGCGTTGCCGTATTCGTCGTGCCAGTTCCACCACGCGTACGGCGGCGTCTGGGGGTAGCCCTCGGGCGAGTCCTCCCACTCCTCCTGGCGCCCGAGCGCGGTGAGGTCGAGGTAGCTCCACGTGCTCCCCATCGCCTCGTCGCCCCGGTTGTTGATGAAGTAGGTGCGGAACACATTGTGGCCCTCTCGGATGAAGGCGTTCGTGCCGTGCCACTCGTCCACCCCGAAGTCGGTGTCGAAGCCGTCGGTCATGGTGTACCACGGCATCTCCCAGCCCATACGCGTCTTGACCCGCTCGATGTCGGACTGCGGCGCACGCGAGGCGAAGGCAAGCGTGGTGTCGCGGGCGTTCAGATGGGCGACGTGGGCGACCTGGTCGGCCACCAGGGAGCAACCGGGGCACGCATGCTCGGGCCAGCCGGCCACGCCCGGCTCGAAGAAGGCTCGGTAGACGATCAGCTGACGGCGGCCCTCGAACAGGTCGAGCAGGCTCGCCCTGCCGTCGGGCCCGTCGAACGCATACACCTTGTCGACGGCCAGCCACGGCATCCGCCGGCGCTCGGCGGCCAGCGCATCCCGGGCGCGGGTCACCTCTTTCTCCTTCACGAGCAGCTGCTGGCGCGCCGCCTCCCACTCCCGCAGCGACACGATCGGTGGTG
>DASZGT010000392.1:0-3413 GCA_035938575.1 Acidimicrobiales bacterium
TTCAGGCTCGAGGTCGGACAGCGCTGAACGCAGGTCGTGGGCCACCCGCTGCAGCGTTCGAAGGGTCATGGGGCCATGGTGCCAGGGGGGTGTATCGACCCCGACAGGGCCGGAGAGGCCTCGACCGGAGGCGGTGCCCATTGGGTGCGGCTGCCGACTACCGTCTGCCCAGCGGTGCCGGCCTTCCCGTGCCGCACATTCTCGACACCCTCGGAAAGGACCTTCTCCATGCCCCGCATTCGCTCGTGGTCGCTCGTCGGGCTCGCCGTGGCCACCCTGGGATTGGCCGGGTGCAGCAGTGCGTCGTCGAGCCCTTCGACCACTGCGGCCTCGCTCGTGATCGTCCCGGTGCAGAACCCGTCGCCGGCCGGCACCTTTGGGACCAAGCCGACGGTGACGGTGCCCCCCGGGGCTCCCCCGACCCAGCTCGAGAGCACAGACCTGATCGTGGGCACCGGGCCGGCGGCCAAGGCGGGGGACAACGCCACCGTGCAATATGTCGGTGTCGCGTACTCGAGCAAGCAACAGTTCGACGCGTCGTGGGACCGGGGTCAGCCCTTCACGTTCGTCCTGGGCAAGGGCGCCGTGATCCCAGGTTGGGACCACGGGGTCGTGGGCATGAAGGTCGGGGGCCGACGCGAGCTGGTCATCCCGCCCAGCCTGGCCTACGGGTCCGTGTCCCCGGGCAACGGCATCGCCGCCAACGACACGCTGATCTTCGTCGTGGACTTGGTCAAGATCGGCTGATTCCCTCCCGCGGGCCCGGCTCCCTCGGCAACTCACCGGCCGCGGTCTGCTGGTGGGTGCCGGGTACCTCCCGGAAGATCGTCGACGCCATCGGAGTCCGCCACCCAGACCAGCTGACGATCGGTCTCGCCGGGTGCCTCGGGCGATCGGACCACCACCCGGTCGAGCCGGAACCCCAGCTTGGGCGGAATTGCCGCACTCCGCACATTCGACGCGTCGCAGCGGATCTCGACCCGGGTCACGCCGTCGAGGCCCAGGGCCGATCGAGTCAGCGCGGCAGCCGCAGTGGTGGCCACACCGCGTCCCGTGCAATCGGCCCGTACCCAGTAGCCGATCTCCAGCGCTCCGACTCCCACCCGATCGTGCAGTCCACAAAAGCCGAGAAGGGCGTCCGGTCGGGACCCGCGCTGGCCGCGGATGGCGAACTGGAACTCGCGACCGTCCCTCCAGGTGACGTCGGCCTGCCAGAGGAACGCCCCGATCGACTCGGGCGTGGCCGGCTGCTGGGCCCATGGCATCCAGGGCCGCAGGTGGTCGAGACTGTGGTTGACGGCGGCAACCAGCTCGTCGACGTCGTCCGCACTCGATCGTCGCAGGGTCACGCCGTCCAGATCGAACCGTTCGGCAGGGCGGTCGGTCAACCACCTGGCCCCCTTGGTCATGGCGTGACCCTGTCCGTCGGATGCCGAGTGAGTCGGATGAGTGGCACGCCAGACGATGAATGACTGGGAAGCGGGGCGAACAGCCTTGCCAGGCGACGTCGCAGGGAGAACGATGGAGGGATGGCCACCACGGGTCCGGACGATAGTGGTGTCGTGACCAAGGCGAGCTCCCGGTCGGTGCCCGACACGGTCTCCCGCTTGTCGGAGTTGGTCACGACGAGAGGGTTGAAGGTCTTCGCGGTGATCGATCACAGTGGCGAGGCGAAGGGTCGTGGACTCGATCTGCGGGACACCAAGGTCGTCATCTTCGGGAGTCCCGAGGCGGGAACGCCGGTGATGGCGGCGGCCCCACTCGCCGCTCTCGACCTACCGCTGAAGGTGCTGGTGTGGGACGACGGCGGCCAGACGAGGGTGAGCTACACGGCCCCGTCCGCCTTGGGCACCCGCTACCGGCTCAGCGCGGAACTGGCCGGCCGGCTCGCCGGCATCGACGCGCTGACCGACGCGGTCGTGGCCGAAGGAGCCTGACCTCCGAACGAACCCCAGGGACGGCCGGCCTCACGGGACCGAGCCGATGCTCCGTTCCGGGCCTTCGAGCGTTCTCCGGTAGACATTGGTCGTGCGCGCCTCGAATCCGAGGCGCTGGTAGAGGCGATTGGCCGCATCCCGGCTGGGGCGCGAGGTGAGATCCACCGATTTGACCCCAGCGGCGGAGGCCCGCTGGAGGGCCTCGATGACCAGGGACTCGCCCACCCCGGCGCCGCGGGCCGACTCGTCCACGACGACGTCCTCGATCCAGGCACGAAGCCCGGTGGGGACGCGGAAGAGCACCAGCGTCAGCGAGCCCACGATGGTGCCGTCGGAGGCTCGGGCCACCAGGAGCACCGACGACGACGCCGCAGCGATCTGTTCCAACTCGTCGGGCGTCGGCGGGGGCGAGGACGACGAGAGCTGGGGGATCAGTCGGGTAAAGGCCTCGACCAGCTCCGGGGTGCTCTCCACCATCTCGGACACAGTGATCTCGGAGGCGGAGTTGGCGATCACGTCGGCGTCGGCTGCCGGCGGTCGGGGATCACAGAGTGGGAGTGTAGCCAGGGGCGCCCCGTCGACCGTCGCCCCGTCGACCGTCGTCCCATCGGCTGTCGCCCGGTCGACCCTCGCTCACGACCGGGCCACGTCGACGAGGGCCCCGTGCCGGCCGGGTAGCCAGCCAACCTCCCCCGCGAGCTTGGCACCGAAGGCCGCTAGTCCCGCTCGGGATCGCCTCGCCAGACGGGCGACCGCACCGGGTCGTAGAGCACCTCGATGGGCTCGCCCCGCAAGGCGGCAAAGACGTGTTTGCCCCAGCGCTCCGCCCCCGCCAGGGGATAGGGGAGGTCGTCGAGTGGGAACCACCCGACGTCGGAACACTCCAGGGGGTGGGCCTTGAGCTCACCGCCCACCGGTCGACACTGGAATACCAGGGAGTAGAGGGGTATGCGGCTGATGCCAATCCGGAGGCCGTCGAGCACAGCGATGAGCCGAACCACCTCGACCTCGATGCCCGTCTCCTCCTCGACCTCTTTGACCACAACTTCGGCGGCCGAGTACCCCACATCGGCCCACCCGGTGGGATAGAGCCACACACCGGAGTCAGACCGCTGCACCAACAGGATCTCGTCGTTGTCGTTGCCCACCGCCGCCCCCACCGCCACCTTCGGGGTCACGTAGCCCGGGACGCCCTTGCCGACCGATCCCAGCCACTCGTGGACCAGGCCTTCGGCATCCTCGGCGCCGTCGGAGCCCAGCTCGACCGTGACCCGGATGTCGGCGGCCACCCGGAGGATCTCCTCGAAGCGCTCCTGCTCGTAGAGGGACTCGGTGAAGCCGAGGCCGGTCCGGGCGATGCCGGCCAGGGCCTCGCTCCACCGCAGGAGCTGTTTGGTGGAGGGAACGGGTTCCACTTCCCTGACGCTACCCGCTGACACCGCTGAACCGCATCGATCAGGCAGAATGGAGTGTGGC
>DASZGT010000393.1:0-3237 GCA_035938575.1 Acidimicrobiales bacterium
TCAAGCCCTCACCGCCGAGGATCGTCACCAGCCGGCGGGGGAGACCGAGCTTTCCGGCGATCTGGGTGGCGGCCACCGAGTCGGGCGGCGAAACGATGGCGCCGAGGGCGAAGGCAACGGCCCAGCTCATCCCCCCGACCATGGTGTGGATGACCACGGCGACCGACACCATGGTGGCCAACACCAGTCCGACGGCGAGCAGGAGGATGGGCTGCAGGTGCGAGCGAAGCTCGCTTGCGGACGTGTCGAGCGATGCGTCGTAGATCAGCGGCGGTAGGAACACCAACAGGACGAGATCGGGCTGGAGTTGGATCCGGTGCTGCGTCGGTATCAGGGCCACGCCGATGCCGGCGATCACCAGCAGGATGGGGTATGCGATCCGCAGTCGGTCGGCGATGGTGGCGATCACCACGATCCCGATCAGCAGCCCCAGGCCGTCGGCGATGCTGATCATGGGCGAGCGCCGCGGTCAACCGGAGGACGAGTCAGGGCGTGTGGCAGACGGCCTCGATGTTGTTCCCGTCCGGGTCACGAACGAAGGCGCCGTAGTAGTCGGGGTGGTATTCCGGCCAGATGCGGGGTTGGTGCAGCACCTCGGCACCGGCGGCCACCGCGGCATCGAAGAACACGGTGACCGATATCCGGTCGGGAGCGACAAAGGCGATGTGGGATTCGCGGAATCCGACGCCGGTCGGGCTCTGCGCGATCCAAAAGGTGGGCCTCGGGGGGATGCCGAAGCCGATGACCTCCCCGAAGTCCACGACTCGTCCTCCTCCGAGCGGAGCCAGGACGGCGTCGTAGAAGGCGGCACTTGAGGCCAGGTCGGAGCACAGCATCGAGACATGGTCGATCATCCGCACATATTGACACCGGAGCGGCGGGCCGCGACGGCCGCCGCCCCCCGGATCCGAACCACACCCGTATACGGCCTCGCCCAGCGGGCCGCGAGTCCTCGATCCGGGGACAGCAGCGGGTTGGCACGCGCCAGTCAGCTCTGCTGAGCTTCTTCCACGGTGAGCTCGGCGGCCGGATCGGCTTCGAGACGGGCGTCGGGGATGGGAAGCCCGCTGCGGACCGAGTAGCCGAAGGTTCCGCCCTCGAGCCGCTGCTCGGCGCGCTGCAAGGCGGCCAGCCGCTCGCGCAGACCGGCGACAACCGCGTCGTCTCCGGACTCGGCCGTGAGCCGCTCCGCCGGGTCGGTGAGATCGCCGGACTCGTTGGCGGCGGCCCGGTCGTCGCGGGCGTCAGCGGTTGTCTCGTCGAGCAGAGTCTCCACGCGGGTCCGTTCGGCCTGCAGGAGCGCCCGAGCGTGCTCTTCGTCCATTCGTGCCTCCCGGCGACATTGCATCAGCCCCGAGTGGTTCACCACCGTCGGGTCCCCAACGGTATCCGAAACACTGAGGACGACAGCCCGGCTGGCCGGTCGTCTCGTCGAACGCCACCGGCGAGGACTCCACGCCGCCACACGGCAGGGGTTCCGAATCGGCATCCAGCGCTTCGAGCGGGCGAGGAACTGTCGCCGCCGGGTGAGCTGGTTCAATTGTCGGTCGGCGCCGTGGCCAAGCGGGCGGCCTCGGTGGCGAGGTAGTGCTGCTCGCGGAGGTTGGTGGTCCGACGGGCCGCAGCCCGGAACTCGGCGACGGCGGCGTCGGTGTCGCCGGCCTGCTCGAGGAGGTGGGCCCGCACGGAGTGGATGCGGTGGTGGTCGCCGAGGCGCTCGTCGAGGCCGTCGAGTAGGGCAAGGCCGGCGCCCGGCCCCTGGACCATGGCGGTGGCCACGGCTTTGTTGAGGGTCACCATCGGATTTCCGGTCATCCGCTCGAGCAGGCCGTAGAGGGAGAGGATCTCGGACCAGTCGGTGTCCCCGTAGCCGGCGGCCTGGTCATGCACGGCCGCGATGGCCGCCTGGACCTGGTACTCGCCCACCTGCCCCTGTCGGAGGGCCTCGGTGATCAAGGCCACCCCCTCGGAGATCAGGCCCCGGTCCCAGCGGGTGCGCTCCTGCTCGGCCAGGGGGACCAGTTCGCCGTCGGCCCCGGTCCGGGCCGGACGACGGGCGTCGGTGAGCACCATGAGGGCGAGCAGGCCGGCCACCTCGGGGTCCTCGGGCACCGAGGCGCGGACGCCTCGGGCCAGGCGGATGGCCTCGCCGGACAGGTCCGTGCGGGCCAGGTCGGGGCCGCTGCTGCTGGCGTAGCCCTCGTTGAACAGGAGGTAGAGGACGTGGAGCACCGACCGCATTCGCTCGGCGCGCCTGTCGGGCTCGGGGAGGCCGAACGGTTCGTCCGACGCCTTGACCTTGGCCTTGGCCCGACTGATTCGCTGGGCCATGGTCGCTTCCGGAACCAGAAATGCGGCGGCGATCTCGCGGGTCGTGAGACCGCCCACCGCCCGCAGGGCGAGCGGGATGGCCAAGGCGGGCGACAAGGAGGGATGGCAGCACATGATCATGAGGATCAACGTGTCGTCCTGCTCCGAAACCGGGTCAGGTCGGGTCAGCGACCAGGACCAGGAGGCAGCCAGATCCTCCCGCGTCCGCCGGGCATCGTCGCGGCGGAACTGATCCACCATGCGCCGAGAGGCCACCCGGATGAGCCAGGAACGTGGATTGTCCGGCTCACCGTCGACCGGCCATTGGGTGGCTGCGGCCAGGAGTGCTTCCTGCACGGCATCCTCGGCACTGGCGAAGTTGCCGTATCGGCGGACCACCGCACCGAGGACCTGCGGCGCCAGCTCGCGCAGCAGGCCCTCGATGGCACCGCCGGTCACACCTCGGGGTCGGGGGCGCTCAGCACCTCGCGCACCTCGATGGGCTGACGGATCGGGACCCCGTTCTGCCCGGGCGCCGCCGACGCCTGGGCGGCGATGGCAATGGCCCGCTCGGTCGTGTCGACGTCCACCAGCCGGTACCCGGCGAGCAGCTCCTTCGACTCGGGGAAGGGGCCATCGGTGATCACCGGGGCGGTGACACCGTCCGACACCACGAACCGGGCCACCTCCGGCCCGGCCAGGCCCTGGGCATCGACCAGCTCGCCTCGTTCGGTGAGCTCCTGGTTCAGCGCCTGTTGGAACTCGATGTGGGCCTTGACGTCCCCCGGGGTCCACTCGGTCATGGGGAGGCACTCCGACTCGACCTCTCCGTAGTTCTGCAGCAACATGAATCTCATGGTCTTCCGTCCTTCATGGTCAGGCGACGCTCCAGTGGCACCGCTCACTCCTCAGTCGATGCTGCGATCG
>DASZGT010000394.1:0-1515 GCA_035938575.1 Acidimicrobiales bacterium
ATCCCCTCGGCGATGTCCTCGAAGCGCTGTCCCTCCGTGGAGGAGGCCACGAACTCCTGGTTCCAGGCGTGGATCTGGCTGAGGTCGGCGAACCCGCCCTTGGTGAAGGCCCGGAGGAGATTGAGCGTGGAAACCGACTGATGGTAGGCGGCCACCAACCGGGTGGGGTCGGGGATCCGGGAGTCGCGGTCGGGCAGGTCGTCGTTGACCATATGACCGCGGAAGGAGTCGAGGACCTGGTCCCCGATCTGCTCCGTGTCGGAACTGCGTGGCTTGGCGAACTGGCCGGCGATGCGACCCAGTTTCACCACCGGAACGCCGGCGCCGTAGGTCAGCACCACCGCCATCTGCAGGATGACCTTCAACTTGTCCCTGATGGCATCGGCGCTGAACTCGGTGAAGGACTCGGCGCAGTCCCCGGCTTGGAGGACGAACGCCCGTCCGTTGACCGCTTCGCTGAGGGCGGCGGTGAGGTGCCGGGCCTCACCCGCGAACACCAGGGGCGGCAGGCCGGTCAGCTGGGCGTGGACGCGCTTGAGCTCGGCCTCGTCCGGCCATACGGGCTGTTGGGCCGCGGGCCTCGACCGCCAGGAGTCAGGGGTCCACGGCTCGGGCTCGGAGGGAGGTGCCACCGCACCAGCGTAAAGCCTCTGGCTCTAGGCTCCGGCCATGTCGACGTTTCGATTCGGAGTCCAGCTGTCCAAGGCCGACTCGGGGCCCGCCTGGCGGGCCACGGCCCGCAAGATCGAGGACCTCGGGTACTCCACCCTGTTCATCCCGGATCACTTCGAGGATCAGTTCGGGCCTCTGGTGGCGCTGACCGTGGCCGCCGAGGCAACCTCGACCCTCCGGGTCGGTTCGCTGGTGTTCGGCAATGACTACCGCCACCCCATGGTGCTGGCCAAGGAGATCGCCACGCTCGACCTGTGCTCGGAGGGGCGGGTGGAGTTCGGGTTGGGTGCGGGCTGGATGACCACCGACTACGAGGAGTCGGGCCTGCCTCTCGATGCCCCCGGCGTGCGCATCGCCCGCATGGCCGAGAGCTTGGCGGTGATGAAGTCCCTCTGGTCCACGGGCAAGGCCACCTTCGAGGGCCGGCACTACCACGTCACTGACGCGCGGGGGGCGCCGACGCCCGCGCAGCGACCGCATCCGCCCATCATCATCGGAGGCGGAGGAAAGCGGGTGCTCGGCATCGCGGCGCGGGAGGCCGACATCGTGGGAGTCAATCCGAGCCTGACCGCCGGGCATGTCGGGCGCGAGGTCCTCGAGACCACCGCAGCCGGGTACTACCACCAGCGGATCGAGTGGATCAAAGAGGCCGCAGGCCCGCGCTTCGACCAACTGGAGTTGCAGTGCCTCACCTTCATCGTGCAGGTCGTGCCCAACCGGGAGGAGGCCGTCGCCCAGCTGGCCGGGGCCATGTCGGTCCCTTCCGAGCAGATCGAGGGGTCGCCCATCGTCATGATCGGCACCACCGACCAGCTCATCGAGAGCATCCGCCAGCGTCGGGAG